>JBCCAR010000044.1:0-26085 GCA_039814715.1 Pseudomonadota bacterium
ATTGGCAGCCGACATTGCCGCCTGGACCAAAGAGCGAAACAATAAACAGTGCATCGCAAACTGGCAGTTCACAAACAACGACGCACGGATAAAACTCACTAAACTATACCCATCAATCTGAGTGATTCACAGGACTAGTCTATTGCGCTGCGACGGCGTCTGGACCGTTTAGCAACGCCCAGACTTTTTGCGGCGTAAATGGCATTTGTGCGTTTGTTATGCCGCGGCTTGCGAGTGCGTCTAGGACTGCGTTTGCCACAGCTGGTTTCGCGCCAATGGTGCCGGCTTCGCCGCAGCCTTTTACGCCCAAGGGATTATTTGGGTTTGGGACCTCA
Source organism: Pseudomonadota bacterium (assembly GCA_039814715.1). Lineage (GTDB taxonomy): Bacteria > Pseudomonadota > Alphaproteobacteria > Sphingomonadales > CAKZYD01 > CAKZYD01. Next base: position 336 of record JBCCAR010000044.1, read on the forward strand.
AGGTTGGCAAATGTCACGAAAGGCATGTCATCGGCCCGGGGCATACAGTAGTCCATGAACGACCCCGACAGCAGTTGGCCTGTTCCTTCTTCATAGATGCACTCCTCGAGCAGGGCCTGGCCGAGGCCTTGCGCAATACCCCCATGCACTTGGCCTTCGACCAACAGCGGATTAAGCAGTTTGCCGAAATCATCAACGGCTGCGTAGCGATCGACATTGACCACGCCCGTTTCCGGATCGATTTCGACTTCACAAATGTGGCACCCATTGGGGTATGTCGGGTGTTTGGACGTGTATTTGGCGTTGACGTTAAGCTCAGCGGAAAACTGCTTGACCGCATCGTCTATCGTCATGGTTCGGTTGCTCGTACCAGCGCGGAAAATGCCATCTGCAAAGGTAATGTCGCTGGCATCTGCCTCAAGCGCGGCCGCCACTAGCGGCATTGCTTTGGTGCGGACCTGGGTGGCTGCCTCTACAACGGCGCCGCCGCCAATGTGGATGGAGCGTGACCCAGCTGTGCCGCCACCGTTTTTCACCCGCTCGGTGTCGCCTTGGACAACGCGAATGTTTTCAATGGGCATGTCAAGCTCACTCGACAAAACTTGAGCAAAGGCTGTTTCATGGCCCTGGCCAGTGGACTGCGTCCCAGTGATGAGGTCAACCGTTCCATCATCATTGAATTCCAAATCACACCATTCGTCTGTTCCGCTAAAGGATGTGATTTCAATATAGAAGCCGAGACCGCGGCCGCGCAGCATGCCTTTGGCTTGCGAGGCTGCTTTGCGGGCTTCAAAGCCAGCCCAATCAGCCTTTTCTTTGCCGAGATCAAGCACAGCGGCAAATTCGCCGGTGTCGTAGACCTGGCCAAGCTGCGTCGTGTAGGGGAATTGCTCTGGGGCAGGGAAATTCTTATAACGGATTTCATCGACTCCCATGCCCATCTCTTTGGCGGCGACGTCAATCAAACGTTCTGTCATATAGGTCGCTTCTGGCCTTCCGGCGCCGCGATAGGCGTCAACCGGCGCTGTGTTCGTGATCAAGCCATGCACGCGGTTGTAGAGCGCAGGAATGTCGTACATCGCCCCAATCATTAATCCGCCAGCGACTGTTTGCACGCCCGGCCCAAAGGCGGACAGATAAGCGCCCATGTTGGCGTAGCTTTCTGCGCGCATGGCGAGGATTTTACCGTTCTCATCAAACGCCATTTCACCTGTTGTTGTTAGGTCCCGGCCATGGGCATCGGTCATGAAGCTTTCGGAGCGATCACCCGTCCATTTGATGGGACGGCCCAGCGCTTTTGCCGCATGCATAACGCCAACATATTCGGGATAGACAAAGAACTTCATACCAAAGCCGCCGCCGACATCCCGGCTCACCACGCGGACGTCCGCAGGGTTCATTTTCATGATCATGCCGCCCAGCAAGCCTTGCATCGCGTTTACGCCCTGCGAGCCAACGTACAGCGTGAGCTTGCCGGTTTCTCCATCATCGTGGCCGACTGCTGCGCGATTTTCCATGGCGTTTGGCGCAACGCGGTTATTCACCACTTCAATGCTGGTGACATGGTGCGCTTTTGCAAAGGCTGCATCTACAGCAGCCTTATCGCCAGCTTCCCAATCAAACACCTGGTTGCCTGGAATGTGATCCCAAACCTGAGCCGCGCCGTCTGCTTTGGCTGCCGCAAGGTCGTGTACTGCTGGCAGGTCTTCAATGTCGACCATAACGGCTTCTGCTGCATCGCGCGCAGCTTGGCGTGTTTCGGCGACCACAAAAGCAACGGGATCGCCGACAAAGTATACTTTGTCTGTCGCCAGCACCGGCCGCGGCGTGTAATGCTGTTTGGAGCCGTCCACATTGTCGAGATCGGTGATGCAGGGGATTTCGCCATAATCAGCCATATCCTCATGCGTATAGATAGCTAGGACGCCGTCCATTTCTTTCGCGTCATCTACATCGATTGAGAGAATTTTGCCATGCGCGTAAGGCGAGCGCACAGTCGCGAGATAAGCCATGTTGCCGAGCTGTATATCGTCTGTGTAGCGGCCTTGGCCTGTCACGAGGCGTGCATCTTCTAAGCGGCGAGGGGATTGGCCTTTTCCGAATTTCATGGTCAGTTCTCTCCTTAAAGCATCCTTGGTTTAGTATGCCGCGCTGCAAGGCAAGCGCGCAATCCTTCTTTATAGGTGGGGTACAAAAGAGAGAGGTCGAGCACCTCTTTCATCTTTGTGTTTCTGACCCGCCTAAATTGAGAATAAAACTGCTGCGCGCGCGGTGACAATGCGGCATCTTTGTATGGTTTTAGGGGGGCAGGCTCTATTCCAAGCAAGTCGCAGGCATAATCTTCAACCACATGCGGCGCCGTCGGTTCATCGTCGGAAATATTGAAGATTTCGCCCGGTGTTGGCCGATGCGCGGACGCGATCAAAGCTTGCACGATATCATCCACATGAATGCGGCTGAAGACATGGCCAGGTTTGTCGACCCGGCTCAACTGGCCTCTTTCGGCGCGCTCGATCACGCTGCGGCCTGGACCATAAATGCCCGGCAAGCGAAAGAGAGTGGCACCAAACGCGCGCCAGTCTTCGTCCGCGCGTTGCCGCGCTCGATTTGTGCCGCCTAAGGCCGGCGTCGTTTCATCCACCCAGCCACCTTCATGATCGCCATAAACACCTGTTGTTGAAAGATAGGTTGTCCAAGGTGCGGCTGGGGTGATGTGCGCAAGCACTGGATCAGGCGTTTTGGCGGCACTCTCGGTCCAACCATTTGTTGGGGGGATGGTGCTCAGGATATGGCTATAGGATCTGGTTAAGTGTGTCAGGTCAGGTGACAGGCCAGAGCCATCAAATACATGCGCTTCAATCCCCAGATCGTGTATCCAATTCGCCTTCTGCGCGGACGTCACTGTGCCAGCCACATGCCAGCCAAGAAGCTTCATTGCGCGGGCAAAACGCAGGCCAGTGAAACCAAGACCAAAAACAAAGAGGCGCTTGTCCATTATGATAGCGGTCTACCTGGCAGCCAGCCTTTTGGTGCCATTTCAAAGGTTTCAAACAGAAAGGCAGGCGTGACACTACAGCCGACCAAAGACCAGCCAAAGGGTGCATAAGCGCTTTGCCATGCCTGGCCTGGGACAATCACTTGCGGGCGCATATGTCTTTCCAAATCAGGACCAAGGAGATGCATGTCCGTTGTTTTGGCATCGTGGCTGATCGACAGCTCCAGCGGCATGCCGAGGTGGAAGTGCCAAATCTCAACCGCATCTATCTTGTGCCAGTGGCTCCGTTGGCCTTCTTCAAGCAAATAATAGATCGCGCTGCCGGCGCCGCGGGTTCCATCTTGTGTGGACGTTGGCCCGTCGCGCCAGGTTTGCGTATACCAGCCGCCTTCGGGATGCTTTTCAAGGCCGAGCTGGTCAATGATGGCCTGCGGCGACGTATCGATGTTTAACATAGTGCCTTAAAGTCTTGATCTTAGCGCTTTCGTCCTCTAGCCCCGGCCAGAGAGATTAAAAGGACTTAGCCCGTCAATGCCCACGCTGGAAGAAGAAGTTGCCCGCCGGCGCACATTCGCGATCATTTCGCATCCGGATGCTGGCAAAACAACACTGACGGAAAAATTGCTGCTCTTTGGCGGCGCTATTGAAATGGCAGGCGCCGTGAAGGCGCGCGGGGACCGCAGACGAGCGCGCTCTGATTGGATGAAGGTTGAACAAGAGCGCGGTATTTCCGTCGCGTCCTCTGTGATGACCTTTGAAAATGATGGCAAGGTTTTCAACTTGCTCGATACGCCGGGCCACGAAGATTTTTCTGAAGACACCTACCGCACTTTATCAGCTGTTGATGCGGCGATCATGGTGCTGGATGCTGCCAAAGGGATTGAAACGCAGACGCGCAAGCTCTTTGAAGTGTGCCGCCTGCGTGATGTGCCGATCGTGACCTTTATCAATAAGCTCGACCGCGAAGGCCAAGACCCCTTCACCCTGCTTGATGAAATTGAGCAAGGGCTGGCGCTAGATGTTTCGCCAGCCTCTTGGCCCATCGGCATGGGCCGAAACTTTAAAGGCTGCTACGACCTCTTCAACAACCGTCTTGTGATGTTTGACAGGGCGGCGGGAGACCGGGTGACGCAGGCCGTTGATATGTCGGGCCTAGACGATCCTAAATTAGCAGACTTTCTAGAAGCGGATGAGATTGAAAGGCTGCGCGATGAAGTAGACATGGCGCAGGGTCTATGCCCAGAATTTGACCGTGAGGCCTTTCTGCAGGGGACGATGACTCCGGTCTATTTCGGCTCAGCCATCAATAACTTTGGTGTGCGCGAATTGTTGAATGGGGTGGGGACATATGCCCCATCGCCGACGCAGCAATCGGCGCAAGAGCGCAGCGTGGACGCCTCAGAAAAGCCGGTCACCGCGTTTGTCTTTAAAATTCAAGCGAATATGGACCCCAAGCACCGCGACCGGATTGCATTTGTGCGGCTCTGCAGTGGGCATTTTAAGCGCGGTATGAAGCTGACCCACGTGGCGTCATCCAAACAGATGACCATGCACTCGCCGCAGCTGTTCTTGGCGCGCGATCGCGAAGTGGCCGAAGACGCTTATGCGGGCGATATTGTTGGCTTGCCCAACCATGGCGCGCTGCGAATTGGCGATACCTTAACCGAAGGCGAGACGCTCAAGTTTAACGGTATTCCTTCGTTTGCCCCTGAATTTTTACAAAAAGTGCGTCCTGAAGACCCCATGAAAGCTAAGCATTTGGGCCGCGCGCTGGTCCAATTGGCAGAGGAGGGGGCCGCCCGGTCCTTTAAACCATTGATTGGATCGGACTGGATTGTTGGCGTGGTCGGGCCCTTGCAGTTTGACATTTTGGCCGACCGGGTGCGCAGCGAATATGACATCCCCATCCGCTTTGAAGCAACGCAGCTTTATACAGCGCGCTGGTTGGAAGCCGATCAAGAGCGAGACATGAAGGACTTTGTCGATTCAAACCGAACATCCGTGGCGCAAGACCATCTAGAAGACTGGGTGTTTCTAGCGCGCAACGCTTGGCATTTGGATAAAGCGCAGGAGGACTATCCAGCGCTTACGTTCCTAGCCCGAAAAACCCAGGTCTAGCGCTTCATTAAGAAGCGAGCCGCTGGCTTTAGCCGTTCTACAAAGCCTGCGTCGCGGGAGACATGGAGCAACATTCCTAGAAAACCAGCGTGGAACAAGAACGCACCGATGCCAACATGCGATAGTGTCATAATCATCGCTATTCCAACCGCTGACAAAGCTGTTAAAGCGATATAAAGGCAGCGCCGAAGGTGTCCCGCATCCGGCGTCATCCGTAGCCAGGCCGCGCCGAAAACGAGCGGGAAGATAGCTGCCAGTTTTAGAGCGCCCATCGTCCGCACGAGCGTCGCCAATTCTGGGTCTTTTACGTAGCCAGCTGATATTTGCGCGGTAAGGAGAACGCTGCCAGCGGCCACAAGCGTTGTGAGGATTAAAAGCGCTCGGGCCGGAACAGGCGATGCGGCCTGTGTGCCTGGCGCGAGTACGGCGTTCATGTCTGATAAGCGGGTTGCCATTGCCAAGCCATAGCGCCTTGTGTGACAGGAAGGAAGGGAATAGTCTTTACGACCGAGCAGACTTTACCGCTTCCATAAGTCTGTCATAGCCTTCCGCCCCCGGGACGATCTGATCACCGATAACATAGCCGGGTGTACCGCGCAGGCCGAGCATAGCGGCTAGCTCGCGATTGAGCGCTATTGCCTGGCCGAGAAGGGGGTCGTTCATGTCTTCACGCATTTTTTCGGCATTGTAGCCCGCTTCAGCTGCAAGGGCTAAAATACGCTCAGGCGTTAAGCGCGCGGGGCTGTCGTAAAGGGCTTTATGAAAGGCGAGAAAATCGCCGCCGGCCTGGCGCTCGGCCGCCAGGGCCGCAATCCCTGAGTCAAAAGAGAATGTCTCACCTTGTTGATCGCGCACCGGCAGTTGGCGAAAGAGAACGTTGACGTCTTTATCGTCGGCTAAAATCCGTTCAATATCCCCTAGGGCCCGCCGGCAGAAGCCGCACTGATAGTCGTAAAACTCGACAATGGTAACCGATGCATTTTCAGGCCCTACTCGCACGCTTCCATCGTCATCATAAAGCGCTGGGCCAGCGGCTGCGACGAGCTCGCGCGTTTGTTTCACGCGCAGGTTTTCGATCGCTTCGGGTAGAATTTCCGGGTTTTCTAGAATATAGGCCCGAACGATGGTTTCGATCTCGCCTTTTTGGAGGTCAGGGGCCTTGGTTGTCATGTATAGCGACAGCCCTGCCAAAGCTGCAACGCCAATCAGCGCCAGATTTTTCAGCATTGAGTAAAGTCCTTTTAAATTTAACGGCGCTTGCTGCGCTCTGCCGATTGGGCGGCGAGGAAAAGAAGGTCTTGCGCCCGCAGCCACTTAGGCGTTCCTGGCTCCAATTTTTCAACCGCTTTTCGCGCATTTTGAACCGCTGGGCCAAATTGACCGATCAATGCGTAGCGTTCGGCGGCGGCTAGGCCTGCTTCCCCTTTATAGCCAGATTGGTTGTAGGCTATGGAGAGTTGATACCAGGTGAATGGATTGGTGCCATCCAAGAAAGTGGACAGCTCCAGGGTTTTCACAGCCTCAGTGAGATATTCCGGCTTATCGGTTGCGATCAAAGCGCGCCCTAGCAAGGTCAATATTTGCGATTCATCGGGCGCGGCAGCGCTGGCGAGACGCAGCGGGACAAGAGATGCTTCCACGTCTCCATTTTCAAACATCAACTGGCCTTTAAGTTCAAGATAATAAGGATCGCCTGGGCGCAGTGCTAAGAGCGTTTCAATTTCAGCTTTGGATTTTTCAATTTCAACAGCTTTATGATAGGCGTAGGCGCGCGCATAGCGGGCTTTTTCAGAGGTATCTGAAGGCGGGTATTTGCGCAAAACTGCATCAAAAGGCATCTGAAAGCCTTCGATTTTTCCAACGACTCGGTCGTAGTAATAGAGCCATTCGGCAGGCATCTTCTTTTCATAATATTGCGAGGTGGTAACTGCCCGCTCTAAATTTGCTACGCGGTCGCCGGATAGAGGGTGGGTGCGCACATAGGGATCTTGCGGTATGCCGATCCGGTACTCCTGGCTCGCAAATTGGCGAAATGTTTCAAGCAGGCCGCGGCCGGACAATTCGGCCCCTTCTAAAAACCGTGCTGCTGCTTGGTCAGCGGAGGCTTCTTGGACGCGTGTAAAGCTAAAGAAGGACCGTGTCGCTGCTTGCTGTCCGCCCGCAATAATGCCGATACCCGCATCTGCCGCACCGGCTGCAATGGCGGCCACGCCGAGCAACATAGAAGCAAGTGTGATGGCGGTCGGCGCGCCTGCCGCGTCGCCGCGCCGGGCTAAGTGTGCGCCGGAGATATGGCCGGTTTCGTGGGCCAAAACACCAACAACTTGGCCCACATTTTTAGTTTGAGTAAAGAGGCCGGTGTGGACGAAGATGTTTTGACCGGCGGCCACAAAGGCATTCAAGTTATCATCGTTGACGATATAGTAATTGACCGACCTTGGATCGATGTTCGCTTGTTCCAAAATGGGCGCCATCATCTGCCGAATGAACCATTCGGTTTCCGCATCGCTTAGCAACGATATGCCTTGGGCCTGACCCTGGGCAAAGGGCAGGGTCCAAGCCAACAGAATGATTACGAACGTCCTCAAACCGCGATGCAAAGCAGTCATCACCAAGTCCAATCTCAAAGCTACCACTATAGTGATGACTTATAGGTAGGGCGCATTTAAGGCAAAGCCCGCTGCCTACGGACGGTTCTACGCTTTATTCGCGGTCAAACGCACGTTGCCAAAAGCTCTTACGGGCTGGACGTTTGGCCTTCACGTCTTCGGGCGTTACGGGCTCAGGCGTTGCCGTTTCTTCTGTAGCCTCCTCAGGCGATTTGGTTGCAACGCTTTTTGCTTCTAGAGGTTCGGGCTCAGCCTCTGGCGTTGGTTTTGCTTCGCTCTGCGCCTCCGCCTCTTGAGACGTGGGTGCCTCATCGGGCGTATCTTCTGCTTTAGGTGCGTCAGCGTCGCTGTCTTTTGCTTTGGCTTTACGGCGTACACGGCGACGTTTAGGCGGTTTTGCCGTGTCTGCGGCATCCTCTTGTACTGCCGCTGTATCAGCCGTCTTTTCGGCTACAGCGTCAGTTTCAGCGGTGTCAGCTGTGCCAGGTTTGTCGCCATTTTGCTCTTCAGTGTTTGTTTCAGGCGCTGCCCCCGCTTCCTTGTTTTTGCGTCCGCCGCGGCGTCCCCGTCGTTTGCGTTTGCGGCCAGCGCCATTCCCCTCTTCGCTGTCAGACTGCGCGCTGTCTTCGGGGTCTGCCGGTTGCTCGCTGGCGGTGTTTGCGTCGCTATCGCCATCGTATTGATCTGATTTATTGCGCCCGCGGCCACGGCGGCGGCGCTTGCGTTTGCCTCGTCCATCATCGCCTTTGTCGTCAGCAAAAGCGGACGCATCAACTGTGGCTGGCTCTGCTTTAAAGACGCGTTCTTCACCGTCTTCGGTGTACTCTATGCGCTCGAGGCCATATTCGTCTGTCCCCAACTTGCGATCACCAAGAACCTCAACGCGCAAGTCGTTGCGTGTTTCTAGGTCGATCAGCAGCTCGCGTTTTTCATTGAGGAGATAAAGTCCAACGTCTGGTGGCAGCGTAATGCGCAGCCGGCCGCCTGCTGCAGCCGTCACTTCCGCTTCAATCGCGCGCAGTGCTTGCAAGGAGGCAGACTGCACATTGCGGACAATGCCTGTGCCATGACAATGCGGACAGGTCATGGTCGTAGCTTCGAGCATCCCTGGACGTAGCCGCTGGCGCGACATTTCTAACAGCCCAAATTGGCTGATGCGGCCAACTTGCACGCGCGCGCGGTCGTCCTTGAGCGAATCTTTCATGCGCCGCTCAACGGCCCGGTTGTTGCCGCGGTCTTCCATATCGATAAAGTCGATCACGATAAGTCCCGCCATGTCCCGGAGGCGGAGTTGACGGGCGAGTTCTTCTGCGGCCTCTAAATTTGTCCGCAGGGCTGTCTCTTCGATATTATGCTCTTTGGTGGATTTGCCGGAGTTCACGTCAATCGAGACGAGTGCCTCGGTCGGATTAATGACCAAATATCCACCTGATCGCAGCTGAACCACAGGGCTCATAATCGATTGGAGTTGCGCATCGACCTGAGACGCTTGAAACAGCGGCGCTGGTTCCTTGTAATGCAGAACGCGGCGCGCGTGGCTCGGCATGAGCATCTTCATGAAGGATTTAGCGGTTTTATAGCCTTCTTCCCCATCGACAAGCACCTCTTCGATCTCGCGCGTATACAGATCGCGGATAGAGCGTTTGATGAGGTTACCTTCTTCATGGATGAGCGTTGGCGCAATTGAGCTGAGCGTTGCTTCGCGAATGCCTTCCCACAACCGTGTCAAATAATCGAAATCGCGTTTAATCTCGGTCTTAGTGCGTTTCATTCCAGCGGTGCGGATGATGCAGCCCATGGTGTCGGGCAGGTCTAAACTATCCATGACGGAGCGTAGACGCTTGCGGTCTGTCCCGTTGGATATTTTGCGTGAGATGCCGCCACCATGTGTGGAATTTGGCATCAGTACACAGTACCGGCCAGCAAGCGACAAGTAAGTTGTCGCGGCTGCGCCTTTGTTGCCGCGCTCTTCCTTGACAATTTGCACCAATAAAATTTGGCGCTTTTTGATCACTTCTTGGATTTTATAGCGTTTGCGCATGTTGCGGCGCTTGGAGCGGATTTTCTCCTGCGCTTCTTCAACTTCTGCTTCTTCCTCAGCGGCTTTTTTGCCAGCTGTGTCTGCTGTTTCAGCGGCGTCGTCGTCTTCATCGCTATCCACGTCCGCTTCAGCATCGCCGTCAGCGTCTTCGGAGGTGTCTTGCGGCGCTTCAGCGGTAGCCTCGTCGCCATCATCCTCGTCATCCGTGTATTCATCGCGTTGCTGCGCCAGCAAGGCTTCACGATCTTCTGTCGGGATCTGATAATAGTCAGGATGAATTTCGCTGAAGGGAAGGAACCCATGGCGGTTGCCGCCATAATCAACGAAGGCTGCCTGCAGCGACGGCTCGACTCGCGTCACTTTGGCAAGATAGATGTTGCCTTTTAGCTGCGCGCGCTCCGCGGACTCAAATTCAAAGTCTTCAACGCGTTTGCCATTCTGAACGACGACCCGTGTTTCTTCTGAGTGGCGGGCATCGATAAGCATTTTGATTGTCATAATTGATATCTCCAGAACCGCGCCCTGCGGGTGCAAGCCTCAAAGCGATGAGAGGCTGCGCGCCCTGCGCGGGAATTAAAGGATGAAAAGGAAAAGCCAGTCTCAGCACGTTGCTCTGCAGCGGCCTTACAAGCTGGCGGGTAAAGGGCGCGGCGCTTAGCGCCGTGCTGTCGTTAAAGCGCGTGAGACGCGCAGTAAGGGTTCCTGACCAAAAGATCAGAACAAGAAGGGTTGCAAAAATTGCGGCGAGTACGCCCAAAAATCTATCCAAACCAAGTGTGTGTCGACGCTGTGTCGACCTAAGGCAGGGCAGGGCAAATAGACTGGACAGTCAGATAACGGCCGCGCTTGTTACAAGCAGCCTCAAATGGCGCTATGCGCGCCTTGCACTCTTTCTATGGGTTGAAATACTGCGTTCAACAACGCGTAGGGCTTCCAATGTCTTGTCCAGGCCTTCATTTGCCAGCGCACCGCGCCTTAAATTTGCCTATAAATCAGTATCTTGCTGCCGTTATTTCGCGGCATGTTTTGAACGTTAAACAGATTGACACAGGAAAACAACTGAAAATGATGTTTGCGTGTCTCGCTATGTGTTAACTACATTATGTGTGTGATGTTTATTGAGACACTAAACTTTGGGTATTCACGCGAAGATGAAATTGCTTAGGCAGCGGATTAGCGTTGTGATGTTTGGCAAATTTGCAGCCTTCATGGTCGTTTTGACGGTTTTGGTTGCTTGGTCAGCGGTCTCACAAGCGCAAAGCGTACGCATAGACAAAGCGCGTATTGGCGTTCAAAACAAATCGACTTTGCGCTTCGTTTTAGAGAGTTCAGCGCGCTTAAAACCCACGGTGTCTTACTTGAAAGACCCCAACAGAATTGTGATTGATTTGCCGCCGGTCACCTTCGCGCTGGGCCCTGGCATTACCGAAGGCACGCGTTTTATTGAAAGCTATCGCTATGGGGCTTTTTCTAATTCTGTGTCACGCCTTGTCATCGATTTGAAAAAGCCAGCACGGGTGAAGCGTGACTTTTCGATCAAGCCAAGCAAAAAGAACCCTGCGCATCGTTATGTATTCGATATTGCGCTGACGTCGGACGCGCGCTTTGCGAAGGAAGTGGCGCGTACTGCGCAACAATTGGCTGATCCAAACAGGAACTCCGTGGAGCCTGTGCTCAGCGCTGCCGCTCGCAACGGCGATAAACCAGTCATCGCCATAGATGCAGGGCATGGCGGCAATGACCCAGGCACAATGGGCGTGAATGGGAAGGCAGAGAAGAAAATCGCCTTGTCGGTCGCGCGGCAACTCTATGCGTCGCTCAAAGCAACGGGGCAGTTTACGCCAATCATGACCAGAAACCGCGATATCTATGTGGATTTGCGGCGCCGCGTAGAGATCGCCCGCACTAATGAAGCCGATTTGATGCTCTCCTTGCATGCAGATTCCATTGGCAACAAGACCTTAAAAGGCGGGACGATCTACACTCTGTCAGAAAAGGCATCAGATGAAGAAGCGGCGACCTTAGCCGCTAAGGAAAACAAAGCCGATATTATCGCCGGTATTGATCTGGACATGGAAAATCCGTTTGTGCGCGATATTCTGATCACGTTGGCGCAGCGCGAAAGTAAGAACTTTTCTGTGAAATTCGCAAACGTTCTGATTGATGAGATGGGCGGGCGCCGTCTCATTCCAAAACGGCCGCATCGTTATGCTGGATTTGTCGTGCTCAAAGCGCCCGATGTACCATCGGTGTTGGTGGAAATGGGATATCTATCAAACGCCCAGGACGCCGCGCGGCTGTCTAGCAAGCAAGGGCAGGCAGACATAGTGCGCGCCCTGACGGAAGCCATCGAAACTTATTTTGCCCAGCTGGACATCAATTGATACGCATTGAAACGCAACTTTAGGCAATCTGCGCTAGTGTTTCATCCATGGATGACCTACAGCACCATGCGCCTGGCCGAGTAAGCAATAGAAACTAAAAACAACGCCTTAAGCTTATGTTTGCAAATCGACCTTTGCTGAAATGGAGCCTCATCGCCTTTGTGGTTTTGGGTGTGCTTGGCGTGTTGGCGTTGACTGGCTTGCTGCTTTGGGCCTTCTATCACTATGGCCGAGACCTGCCAGACGCTGCCGTTTTGGCCAGATATGAGCCGCCGGTGGCGACCCATGTCCATGCAGGCGATGGTCGGTTTTTAGTCCGCTTTGCGCGTGAGCAGCGCTCTTTCGTGCCCATCCAATCCATTCCCAAGCAGGTGCAGCAGGCGTTTGTGTCTGCAGAAGATAAGAATTTCTATAATCATCCCGGCGTCGATCTACGCGGTATCGCGCGGGCATCGATCGCAAATATCGGGCATGTTATCAACGGCCGCCGCCTGGAAGGGGCATCCACGATCACCCAGCAAGTGGCTGGTAATATTCTGCTGACCCGAGATGTGAGCTTTGAGCGTAAAATACGCGAGCAAATCTTGTCCGTGCGGATGACCCGCGCGCTCAGCAAAGATCGGGTGCTCGAACTCTATTTGAACGAGATTTACCTGGGCCAACGCGCGTACGGCGTTGCCGCGGCAGCGCTGGCGTACTTCAATAAATCGCTCAATGAGCTGTCCTTGCCAGAGGTCGCTTATTTGGCGGCGATCCCTAAGGGGCCCAATAACTACCACCCCATCCGCAACAAACAAAAAGCGACGGATAGGCGAAACTACGTGATCGGGCGGATGCGCGACGATGGGCATATCACGGCGCAAGAGGCAGACCAGGCCATCAAAACGGAGCTGATTGCCGATTTAGGCAACGAGGCGGAGGTCTTTAACGCAGATTATTTCGTTGAAGATGTTCGCAAAGAGCTCGTGGACCGGTTTGGTGAAAGCGCGCTTTATGGCGGCGGGCTGTATGTAAAAACGTCGCTTGCGCCACGTCTGCAAAGCGTCGCGGAAAAGGCGATGCGCGATGCGCTCATCGGCTATGATCGCCGTCACGGCTACCGCGGGCCGTTTACGCGCGTAAAGAAGCGCATTGGCAGTGACGCAGATTGGGCAGAGCTCCTGCAGCGTTTCGTCCAGGATTTTGGTGTGCCCAGTTGGCAAGTTGCTGCGGTCGAGAGCGTTGATGGGGAAACGGCGCGGCTTGTGCTCGCTGATGGTTCCATTGGCACTTTGACCTTTGAAGACGCCAAGTGGGCCAGGCCTTGGTTGCCTAAGCAAGATGTAGGCCCGGCGCCCCAAACCATTACCGATGTGGTTGCTGCCGGCCATGTTCTGGTGGTTTCGCCTGGCGAGGCGTTAGGGACGTTCAAGCTAGAACAAGTGCCCGACGTACAAGGCGGCCTCGTTGCGATGGATCCGCACACCGGGCGTGTATTGGCGATGGTGGGCGGCTTCAACTTTGAACAAAGCGAATTTAACCGCGCCACCCAAGCGAAACGACAAACGGGTTCTGCCTTTAAACCCTTCGTCTATACCGCGGCCTTAGAGCGTGGATACACACCGTCTTCGATTATCCTCGATGCGCCCTTGGCGATTGACCAAGGCGGCCGGCAAGGCATTTGGCGTCCGCGCAATTCGTCGCGTAAGTTCTATGGGCCAAGCACCCTCCGCCTTGGGCTGGAATACTCGCGAAACCTAATGACCGTTCGCTTGGCCCAAGAAATTGGCATGGACACAGTGACAGATATTGGCCGCCGTTTTGATATTGGCGATTATGCCGAAACGCTGGCTTATTCTTTAGGCGCAGGCGAAACCACGCTGCTGCAATTGACCAGCGCTTACGGCGAACTGGTGAATGGGGGTAAAAATATCACGCCGTCGTTAATTGACCGCGTGCAAGATCGCTACGGAAAGACCATCTACCGGGCTGACACGCGGCCTTGTAATGGGTGTAATGCAAGCGAGTGGTCTGGGCAGATAAAGCCCGTCATCGAAGACACCCGCGAGCAACTCGTTGATCCGCGCATCGCCTATCAGGTCGTCCATATGCTGACCGGCGTGGTGGAGCGGGGAACAGCGCGCCGTCAGATGCAAAAGATTGGTCAAACCACTGCTGGTAAAACAGGCACGACAAATGGCCCGAATGACCTCTGGTTCTTAGGCTTTTCGCCGGATCTGGCGGTTGGTGTGTACATTGGCTTTGACCAACCACGCACGTTGGGCCCGCGCGAATATGGCAATACAGGCGCGACACCTGCCTTTGCTGATTTCATGGCTGGCGCTTTAGAAGGTATGCCAGATATTCCTTTCCGCACCCCGCCTGGCATCCGCTTTATTGAAGTGGACTTTACGACCGGTTTGCCGGGCGAAGGGGATGGCGGATTGCGCATTATGGAAGCCTTCATTCCTGGGACAGAGCCTGCGCCTGACACCATGGCGACAGGCTTTGGCGGCTTTGCCAATGGCGGCGGCGGTGCAGGGTCTCTTGCCACCGAAACCGGCGGCATCTATTAAGCACGTCATAGACACGTATCCGATTGGGAGGCCTGCGCATGCGCGCTGAAATTCAGGCATTACATGACCAAATCAAGCAGTCACTGGCGCTGCTGAGGAGGTATCTTTGACTGGGATATCGCCGTCGACCGCTTAGATGAGCTTAACGCCCTTGCCGAAGACCCTGAGCTTTGGAATGATCCGCAAAAGGCGCAGGGACTTATGCGTGAACGCACGCGCCTTGATGATGCCATTTCCGGCTGGCGCAGCATTAAAACCGATCTAGACGACTTGCTTGAGATGGCTGAAATGGCCGAAACGGAAGGCGATGATAGTCTTCTTGATGAGGTTGAGGCCACACTCAAACGCCTCGCAAAAGCAGCAAAGGACAAGGAAGTCAGCGCATTGCTATCAGGCGAGGCGGATGGCAACGATTGCTACATCGAAATTCATGCCGGCGCTGGCGGGACGGAAAGCCAAGACTGGGCCGACATGCTACTGCGCATGTATCGCCGCTGGGCAGAGGGGCGCGGCCATAAAGTCGAGCTCGTTCAATATACTGCGGGCGAAGAAGCAGGCATTAAATCCGCTACGCTCGTCGCGAAAGGCGATACGGCCTATGGCTGGGCTAAGACTGAAAGCGGTGTGCACCGCCTGGTGCGCATCTCGCCCTTTGACTCAAATGCGCGGCGCCATACGAGCTTTGCCAGTGTCTGGGTGTATCCTGTGATCGATGACAGCTTTGAGGTCGACATTAACGAAAAAGACCTGCGCATTGACACCTACAGGTCATCAGGCGCAGGCGGGCAGCATGTGAATACGACGGATAGTGCCGTACGCATTACGCACATTCCTACAAATATTGTGGTGCAATGCCAATCAGAGCGCTCTCAACATAAAAACCGGGCCTCGGCGATGAGTATGCTGAAAGCACGGTTGTATGAGAAAGAGCTGCAAGAACGTGAAGATGCCGCCAGTGCTGTCAATGAAGCCAAGAGTGATATTGGCTGGGGCCATCAAATCCGCTCTTATGTCCTTCAACCATATCAGATGGTGAAAGATCTGCGCACAGGCGTTGAAAGTACGCAGCCACAGAATGTGCTCGATGGGGGTCTTGACGCCTTTATGGCCGCTGCTCTTGCTTCTCGCATCTCCGGCGAAACAGAAAGCGTTGACGATCTGGACTAGGGCGACAGCCGTACTCTTGGTCATGCTTGTGCAGACCGGGTGTGCTGGCCCGCTTTACCGGGAAGAATTCAATCTTAGCGCACCCTTTGAGGCCTATTCTCACTACACCGCGTTGCCGCAGCATCCGTTTGATAAGGGTCCTATTGATCAGGGACTTGTGGACGCTCTACAGGGCTACCTTGCTGGCTCTGAGTTGGAGCCTGCTTCGCAAGCAGTACCGCTATCACGCCATCTCGTGTTTGTTTTAAATTTTGATGTAGAGGCTGGGCGGAGGCGCATTTTGGCATTGGCTGCAAACAATGTGCGGTCTTGGACGTTCCAGCTGCGCAAAGACGCTGATGCAGCGCAGCTGGTTGCAATTGAGGTCTACGAGCGTCAATCCGCGAATTTGATTTATAGGGCTGAAGCTGCGCGCGGCGATAGCGATGCAGAAACGATTGCGCAGCTTCTTTCGAAGTTTCCGCCCTCTACTGTGCGCACACGCGGGCTGCGTGACGCGCTTGAAGGCTAGCAACGGCTAGGCGTGATAGGATAGGCAAGCGGCGGCTGGCCGGTTATGGTGACGACTGGTCAATCAAAACAGAGGCGCAAAAGCATGGCCTTGGCAACAATTCGGCGCGCACAGCCGGGCGATATCGAAGCCCTCACAGATCTGGCAACCCGGTTTTATGAAACCGATGGCTATCAAACGGATGTGACAAAGCTCGCCGGGCGCTTAGAGGCGCTGAGAACCGTCGATACCGCTGCTATTTTTGTCGCTGAGCTAGATGATGGAAGCGTGATTGGCTTTATCACCATGCTGGTGTCGCATGGCTTGGAATTTGGCCTAAAGGCCGAAGTCGAATCGCTCTTTGTGCGCACGCGCATTCGCGGGCAGCGCATTGGGACCTCGCTCTTGGAAGCGGGCTGCCGCTGGGCCAATGAGCAAGGCGC
This sequence comes from Pseudomonadota bacterium, assembly GCA_039814715.1. GTDB lineage: Bacteria > Pseudomonadota > Alphaproteobacteria > Sphingomonadales > CAKZYD01 > CAKZYD01. The sequence continues at coordinate 17,138 of JBCCAR010000044.1, forward strand.
AGCAGAGATATTCCTCGTTATTGCTGCGCAGGGCGAACCGGTGCGTCAGCTTGAACAGCTCTATTTAGGAATGGAGTTCGATCCATCGCGGCGCACCTTGATGTATAGAACACTTAAAGCGACTTAAGACCGCGATGTTGCTGCAAAGGGCGCGGAAGACAAAGACTGGGCGATAGGGGAACAATCATGCAATCAGGGTCTGTTTTGGTGGCTGCGGCGCTTGTGGCTGTGGGGTTGGCGAGCGGCGGATACTTCATTGGCGATGGGTTTTATGAAGGGCGCAAGACGGAGCGTAAAGTGACGGTGCGCGGCCTTGCTGAACGCGAAACAAAGGCGGATATCGCCAATTGGAAGCTCCGCTTTACAGCGGCCGATAACAATTTGTCGCTGGTTCAAAGCAGGATTGAAGGTGACTTCTTAAAGCTGCGAAATTTCCTTGTTGAAGCGGGGCTCAGCGATGATGAAATCCAGCTTGGGCAGCTCGAAGTGGTTGACCAAAAGGCGCAGCAATATCGCTCCGGCCCGATTGACAACAACCGCTTTATCATCACGCAAAATGTGCAAGTGCGCTCCACCAAGGTGTCCGTGGTCGAAGGCCTCAGTCGACAGACGGGCGAACTGGTTAAACAGGGGCTTATCTTGCAGGATAACCAAGGCCCCAGCTTCGTCTTTACCAAGCTTAATGAAGTCAAACCCGATATGATCGCCGCTGCCACTAAGGACGCGCGCGAGGCTGCCGAGAAATTTGCAGCCGATTCTGGCGCGCAAGTCGGCGGTATTATGCGCGCTAGTCAGGGCTATTTTTCCATTGAACCGCTGGTGCCAACAGATGATTATCGCGGCGCGGCCGGGCAAATTGGCAAAAAGGTGCGCGTTGTCACCACCATTGACTATGCCTTGAAGGACTAAAAATAGTGACGACAGTGTTGATTACCGGCGCCAATCGCGGCCTGGGCTACGAAATGGCCAAAATATATAGCCAGCGCGCCGGCCACACCGTCATAGCGTGCTGCCGAAGCCCTGGCAGTGCAGCTGCGCTGCACGCGCTTCAAGCGCAAACCCAAACCGTCCAAATTGAGGCTTTAGACGTTGCAGACATCTCAGCCATTCAGGCCCTGGCAACCCGCCTAGAAGGCACTACAGTCGATGTGCTGATCAGCAATGCTGGCATCTTTGGCAAAAACCCGCCGGCGACGACTGGTTTTCAAGAGCAAATGTTTGGCAATGCCGATTTTGAAGCAGATTGGATTATGCCGTTTCGCGTAAATGTCTTAGCGGCAATGGCTCTTGCGGAAGCCTTTGCGGGGCATGTGGCGGCCTCAACCCTAAAGAAATTCATCGTGATTTCCAGCGAGGTTGCCTCTATCGCCCAGGCAAAGGGGCATATGTTTGGGTATTCAGCGTCGAAAGCAGCAGCAAACATGACCGCCCGTAATCTTGCTGTGGCGCTGAAGCCTAAGGGTATTGTCGTCAACCCCATTCATCCAGGCTATGCCAAGACCGATATGAGCGGCCCGCAAGCCGCGATCGAGCCAAAAGAGGGCGCGCGCGGCGTGATCGCGCGCATTGACGAAATGGCGCCTGAAACATCTGGGGACTTCTTGTCTTACGACGGCAGGGAGATGGAATGGTAGCCGTCTTAAAGGCTCGTCCCCGCAGGTTTCTGCAAGGAGGCTATTTCTGAATTGATCTCACGCTACCAATGCCCTGTTCCGGGCTCGCCTTTGAAGGGCCCTTTGATCGTATCCGTCACCCAGCCACCATAGAACTGTCCGGGCTGAGGGCGAACGCGTTGATCGCCAACATAGCACTCAACTTTTGCTGGATAAAAGCAAAGCCAATCCTTCAGCCTCGCCATTCCTTCAATGACATTGTCGAATGGGTCAGGGTAGCTCCAGCCAACTTGGCCGACACGGCGCCCATCAGGCAGTTGAAGGTCGAAATACTGCGCCTTGCCTTTCCATTCACATACGGAAAGCCCGCTGCCTTCTTTGAGATAGCGAAAGTCGCAATCATCGGGATGGATGTAAATCGTTGGCGGGCTTGCTGTCTCTTTGATTCGTTTGGCGCGGTTTGTACGGGCGATGACGAGATCGCCCATTTGGACTGTCACAGGCGCGGGGGCATCGTCAATGATGGGCGGACGCGGATAGTCCCAAACACTTTCATCACCGGTCCCAACAGGCTCAATGGTGTCAGGCCGAAAGCCGCCCCAAGCGGTTCTGCTGGTGGCAACGCGTTTGTTGAGACCTTCTTTATCGGTAAAATCGGTCACGGACGTACAATGATAAAGTCGGCCAAAGCCTCTGCGCCCACCACTTTAAACCGAGGGCATGGCACCTCATCCCGGTTTTGATTGATGCATTGTTTAACGTCCCACGTCACAACCATGTCCTCGCACGCGATGGCATCATTGGCCAAGCTGGTTGACCTGCTCTTGCTGACAACGCCTTGACCAAAGCCGCGGAACTGTTCTTGTAACGGGAAGCTGGTTTTGCGCGTGCCGTCTTTATGGGACAGGGTTTTCTTGCCCTTAATCATGTACATCTCAGCTTCACCAGCGATGGTGGTCTTGGTGCTTGGTTCGCATTGGCCGGGTTCGCCCCCCACTGTGATGGCAATTGTAAACGCCATGCCTGAGGGTTTTGGCGCATTCCCATCGGCATGCGTGTCCGCGCTGAAAGCAGAAACAGCAAGCAGGCTGGTTAGGAATAACGTACGCATTAGAAAATCTCCTAACGAATATGGCCGTTTTATAACGGTCAGCGGGCAAGTTCTTTCATTGCTTCATCCAGCCCACCAAGTGTGAGGGGATACATTTTATCTTCAAATAGCTCTTTGATCATTTGGATGGATTGACTGTACTGCCAATGCTCTTTTGGCACAGGATTAATCCAAACGGAGCGATCATAAATATTGCGCACGCGCTTGAGCCATTCAGCGCCAGGTTCTTCGTTCCAATGTTCGACGGAACCACCTGCATAAATGATCTCATAAGGGCTCATGGACGCATCCCCGACGAAGATGACTTTATAGTCATGCGGGTATTTGTGCAGGATGTCCGATGTGGGCGTCTTTTCCTGGTAGCGCCGCGCATTGTTTTTCCACACGCCTTCATAGAGGCAATTGTGAAAATAGAAGAACTCGAGGCTTTTGAACTCTATGGAGGCAGCAGAGAACAGCTCTTCCATGATTTTGATATAGGGGTCCATGGAGCCGCCCACATCCAGGAACAACAGGACCTTGACGGCGTTGCGCCGCTCAGGACGCATTTTAATGTCGAGCCAGCCCTGCTTTGCAGTGGCATCAATTGTGTTTTTCAGGTCCAGCTGATCGGCTGCGCCTTCGCGGGCAAAGCGTCGCAATTTGCGCAGGGCGACTTTGATGTTGCGGGTCCCAAGCTCTTTGGTGTTGTCAAAGTCCTTAAACTCGCGCTTGTCCCACACCTTCACTGCACGCTTCTGCCGGCTTTCCTTCTGGCCAATGCGTACGCCTTCAGGATTATAGCCATAGGCGCCAAAGGGGGACTTACCTGCGGTGCCGATCCATTTGTTGCCGCCTTCATGCCGGCCCTCTTGCTCTTCAAGCCTCTTCTTCAGCGTTTCCATGATTTCATCCCAATCGCCCAAGGATTCAATCTTGGCCATCTCTTCTTCTGAGAGATAGAGCTCGGCCATCTTCTTCAGCCACTCTTCGGGGATCTCATGCGTTTCTTCCTCATTCATAAGATCGAGGCCTTTGAACACATGGCCAAACACCTGGTCAAAGCGGTCAATATGGCTTTCATCTTTGACGAGGGCGCAGCGTGAGAGATAATAAAACGTTTCCACCTTCATGTCCGCAACGCCCGCCTTCATAGCGTCAAGCAGCATCAGATACTCTTTAATGGAGACCGGCAGGTGCGCATCGCGCAGGGCAAGGAAGAACGTGTTGAGCATTTATCTCACTTGGATGGCATCTTGCTTCCATGGTGTAATCAGCCCATCGGCTTTTTGGAAGGCCTCGGGCAGCTCTTCCACCATATTATATGTCGCAGCCAGCCGCCCAAAGCCGACACAGAAGGCAGCATACATGCCAAGCTCTACGATTTCCGGCTCGCTGAAATGCTCTTTCAGTTCTGCGTAAACGGCATCATCGATAGCGAGGTTGTTGGTTGCAAGTAGTTCGCCATAGCGAATGGCCGCTTTCTCAGCATCGGTCAGATTGTCTGCTTCCTGGGGCTTCTCCAGCGAGCACACCACCTCTTCATCGACGCCGTCCTCAACAGCGTCTGTATAGCGGATCGCCATACAGCTGCGGCATTGGTTGAAAAAGGCAATGCGCAAGCGAACCAATTCCAGCAAACGCTCGGGCAGGGCGCGGTGAACCTTCATGGCCCCAGCAAAGCCCATCAGGCCAAGCGCGAGCTCCGGCGTATGGGCAAAATATCGGGTGAGGCCTTGTTCAAGGTCCGTCAGGTGTTCCGGCTGGACAGCGGCCTTGATGCGTGGGTCCCATTGGTCTGCGGGGATTTGAGTCAGGCGGGTCATGGGCGGCTCCTCTTGATCGTGTTTAGGAGCATGCTGCAAAGGTTGCGCTGGTTTGTCCATTCGCAGGACTGAGAGGGTAATGCCTAGCTTTTATGATTGGGCCGACGGGCCAAAAGAGCCAGCGACAGACCGATGACCGCGCATATCAAAACCAGCGTATTTTGTTGCAGGAGCTGGATGGGAAACACAGGCTCAAAAACAGGCTCCCCGACTTTCGTGCTGATTGGACCGTTTTGCTTGGCCGCTTCATGCTGCACTATTTGCTCCGCCATGCGCACTAAAACTGTGCCGATAAAATAGGCCCAAGCTGCGGATAAAAGTCGAAGACCGGGCTTTACGCGTGTTACGACAACTGCACCGCCTGCAACGCAGAGTATGCCTGGCAAGACTTGATAAACGTCTAAATAGAGTGGTGCGTCAAATGCAGCTTTACCTCTGAAGCTGCCGTATAGGGTGAATGAGATCTGTAACAAGCCAAACACAAGCGCTAGCCATGCCGACGCCCGAGCCACTTACCCATTATTCCCTTCTCGTCTGTTCATAAATGCGAGCCGTTCAAACAGCATCACATCCTGCTCGTTCTTTAGCAAAGCGCCATGCAGCGGCGGGATGAGCTTTTTGGGGTCGCGGCTTTTGAGGACGTCCAGGGGCATGTCCTCGTTCATCAGCAGCTTGAGCCAGTCTAGGAGTTCAGAGGTGGAGGGCTTTTTCTTCAGGCCAGGCACGTCGCGGATATCGTAGAAGATGTTGAGGGCCTCGCGGACTAGCATGCCTTGGATGTCAGGGAAGTGGACATCGACGATGGCCTGCATCGTGTCCCTGTCAGGGAACTTGATATAGTGGAAGAAGCAGCGGCGTAGGAAGGCGTCTGGCAGCTCTTTTTCGTTGTTGGACGTGATGATGACGATGGGGCGTTGTTTGGCTTTCACCGTCTCGCCCGTCTCATAGACAAAGAACTCCATGCGGTCGAGTTCCTGCAGCAGATCGTTCGGGAATTCGATGTCCGCCTTATCAATCTCATCAATCAGCAGAACGGGCATCTCGTCGGCTACAAAGGCATCCCATAACTTGCCGCGCTTGATGTAGTTCGCAATATCTTTGACTTTTTCATCACCCAGCTGGCTATCGCGCAGGCGTGACACGGCGTCGTATTCGTACAGGCCCTGCTGGGCTTTTGTGGTGGATTTTATGTGCCATTCGAGCAGGTTCATACCGAAGGATTGGGCGACCTGTTCTGCCAGCACTGTTTTGCCGGTCCCTGGCTCGCCTTTAATGAGCAATGGACGCTTCAGCGCCGCAGCGGCATTCACCGCCACTTTCAGATCATCGGTTGCCACATAGTCTTTGGTGCCTTCAAAGCGCATCAACTCAATCCCAAGCATTATTCGTGTTCGCAGGCGAAGCTAAGGGATTTTGCGCCCAAGGCAAGAGGTCAGGCGCTATCAGTTTGGGTATTGATCGACCAATTGTGTCAGTGCTTTGGCCGCCTTTGCCGCAGCGCCAGCCCAATCCATGGGTTCCTCCCCCATGAAGAAACGCGATTTCTTATGCATGGGCGCATAGGTCCGCTCGCCAAAATTCCACCACGGCGGGAAAGGGAACAGCCAAAATACCTGCTGATCGACGCCAAAGGCCGTCATTGCTGGCTGCGCGCCGATGGAAACCACGCCGTCTAATGCGGCTGTAAGTGCCGCTGCGTCGTCGAGATCATTCCTTAAATTGAGCCCAGGATATTGGTGAATTTCTGTGCCGAAGCGGTTTTTAAACTCAGCAAGTTCTTCCTCGCAATCCCCATATTGCAAGTTCACGAAGGTCACGCCGGGCGTTTTCAAAATAGGCTCCCAATAGCTTTGGTCCGCATACCAAAAATTCCGTTCCGCTTTTTGAAAGCCTGAGCGCCAGCAAATGCCTATTTTCAGGCCCTCGCCGAGGGAGGGCAGCCATTCGCTCAATTCAGCGACCTTTGTGTCGTTTGGCACCAGATAGCCTTGGGTGCTGTTTTGAAACGCCGCAACGTCCTTGCGGAAGCGGCAAAACAGGTCACCCATCGGCACATAACCATCAAAGCCCTTGCCGCGATCAGGTAGGTCTTGCAGGACGCGGATGCGGTAGCCTTCATGGGCCGTATCGGCGTAGGCAACGACATGAGAAAGAGAAGGAAAACTGCGTTTGACGAGATCGACGAGCCTGGCGTCGCAGCCAACAGCCACTTCATCTGCTATCTCAATGAGGTCAGCGAGTGCGCTGAGAAACAAGATTTCGTCCCCAACACCTTGCTCGGGCACAACGACGATTTTTTTTCCTTCAAGCGGCTTGTCGCCAATATAGGGAACGTCAAGCGCATAGCGGATGGCATCTTGGCGCCTGTTGTCTAGTCGGCAGGCGTAGCTCTCCCAAGCATCTGGCAATTTGCCAGCGCCGAGCTGCGCCATGGCCAAGGTAAAGTGGACGACTGGGTCGCGGTCAGGCGTGTTGTTGAAAGAAGACTGCGCATAGGGAATAGCGTCCTCATAGCGTCCGAGATCATTGAGCGCGCGCGCGATGTTGTTTGGCGTTTTAAAGTCCGATGGGTCCAGGCGCAGCGCTTCTTGATAAAACGGCAAGGCCGTATCCAGGTCGTCGCGCATGTTCACGACGCTGCCCAGTACATTCCATAAGTCAGCACTTTCAGGCAGCAATGGCAAAGCGTGCTGCAGCATATCAACGGCTTCATCAAAGCGTTCGAGCTTTCGCAGCGCTGTCGCCCGGTTCACATAGCCAACGGGATTGAGCGGCTCGAGTTCTATAAAGACTGAATTGAGCTTTTCTGCCTCTGCCCATAGCTCCATATCCAATGCAACTTGGCCAGCCACGCAGGGGATTTCGCTGTCATGGGGTGCGCGTTCAAAGGCGTAAAGATAGAGGTCTATCGCTTTTGAGCGTGCGCCCATCTTCGCGACGACCTCTGCCAAAACTTTTACAACGGAGACATTCTCAGGGTCATGGGCCCAAGCCTCATTCAGGTATTTCGCCGCTTCCACCCATTGCCGCGCTTTGCGGGCTTTGTCCCCGCGGCGGATTAAAGCTGCAACCGCTTTTTGGGAGCGCTGTTTGACCGGGCGGCCCCCAACAGCTGGCCGCTCGAATGACATAGCATCGAGGACGGCTAAGTCTATGGTATCGCCAGCGGTGTGTTGGGGCACCGCCATGTCGTCAAGATCGAAAGTGTCACCGTTATTTGCCGCGCTAACCGGATCGGCCATAGCCAGACGTCCCTATCATAGAAAGTGCTTTTTGAGTGCCTAAGGTGTCGCAGAACGTCGTTAACAAACCCCTATCGTGGCGGGTGGCTGCGTTAAGACTTTTTAGAGGCTTTGTGGTTAACACCATTAACCCTAATGGATATTAACCACGAGTGAGCAGACCAAATGGCTCTCAAATTATCTCTCAAGCCGGGCGAAAAATTCGTCGTCAATGGTGCTGTCATTGCAAATGGCGATCGCCGCGCCTCATTGGTGATTCAGAACAAGGTCTCGATTTTGCGTGAACGCGATATCTTGGCGGAGGAAGATGTGAACACGCCATCACGGCGCATCTATTTTCCCATCATGCTGTCGTATCTCGATCCGGATAATGCTGCAAAATACTATGAAGAGTTCATCACCCGCATGATGGAGTTCATGAATTCAGCAACAGATCCCGGTGCTTTGGCCCTGTGCGTTGAGATTAGCGCCTTGGTCATGAATCGAAATTATTATCGTGCACTGACGCTATGCCGCAAATTATTTGAGTTTGAAGAGGAGCTGCTGTCTTATGTCCCTGGACGCTTACCGCAAGACGCAGAATCAATCGGAAACGCCGCAGCAGATTGAGTACCGGCTCTTCGCCAATGTAACGCGCTCGCTTATTGAGCTGCGCGATATGGAAAACCCAACGCCGCGCCAAAAAATGGATGCGCTCGATTGGAACCGGCGGCTATGGTCCACGCTCTCTAGCGATTGCGGCGCTCCTGGCAACAACTTGCCCAAAGACCTGCGCGCTCAAATCATTTCACTCAGCTTGTGGGTCAGCCGCTTTACATCGGAAGTTGCCCGCGGCGGTGCAACGCTTGATGCGCTGATCGATGTCAATACTGCCATCATGGAAGGCCTGGAAATGCAGGCCCGCAATGCGCGCCAAGCGCAAGCCCAGCAGGTTGAAGAGCCGGCAGCTCCAGCGCCAACGGCTGACCTTTCCGGCCGCAACACTGTCGCCTAGAAGCGTTAACGTTTCAAAGGATTTGCCTGCCAGGTAAATTCTGCCGCTCGGCACATTTTGCCGAGCCCTAATTTTCCCCCCTATGGTTGCGCCTTTCTTAAGGTCTACCTTCCTCAATTTTCGACAATTTTATCAATCTAGATTTTGTGCGGCCTACGATGGTGTACGCGCCGTTAACCTATG
>JBCCAR010000041.1:0-27635 GCA_039814715.1 Pseudomonadota bacterium
AATACAACAAGTTGCGCAGTGACCCGACCGCCCCAAAGCCTCCTAAGGTTGCTTTGATCGCGATTGCACGCAAAATCATCGTCATCGCAAACGCAATCCTCAGAGACAAAAAAGCATATGCCTAAACACAGTTGCCATTCCTGAGACCGTCCATTCATGGCTATTGGTTATGTTTATATGTTGGCATCTAAAAAGCAGGGTACGCTTTATGTCGGTGTGACCTCTGACCTTGCGTATCGCGTAGAGCAACATCGGGCCGGAACCGCATCAAAATTCACTGCAAAATATGGCTGTATACGCCTGGTCTGGTTTGAAAAACACGGCGATATTGAAAGGGCAATAACACGCGAGAAAACGATCAAAAAATGGCGCCGCCAATGGAAAATAAATGCGATTGAAGTGGTTAATCCAGCCTGGAATGACTTGCGCTACACCCTTGTCTGAAACTGCAACCGCTCTGAAATGGGTCCCTGTGACAAGCACAGGGATGACGATTGAGGGCTTGTCAGCTTAGGGCTCAAAACGCCATCGCGAGCGCAGCGCGGCGATCCAGCCGCTCGCTGGTTGAAATAGCCTAGATTACTTCGCAGGCGTTCGCAATGACGGCTCAGGCCTTGTAAATGGTATCGCGCGCAAACCCCGGTCCCCTCGATTTGCGCTCGCTTGAGCAAGTTGTTAGAGACCAAGCGAAAACTGACGAAGGCTTAGCCGTGACGCGCAAATCTATTTTTTGGCAGTTTCTTTCCGCCTCTATCCTGGGGCAGGTCTCGATTTGGATTATTGGGTCTTTTTTTGATGGGCTCTCGCTGAATGGTGTCTCCTTTGTCATTCCTTTTATCGCGGCGACATTTACAGCTGGGCAATTTCTTAAAAAGGCGGAGCGGCTGCCAACGCAGGCGGAAAAGGAAAGTGCGGTGCGCGCGCAGTTTTGGGGCTGGGCCGCTCTGTCGCTTGGCTTAGCCATTGTAGGCCTTGCAATCATTGCGTGGCTGGATGCAGCGGTTTTAAGCTTTCTGGCAGACCCTTTGTTCGCTGGTATTACGGCGTTGGTTTTGGCCGTGTTGTTTGGCCTGCAGTGGCTTATGATTCGCTACGCCTGGGGCGGGCAAATGCGGCGTATGGCGAAGAAAATGAAGCTAGACACGCCGCAAAGCTAGTTTGGCTGCCACTCCATTTTTGCCAGTTGGCGCGTGCCTTAGCCGAATGCCAGCAGGGCCTTTAGCTGCTCTGCGCTTACCCCGCCTGCACGCAGCTCTTGGATCGATTGGCTGCCTTTTGATTTCGACAGCTTCTGCTGGGCATCGTCTGTGATCAAGGTGTGGTGGTGATAGACCGGTGTTGGCAGGCCCAGCAAAGCTTGCAGCAGCACTTGGAGGGATGTGAGCGGCTGAATATCGCGCCCGCGTATCACATGGGTAATGTCTTGGGCTGCGTCATCGACGACGCAGCTTAAGAGGTAGCTGCTGCCAATGTCGCGCCGGGCGAGGATAGCATCTTCTAGCGGGGCCTGTGCGCAAGAGACGGCTGCGCTGGTATCTTCATACCGCGGGGGGTGTTCTAGCAACGATAAAGCGCGGCTGGCATGGAGCCGGATAGAGGGGGTTTCACCGCGCGCGCGGCGCTTGTCTTTCTCGGCCTCACTTAAAGAGCGGCAGGTGCCGCTATAGTGGCCGTTCTTGTTTAGCCTGAGCGTTTTGCGTGTACAAAAACAGGGATAGGTCACCCCCATCTCACTCAAAGCCGTCAGCGCGCCATCATAGGCGTCCATATGGTCGCTTTGTCGCCGAACCGGGTGCGGCCATGTGAGGCCGAGCCATGCAAGGTCATCATAGATTGCCGCTTCAAAATCTGTCCGCGCGCGGCTCTGGTCTATGTCATCAAGCCTCAGCAGTGCCTCGCCGCCTGCCTTGGCTGCAGCGTTCCAAACGGTGAGCGCGCTAAAGGCGTGGCCAGCATGTAAGTAGCCGTTGGGGGAGGGAGCAAAGCGGGTACGCATGCGCTTATGTTACGCAAGCTCATCGCCGGCGCAACAGTTGCACAAATTGTCATACGCAAGAAATAGTATTGTCATCATCATGAAACCCCGTATCTTGTATGCCCTTAGAGACAAGGAGATAGACAAAAGGTGACAGGGCTTTATGGCTGACGTACCAATGGCGCTCCCATCCCCGGACAGCTGTCCGGCGCTTGTGCTCAATGCGGATTATCGGCCGCTCAGCTATTTTCCGCTTTCGCTCTGGTCCTGGCAGTCTTCAGTGAAAGCCGTTTTCTTAGACCGAGTGAACATTTTAAGCGAATATGATCGCACCATACGCTCGCCTTCTTTTGAAATGCGTTTGCCAAGCGTGATTTCACTTCGGGAGTATATTCATCCTGCTAAATACCCCGCTTTCACCCGGTTCAACTTATTCCTGCGGGATAAATTCGCTTGTACCTATTGCGGGCTGGAAAGTGATCTTACCTTTGATCATGTGGTACCGCGCGCATATGGCGGGCGCACGACGTGGGAGAATGTAACGACTGCATGCGCGCCGTGTAATGTGCGCAAAGGGGGCCGCACGCCTGCCCAGGCGCACATGTTTCCTTCCATTAAGCCTTACCGGCCCACGAGCCATCAATTAATGGACAATGGCCGCGCCTTTCCGCCGAACCACCTGCACCAAAGCTGGATGGATTATCTGTATTGGGATATTGAGCTGGACGCTTAAGCGTTTGCGCGGCGGGACTGCCGGAGCGCGTTAACTGCCATGACCAAAAGCGCCGCGCCGCCAACCAGCGAGATGATGGCATTATAGTTTGCCATGGAGAGCCCAAGGAATGACCACGGAATGTCGTGACAATTGATCAGCGCGGCGTTCTCAATGGCCTTTATGTATTCCGCAGGTGGCAAATTGGGGTCAACCGAGCTGGCGCAGGGTGGCCCCGGCCACCATTTGCGCTCTACCCCGCTGTGAAATACGGCAACCGCGCCGCTTGCCATAACTGCAAGTGGCGCAAGGACGGACATCACCGGCGCCAGCCTTGTAAAGCCCAGGCCAATAGCGCCCAGCGCAATAGCTGCGCCATGGGGCCAGCGTTGCTGCAAGCATAGATCGCACGGCAGAAGCCCGCCAATATATTGAAACGCCAGCGCGCCGCCTAGCAATGCTGCAGGGATAAGAAAGCTGAAAAGAAGGGTCTGCTTGCTCGCCATCACAGCAAAGCTATAGCAACAAACCCGCCGACAAGTAATAAGGTAAAGACGCTCACAACCAGATTGAAGCGTTTTTCAATAAAGGCGGCGATGGGGGCCCCAAACACGCGCAGCAACCCAGCGACGGTGAAGAACCGTACGGCGCGAGAGCCAAAGGAGGCGAGCAAAAAGGGTGCCAGCGGCAAACCGGCGAGACCGCTTGCAATCGTGATGACTTTGAATGGTAGAAAGGTAAGCCCAAAGACGGCCACCATAAGCCAGCCATGCTCTTCAAACACGCTCTGAAACTCTATGAATTTTTCTTCATAGCCGTAAAATGCAAGAACATGCTGGCCTATCACATCAAAAAACACGGCGCCAATGGCATAGCCTAGGAGTGCGCCTGCAATGGAGGCTAAAGTGCAGATGGCTGCATAAAACAACGCGCGCCGCGGCTTTGCCAGGCACATGGGCAGCAGCATCACATCTGGCGGAATGGGGAAAAAGGAACTCTCAATGAAGGACACACCAGCCAGCCATTGCGGTGCGCGGCGATGGACGGCCAGCGATAAGGTCCAATCATAGAGGCGTTTGAGCATGGGGGAGCTCTACCCGGAGAAAACGAGGATTGCGTTAATGTAAGGCCTAGGGACTAGATATAGCTTGGTACGGATGGTGGGACTCGAACCCACAAGCTCAAAGAGCACCGGATTTTGAATCCGGCGTGTCTACCAATTCCACCACATCCGCATCGCCGCGCTTCATAGCAGGAAGTCCGCGCAAAGGTCCAGCATCCAAAAGCCTCCAACACCAAACAAAAAAGGCGCGCAGGTCATCCCCGCGCGCCTTTTTTATAGTCTTACAACCGTCGCAGCTTTTTTAGCGGCCTGCATATGGCTTTAAGCCATATTTTTTGCGGTCGGCAGCCCGACGCTGCTGATCATCCACAAAGGCAAGCCAACCATTGATTTGCTTACGGTCTTTATCGTTTTTGGCCAGTTTTTTCGCAGCGGCAAAGGTCTTGCGCGCACTTTGATATTTGCTGGAATATGTCAGCGACATGCCTTCATACACTTTCGTGCGGTAAGGGTTGCTGAGCCCTCCAGCGCGCTGGGCAGAAGCCAGGGCCTTGGCCGCTTTGTCCCATTCTTCGCTGACAATATACAGCTGCGCGACGCGCTCCCAGAGCTTTCCAGCGTCTTTGCGTTCTTTTTTCTCAGCAGACTGGGCCGCCTTGCGCGCAGCCTCTGCAAGCGGGTTTTTCGCATCATCTGTCTCACGGGCGAGCTGATAGCTGCCGCCAAGGAGCTCCATCATCTCTTTATCTTTTTTCAGATACCCATCTTTGATGCCCTTGTTGATCACATCAACGGATTTGATTGGCATACCGTGGAATTGATACAGCTGCGCCATCCGCTTAACTTCGCTCTCTGTGTCCAAAAAGCCCTGCGCATAAGCAATTTCAAAGGACGCCAATTCCTCCTTTTCCATGCCGCGCTGGGAATACATGCCAGACAGCTGCTTCCAATATTGCTCTTTTGGATAATTGGTAATCAGCCACTTCAGCAGGTCTGTCGCTGGCGGGAATTGATTGTCTTGTTGATAGGCGACCACATTGGCGACCACCCAGTTCTCGCGGCGCTCGAGGCCTTCTGCGTCGGCTTTAGACAACGTCGCTTGGCAAGGTGTCAGCGCCTTTTTGAACTTTTCTGTCTGCAAATACGCTTGGCAGAACAAGAATTCCTGGTTTGCGCGGACCACTTCGGCCGTTTTGCGCCAATTTTCCAAGATGCCAATGGCGCGGTCATATTGACCTTCCACCATATAGACCTGGGCCAGGTTGAAGCGGATCGAATCAGCCTCTGTTGGCGAGACTTCTGGCTCACGCAGCATGGCTTCCCAATCTTTAATCGCAGCTGGATAGCGGTCCAGCTGCGCATGGAGCTGGCCGCGGAACTGATACAATTTCGCCCGTTCATAACTTGACAATTCTGCCATCGGCGGCGCTTTTTGTAGCTGGTTGAACGCGTCAGGGATTTTTTCTTCGTTCAGCATCTCAAGCGCGCCGTTCATGGCCTTGATCAGCTTTTCGTTCTTGATAATCTGGGAGCGGCGCGTTTTCTTCTTCTCTTGCGCCTGGGCCGCGCTGCTTAAAGGCGTGCCTGGCACGTCAATGGCGGCTGCACCGAGCACCAAGGAAACAGCGATCGCAAAGCAACTCAAAGTGGATTTTGTTTTGGATAAAATGGTTGTCATCATGCGTCTTTTCTCACCAAACACTCTTTTCGTCGTTGTCTCATTGTGCCGCCTTTCGTGCCGAAAAAAAGGCAGCAAAGTCACGTGCGCGTGAATGCCGCGTGACTATAAATTTCTCATCGTGGCGGCTCTACCGTGAAGCGCACGCGTACATCGCGCTGCCATAGGGCTTCACCATTGACTATTTTTCCTTGGTATTTCCATTTGCGGACGGCGCGCATCGCTGGGCGTTCTAGCCGCTTTGATGTTGCTTCCAGCACTGTAATTGTATCTGGATCGACAGAGCCATTGGGCCGCACATCGAACGCAAGGGTAATTGCCTCGGCGCGGGTAATGTTCTGGAAATTTGGCTCCTGGCGATACATCGGCTGCGCGTCTCTATCAGTCGCAATGGGGTCAAAGGTCTTAGGGCTATCGGAGCCAATGAGTTTGGGGCCTGAATAAATCGCTTTCCCTGGTTTTTGAATTGTTGGCGCATCCATGGCAATTTTAGGCTGTTCTACAACTTCTGGTAGTTCTGGCTTTTTGTCGCGAATTGGTTCTGGATCAGGTTTCGGCTCGGGGATGGTGATTATTATGTCTGGCGGCGCTTCGCTCCACACCGGTACACCGCCCGCGTCGATAAGAAGGTGCATGCCGTAGTACAAAGTCGCTGTCATGAGCGCCGCTGCGCCCATGGAACCCGTTGCTCTTAAAAACATGTCGTTCTCCTCTGGTTGCCTAAACCTTGCTGCGTCTCGGCCAATAAGGCTGAGACCAACAGAACCGACAGTCTTTTCAAGTGGCCTATCTTTCCGGCGGCTGCACGGTGAAGCGCACACGCACACCATATTGCCAGACGTTCTCGCCATTGACGACTTTGCCTTGGTATTTCCATTTCTTCACGGCCCGAAGCGCTGGGCGTTGCAACCGCTTAGAGCTCGCTTCAAGGACGACTATTGTGCTTTCATCCACCGACCCATCCGGGCGCACATCAAATTCAAGCGTGATGTATTCCGGTTTTGTAATGTTTTGGAAATCTGGTTCTTGGCGATAAATTGGCTGGGCATCGCGGTCTACGGCGTTGAAATTGATGCCGTCGCCAACATCCACGCCGCCAGCGAATTTAAAGTCCATATTGGTGCCTTGACCGCCGGCCACATTGGTCCGGGCCAGGTCAATCTTTGGCGGTTCAGGCGCTTCGACTTGCTCAGGGCGCTCAACCTTTTGTTCCTTGCGCTGCACTTCTAGTTCGCGCGGCGGAATGCGGGTATCAATGATTTTAAAGCTGGTATCTTCTGTTTCGGCCTTCTTGCCCGAAAGAATAAGAAGCTGCATGCCGAAGTACAAACCAAATGTCAGTGTGCCTGCGATGAACAGTGCCAGGGGGAGACGAATAAGCATAGCGGTATCTCCGTTGTTTTACTGCTGCGTGGCCATGATGACGCTTTGAACGCCAGCAAGGTTGGCGGCTTCATGCACCAGTGAATATGTTTCTATATTAGCACCTTCTGAAGAAGAAATCACCACCGCCGCTTCTGGCCGATCCGCCAGCAGTTGTTTCAGGCGCGGTAGAACCGAGCCACGGTCGACCCTCAAGCGGTCAATCAATATGGTTTGCGTCTGGTCGATGGTGACGAGAATATTCTTGTTTTCCTCTTCGTCATCGTCCTGCTGATTGTTCTGCGGGCGGATAATATCGAGGCCGGATTCCTTGACGAAGGATGCGGTCACAATGAAGAAGATCAGCATGATGAACACCACGTCTAGCATAGGCGTGAGGTCAATCGCGGTTTCTTCTTCTTGGCTGCCGTGTTTTCTGCGCATGGGTCGTTTTACTTCCTAAGGCATCTTTGGTTGTCGCCTGCGTCCAAGCTGTTGCTGCAGCTTGCCGTAGATCGTCTGTTTTGCTTGCCTGGCGGACCGTAATCCACCAGGGGTGCGCAAATGAAAGCGCTTTAGCCCTTCTCCGTCGCCATAATAACCTTCTCAACGCCAATGCGGGCGAGGGCGTCTTGAACCTTGGCATAGATTGCAACGCTGGATTCTTTATCTGGCTGAATAACCCACGTTCCTTTTGGGTTTTCCGCCAAAATTTGTTCAGCGACAGGGCCCACGGCATCTATGTCGTAGGCCTGCTGCTGAATGAAGATCTGATCATCCGCATTAATGGCCACCAAGACGCTGGCCTTCTTCGCGGCAAACAGGATGGTTTCATCCACCTCTGGCTTGAAGACATCGATGCCTGATTCCTTCACGAACGTTGCCGTCACGATGAAGAAGATGAGCATGATGAACACCACGTCCAGCATGGGCGTGAGGTCGATCGTGGCTTCTTCGGGCTGTTTACGTTTTCTCGCCATCGCTTGATCCTCTGTTAGTGATCCATCGTCAGAGCGTCTTCCAGCTCTTCTGATCGCTTGTCGGAGGCACGCTCCACGTAGCTGGAGGCAAACACGCCGACAAGCGCGCCGACCATGCCAGCCATAGTTGGAATGGTCGCTTTCGACACGCCAGACGCCATAGCCCGTGCATTGCCATTGCCCAGCGCCGCCATCACATCAAACACCTCAATCATGCCTGTCACTGTGCCGAGCAGGCCGCAAAGCGGGCAGACTGCCACAAGAGTTTTGATCAGGCCGATATTGGCTTCCAGATCCAGCCGGACTTGGCTGAGCATGGCGGTGCGGATTTTATGGGCATACCAGGACGTGCGCTCCGGGCGCGCCTCCCAACGTTCCATAACATCCGCACGCTGCTTGCGATAGGCGGTGTAGAAGTAGACGACGCGCTCCAGAACCAATCCCAGCATCAAAGAGATAACGATGAAGATGAGGATAAGCACATCGCCGCCGCGCTCCATGAAGGTGAAGACGGCGTTGGTGATGCCATCAAGCACCCGCATTCTCCTTCTCAGCGTGCACCGCAATAATACCTGCGGCTTGCTCTTCAAGGATGTGGATGAGCGACTTGGTACGGCCGGCCAGGAAGGCATGGAGCAGCACGGTTGGGATAGCCACGGTAAGTCCCAAAACGGTGGTGACGAGGGCTTGTGAAATACCGCCTGCCATCACTTTGGGATCGCCCGTTCCAAACAAGGTAATGGCCTGGAAGGTGTTGATCATCCCGGTCACTGTTCCGAACAGACCTAGAAGAGGCGCCACAACAGACACAATCTTCACAAAGCCATTCCCGAACTCAAGCTTTGGCGTTTCTTTCAAAATCGCCTCGTCCATTTTAAGCTCAAGGGTCTCCACGTCCACCGACCTATTGTCGTGATAGGTCTGCAGAACGCGGCCCAGCGGGTTACCGCTGCGCGGCTCCGTGGACTTCATTTGAGACTTCATCTTGCCGCCAACAATCAGCAGATAGATGAGCTTGATGATGGTCACCACGATGGCGATCGCGCCCAGGGACAAGATAATGTACCCGATCACGCCGCCTTGATCGACGCGTTCACGCAGATCAGGTGATTGGCCAAGCAGTTTAAACAACTGGCCGCGTAGTGGGTCGAGCGCAAAATCAACATTGCCAGAGCCGGACGCGACGTTGCTTGCCGCTGCTGCAATTGGGCCGTCAGGCTGCTGTGCAAAGGCCACTAAGCGGCCTTCATCCGCGCCCGCTGGCAGGTTATATTCAAGGTATTTGCCATCGGAGACGGCGCTGAAGGTGCCAACACGCACAACGGTCTGGTCAAGCGTATTTTCCCCATCCACAACAGAGGCCGTGTAACTGTCTGTGTCCGCTGATTCGATGGCTTCTTGCAGCATAGTGGACCACAGATACCGAATTTCGGAAATATTTGGCAGGACTGAGCCTTCCGCCGTCTTCGCAATCAGGGTGTCAAGCTTATCAGCCCGGCCTGGATATTGAGATGAAATGATCGACAGACGCAGCTGATTGCGGAAATCGCCTGCGTACTGCTGCAGCACACCGAACAGTTCGTTCAAGTTTGCCGCTTTTTCGCGTTGCTCAGCACGCAGCTCAGCGATTTTACGTTCATTGGCCTGGAAGCTCTCTTCGAGGCGTTCCGCGCGGCGCTCTTCTGTTGCCAGAGCGTTGCGCGCATTTTTCAACAGCTGGGCTTGCTGGTCACGCGCTTGGCGGAATTCGCGCTCGCGTGCCTTATTGGCTGTGCTTTCGCTTGAGCGACCGCGCTGCACATCTTGCAGCAGCTGATCCAGGCTTTTCGCCGTTTGGGCTGAAGCAGGTGCAGAAACTGCAAGGGTTGCCGCTGCCAAAGTTGAAAGGATAATTTTTTTCATGATTAGCGGCCCTCTGGTGCGGAAACTGGCAGCATCAGGAGTTCTGCGTTCGCTGTCTTATTGGCGAAGGCAATCCCATCCTGAATCGTATTTGCATAGGATTTATCAAGCGGTGTGAACGTGTTGCTCACATGATCGTACATACCCAGGACCGACGTATTCGCGCCCAGCGCTTTGTAATACAGACCAACGCGGCCTAAGCGCAGAAACTCGACATTGTCGTACTGTTCGCCATTGTGGCTAACAGGACCGGTGTAGCTCTCGACCGAACGGCCATATTCAACTTCTTGGGTGTAAGCGTCCAGGATCAGCCGAAAACGTTCCGCTTCAGTAATGCCGCCATCTTCGAGATAGTTACGCAGGCTTGCCACCCGCTCCATCCGCTCGTCCTTGCGGAAGGGAATGTCGCCTTCCACAAAGTCCTCAAGCGCTTCGACCATGGCTACCATTTCTGGGGTGATTTGCCGCCGGATAGTGGCGATGTCATCAATGGATTGCTCTAGATCAGCAATTGTTTTGACCTGGCCATTCACCTGCGCCTGCAGCTGCGCGTTGAAGATGCGCAGATCGTCAACGGACTGGGATACAGTCTGAAAATCGCCGAGAAGGTTTTGTGTTTCGTCATCGATGCGGTCAATCCGCTTTTGCGAAGCGCGACCTTGTTCCGCCGCCTGTTTTTCAACATTGAGGACGCTATCGACAGATTGTGCGCCCGCCGGGACAGTTGCAAAGCAAAGCGCCACTGACCCCAGCAGCACAGAGAGTTGTTTTTTGGTTAGCATTCGTCTTCCTACAAACGGTTTGGACCCTGCAAGGCCGCTGCCAAGTCATTCAAAAAAAGAAATTCACCCACACAGACCTACAACCCTAGTGCAGCTCTGGACTGAGTCAATCCACCATGAAATGACGGAAGACTGCATCGCTGTAAAAACCCGCCTGATTTGTCAGACCTGCCTTACCGAATTAGCGCGATGCCTGCTTCCAGCATCCCCTCGAACCTGCCAGCCGAATTATTATTCTGACAAGCAAGCCGGGCGCATCATCCAAGAAATCGTCGCCAATGAAAGAAAAAATTTCTGTCAAGAGGCGAAAATATCAAACGATGCGAACGAACGCGGACAAATGGAGAGCATGAGGGCTATGTCAGCCCGAGGTTTTTGATGATCCGTGCCGAAAAAGGAATCGGATGAAAAATTTGTATGCAAAAAAGCGAATCTTACGAAGTCAGGCCTAGTTCAATCTGTCTATAGCGGACAAAACGCCGCTCCAGTGATTGTCGACGCAGGTTTTGCGCGCGCCTGATTCGCCCAAATGACGGACGAGCTGACGTGCCAATGCTTGAACGTGATCCAGGCCGTCATCGCCCTTAATCCAATTTTGGGCTTGATGCGCATCGCTGCTGTGTGTCTGGGGTGAAGCAGTTGTATGGGCCATAATGGTTTCGCGTCCTGTTCGGTAGCTCCGCTGTCCAGATGATGTCCTGGACCGGTGGCTTTGCGTCCCGCTGTTGCCAGCGGTATGCCGTTTCGTAGGCGCATAAGGGTGTATGCAGCCTTAACATCTATGGGTACCAAACAAATCTGAACAAAGTGTTGCTGGAAAGCTTCACTTTATAAGCTGCGCCGGCAAAAGGCCTCGGACTGCGTTGCCCACATATAGGGCGTCAGCGGTTTTCAAATCATCGACATGCATGGCCGCTGCCTGCGCTTCGCCGCTTTCAAGCAAACGTTCTCGCAGTACGCCGCCGAGAAAGTGCCCATTCAGCGTCGGCGTGATCAAGGCGTCGCCGCGTTTCATAAAGATATTGGTATAGCTGCCTTCGCGCAGCGCGCCGTCTTTGCTCGCTAAGATGACTTCATGGCATGAGCCTTGCGCCTGCGCGGCGGCCAAGGCCTGCGCATAAAACCACCGCACTGTCGTTTTATGCTGCAAGAAGACTGCGTCTTTCGCATCGAGCTTCGAAAGTGTGCCAAGCCGCACTTTGAGCGGCTGCGAGCCTGGGCGGGGCGTTATCGCTGCAGCAGAGAGGCTATGCTCCCCGCCGCGCCCATAAACCAGCCTTAGTTTATAAATCCCCACGTCCAAGTTTTTCGCAAACGCCGTCAAATCGGCTTGCAGGGTTTTCAGATTAGGTGGGCAAAAGCCCAAGTCTGCTGCGCTGCGCGCCAGGCGGGCCATATGGTGCGGCCATAAGTCAGGCAATTTTGGTCCGGTCTTTTGAACCGTGAGTGCCATGGTTTCAATCAAGCCAAAATCTGGCTGGTCCAGCCTGAGATATGCGGCCTTTACCATGCATTCTGCGTATTCCTCTGCTGGCGCACTGTCGGCCACAATACCGCTGCCCACATGAAGGCTGGTTTGATGGGCGTCAGCCACAAGGGTGCGAATCGGAACAGCAAAGCTTGCATTCCCGCCAGGTAAGACCAAACCTACGGCGCCGCAATAAACCCCGCGCGGTCCAGATTCTAGCTCTTCAATAATCTCCATTGCCCGCACTTTCGGAGCGCCAGTGACCGAGCCGCAAGGGAACAGCGCCTGGAATATATCCAATAGCGAGGTGCGCGGCTTAAGCTCCGCGCTGATTTTTGATGTCATTTGATAGACGCTGGGTAAGCGCTGGACTTGAAATAAGTCATCGACCCGAACGCTACCAGCGACGGCTATCCGGCTGAGGTCATTGCGGAGCAGATCGGTGATCATCAAATTCTCAGCGCGGTTTTTTTCATCACTGGAGAGCATGGCTGGGTGATTGCCGGAGCGCGCGGCCAGCGTGCCTTTCATCGGTTCGGCGGATATATGCTTGCCCTGGCGCTGAAAAAACTGTTCGGGCGACGCACTCAATATCTGCTGGTCGCCCAGGCCCAAGAAGCATGAAAAGGCAGAGGGCTGATTGCGGCGCAGCCGGGCATAAAGCGCTGGCGCGTGTCCAGCGGCCTCTAGCGCAAGCGCGAACGTGAGATTAGCTTGGTATATATCACCCGCTGACAAATAGTCTTGAATGGACTGGACGTTGTCCAAATAGGCCGATCTGGGCATTTGCACGCCTGTCAGCGCAGCGCTAGCCGAGGGTCCCTCCAAGCTTTGCTGGTTCCAGAAACTCTCGAGCTGCGCTGTCTCTAGCCGGCGCGCAGTTTTGAATATTTGGAACTTAGCGAAAGGCAAATCAGTACGCGCTGGTTTTGTCTTCAGCTCTGGAGCAAAGGCGGCGGCCGCTTCATAAGCCACATAGCCTGCTGCGTAG
Source organism: Pseudomonadota bacterium (assembly GCA_039814715.1). Classification (GTDB taxonomy): domain Bacteria; phylum Pseudomonadota; class Alphaproteobacteria; order Sphingomonadales; family CAKZYD01; genus CAKZYD01. The sequence goes on from JBCCAR010000041.1 coordinate 12,914, forward strand.
AGCCCATCGTTTGCGGCATCGTCAACAGATCCAATCACGCCGCATACGTCTTCAAGAGTGCGTGCGATGAGGGTGCGTGAAGGGTTTTCTAGCAGTAAGCCCGCCGCGCCTAAAAAGGATGTGTTGGGAGACGAGCGGCTATCTTCAAAGAGACAAAAGCCAGGGCGTGTGGGTAAGAGTGTCATGATGTGGTCAAGGGCGTGCCCTGCAAGGCCAGGTCAAGGCGTCTTTGCTTATACACTCTTCGCCTAGTCGCTGCCGACAACAGAGTTATGCGCCCACCAGTTCAACGTCGCCTACGCGCTTGCGGTAGTTGCGTTTGTCGAGGTCAGGGCCTTGCGCTTCGCCCATACCATTTGTGTCTTGCTGAAGATTGGCATTGGTTTGCGCGCTGAGCAGAACGACCAAATCAGTATCCTTTTCCACAGCGAATGGGAATTCGTGCCACACGTCTTTGTCCATCATAAAGCCGCTGCTGCCGTCAAAACGAAAGGCTTCGAGCGCGTCTGGCTCTGGCATGTCTTTTGCCGGCTTGCCGAACACGACGACAAATGGCTTGCCGCCTAATGGCAAAAAGCTCTGGGTGTGAAGGGGATGACGCTCCATATAATCAATGACCATCGGGCGCGGCTGAACCCGGCAGACTGTGAGCTGCGGCTTGCCTTCGCTTTCAAAGGCGCCTGGCTCGCGCACTTCAACAGCGCCGTCATAAAACGCAATGGGCAGTTTCGGGACGGACGGGTCGGTGGCGATCAATGTTCCATAAGGCGCAAGGGCCTGAGCCGTCGCTGGTTTAACGTCTATTGTTTGTGCGCTCATACCAATACCATATACAACGCATAGGCTGCCCCGACCACAAAAACGCCGATCGTTAGCATCACGCCCATAACGCGCGGTGCGTTCGGCGCTTTTTCTATCGCCATACCAATTGGATGCATCACCCGCGCGAAGATGAATGTCGCAGCCAGCCCCAATACGAGATAGCTGTGCGCTCCGCCGTATTCCAGAAGCCCAATAAGAATGACCGCGAGTGGCGCGTTCTCGATGAAGTTGGCGTGGGAGCGGATGGCAACTTGCAGATCGCGGACCCCTGCATCCCCAAGCGACGCTTCGTTTTTAACGCGCTGACCAATTGTGCGCCACTTTAAGACAATTAGCAAAAGGCACAGCACCGATGTGAGGCCAGTTGTAATAGGGAGCGCCATGTCTTTCACCTCTACGTTGTCTCGGTTGGCCCCCCTAAAGAGAGCGGCCGATCAACTCTTTCATAATTTCTGACGTGCCGCCATAGATTCGCTGCACACGCGCATCGCGCCACAAGCGGGCAATCTCATATTCATTCATGTAGCCTGCGCCGCCGTGCAGCTGCAAGCAAGTGTCAACAAGCTCCCATTGCAGCTCTGTATGCCATAGCTTGGCCGATGCCCCTTCATAAGCATCTAACTCGCCGCGCAAGTGTTTTTCAATGCAGTGGTCTAAATGAGCCCAGCCGACCTGCAACTTGGTTTTTAAGTCAGACATAACGAACCGGGTATTTTGGAAATCGAGGACCGATTTCCCAAAAGCCTTGCGGTCGCGCACAAATTCGAGCGTGATATCAAAGGCCCGCTGCGCGCTGGCCTGGGCGCTGACGGCAATGGAGAGTCGTTCTTGTGGAAGCTGGCTCATTAAGTAAATGAAACCCTGGTTCTCTTCCCCCAAACAATTGGTGATAGGCACGCGGACATTGTCAAAAAACAGCTCTGAGGTGTCTGCTGTATGCTGGCCGATTTTATCGAGGTTTCGGCCCCGGGCAAAACCGTCGCGCTCGGCTTCCACTAAGATCAACGAGGTTCCTTTTGCGCCTTTATCAGGGTCGGTTTTCGCGACAACGATGATGAGGTCAGCATGTTGTCCATTGGTGATGTAGGTTTTTTGCCCATTGATGACATAATGATTTCCGTCCCGTTTGGCGGTCGTGCGCACGCCTTGCAGGTCTGATCCCGCACCAGGTTCCGTCATGGCAATGGCAGTGACAATTTCGCCCGAAACGAGCTTCGGCAGCCATTTGGTTTGTTGCTCGGGGCTGCCATACGCCACCAGATAGTCGGCGCAGATATCTGAATGCAGCGTTAGCCCAGCGGATGACCCGGCATAAGCGAGTTCTTCTGCGACAACAGAATTGAACCGAAAATCAAGTCCAGGGCCGCCAAACTCTTCCGGTACCGTTGGGCACAGGAGGCCTGCATCGCCGGATTTTGTCCAAAACTCACGGTCGACTTTGCCCTGTTCTTCCCACTTTTCTGTGTTGGGATGAAGTTCCTTATCAAAGAATTTGCGCACCGAGTCGCGGAACATTTCGTGGTCGGTATCGTAAATTGGACGGCTCTTAAGCATTGACCTAAGCCTCTTATAGCGCTGCGGAAACAGTTTCTATCAGCTTGCTATGCGCTGCCGTCACGTATGCGTCAATGCGCTAATGTGACGGGGTATCGCGGTCTTATGTCAGGCGCCTGATCACGGTGACTGCCTTGGCGATCCAGGCACAGGCTTGGACCTCATGAAGGCTCGCTTTGGGCGGCGGCGCCGCGATCCAGTAGCGGTCCGGGCGATCGCCGGGGAAAACACTGCCAAAGAGGAGGCGCCCATCTTTGGTTTCTATAAGCGCCTCATCGATGACGCTGTGGGGCGCGTCAGGAATGCGGTCGAACACGACCATATCGCCTGCTTGGTAGCGCCCGCGCGGTGCGTCAAAGGTGAGTGCCACTGGGTCTTTGGCAGCAACAGAGAGATCAATATCAGTGGGCGTCTTGATGCGCTCGATGCCGGCAACGCCGCAAACACCAATCATCGGACTGCTTGGCCCATCGGATAAGGTGAGCAGGTCTTGCGGGCTAACATCCAATGCCCGGCCGATTTTCTCCAGCCAAGGCAGTGACAGCGTACGCGTTCCCGTTTCTAGGCGCGCAAGGGTTTGCGCTGTCGGCGCATCTGGGGTGATTCGCGCTGCCAGCTCGCTCAAGGTCCATCCGCGTTCTTTGCGCAGTGCCCGAATTCGGTTTTTCATATCAGCTCCTCTTATAGAGCCATATAGGAAAAATAGTTCTGTCCTACAACCATAATTCTCCAATATTTGGATAGCTTCAACGCGAGCAACAGGAGAAACGCAATGTTGAAGTCTTCCCAATCGTCGTCTGCCATTCCCCGGGGCATGACATCCAAAAGTGGTCTGACAGCGTTTGAAGAGCGCATTCTTCTGCGCCTTTCGAAAGGAAAACATATCCATCTTGAATCAAGCGGACACGGTAGGCTCGGGCCCCTAACGGTGCCCGGTTCGGTAATTGATAAGCTGATGCGCCGCGAATTGGTGGCGCTGCGCGATGGCGAGGTTGTCTTAACCCGCATCGGCCTAGCCGCCTGCGATCGCTTGCGCGCTGCGCAAGAGCCAGGTCTTGAAAACCAGTTTATCGCGCAACATCAGGTGAGGACCCGCGAAACCCGGGAGATCGATGGCGCCAAACAAGCGGTGACGGTCAACAAAGCTGAATCCCCGCTCTGGTGGCTGCGTGCGCGGCGCGATAAATCCGGTCAGCCACTCATCACCGATCTACAATTTGCTGCTGGCGAACAACTTCGCCAAGATTGGGAGATGGCTCAGCTGGGTCCGCGCGTGTGCATGTCATGGTCAGATGCACCGCCCGAACGCGGCCGTCGCGGCGCGCCAAGCCAGCCAGATTTGCCGCCCGGCGCGCTACGGGCAAAAGAACGTGTTGCTGCAGCGATGGAGCAGTGCGGGGCCGGCCTCAGCGATATTCTTATCCGCGTGTGTTGCCGCCAGGAGGGTTTAAGCGAGGCAGAAACCGCGCTGCGCTGGCCGCGCCGATCCGCAAAGCTCATTTTAGGCTTTGGGTTAGAGCGCCTGGTTGATTTCTATGGGCTGCGCGCTGGGCGCCGTTAGAAACGGCGCCGACAAGCAAAAAAAAGGAGCGCACAAAGGCGCTCCTGAGGTGGGGCAAGAAACGTGTATTTTTTTAGATGGAAAGACGTCAGCGCACGCGCGCGCAGCTGCCTTCACAGGCTGCACCCACGGCGACTGCAATGGTCACCATGGCGTTTGCAGCGGTATGATTTGCTTTTTCCTCTGCCGCCAGGCGCCCAAGATAGCGCGCATGAGCCCTGCTGCGATCTGCGCCGCCAGTCGCAAACGCCTGTGCCTGCAATGGGGTCAAATAGCTTGCGCCCACATTGGCAGGGGCAGCTAAACTAGCGGCGTAAATCAGAACCGCGGCACAGGCTAAAATGGGACGACGCATTTCATCTCTCCTCCGAGCGATGCCGCAGCACCGCCTATAAGACCGCCAGACAATGCCGCGCTGCAGGCTTGAGAACAAATCCACTTTCATTCAAATTCAATCTAAATCCCGCTGGCAGAAAAAAATGCCAAATAGGTGATTTTCCTCTTTACAAGCGTCACAATGATCCCTATAGTCATCTTCAAGGTCGACAAATAGGCCTTCCCCTTCTTCACCAGCTTTTTTGAGCGTTTCGTCATGCGTACCGCAAAACGATTGACGCAGCAGCGCAAGGCCGCGTTTTTGGAGGCCTTGTCTGCGAGTGCCAATGTATCGCTAAGTTGCCAAAGCGCGAATGTGTCGCGTACGGCCGTTTATGCGGCAAAACATAATGACCCTGATTTTGCCGCAGCTTGGGCCGATGCCATGCATATGGCGCTGGACGCGCTCGAGGCCGAGCTCATTCGCCGGGCTATCGAGGGCACGGAGAATACGCAGTTTTATCAAGGTAAGCCCATCGGGACCGTGAAAAGCTATTCGGACAGTCTTGCTATGTTTCTTCTTAAGTCGAACAGGCCGCATGTGTATGGCGATCTTAAAACGGCGATTGCCGATGTACAGGACGCTGAAATAGACGACGTGCAGCGCGAAGGTGCGCTCAAGCGATTGCTTGATGCTCTTGAAAAGCTTGAAGCAAAACAGGCGGCTCCCGCAGAGACCACTGACGCTTGACGGGGCCCTTTGAGACACGATCCATTGCCGAGCGCCTCGCCGATTTAACGCCGGATCAACGTGCGGCTATATTGACTGAGCTGGCCTCCGGCGATGCAGCCTTAATAGAGCAAAATTGGCGATTTTGGGCGCGTCCTGAGCAGCTGCCGCCGCTAGGTGACTGGCTTTGCTGGCTTGTTTTGGCCGGGCGCGGATTTGGAAAAACCCGTATGGGCGCGGAATGGGTGCGCATGAAGGCGCGTGATGCGCAGGCGCGCATTGCCATCGCTGGCGCGTCTTATGCGCAGGCCAGAGCAGTCATGGTGGAAGGCCCATCGGGATTGCTCGCGGTTTCTCCAGCGCATGAAAGGCCAAGTTTTGAGCCCTCGCGCCATTTGCTGCGCTGGCCTAATGGAGCAACGGCGCATCTGTTTTCTGCTGAGCAGCCCGAAGCGCTGCGCGGGCCCCAGCATAGCGCTGCCTGGGTTGATGAGCTGGCCAAATGCGCGAATGCTGCGCCGTTTTGGGATATGTTATGGATGGGTCTGCGCCTAGGCGATGGTCCGCAGGTGATGGTGACAACAACGCCGCGCCCAATGCCTTTGCTAAAAGACTTGATAGACCGCGACAACACAGTTGTAACGCGTGGCAGCACGTGGGCCAATGCGCGTAATCTCGCCGGCGCGTTTATTGCCGAGATGAACAACCGATATAGCGGCACCCGCCTTGGCGCTCAGGAACTTGAAGGGGCGCTGCTAGACGACATTGAAGGCGCGCTATGGTCGCATGCCTTGATTGAAGCCGCCCGTGTCGCCAAGCATCCAGCCAACATGGCGCGCGTTGTTGTGGCCGTTGACCCAGTGATCACTGGGCATAGCGGGTCGGACACGTGCGGCATAGTGGTGGCTGGCTGCGATGATGGCGGCCATGGTTATGTCCTCGCCGATGTCAGTGTTGCCGCGGCCAGCCCGGAGACCTGGGCCAGCGCTGCCTTAGACGCCATGGATCGTTTTGAAGCAGATCGTTTGGTTGCTGAAGTCAATCAAGGCGGTGATATGGTCGAAGCCGTGCTGCGCGCAAAGCAAGCAAATGTGCCTTATAAAGGCGTGCATGCAAGCCGGGGTAAATGGGCCCGCGCTGAACCCGTTGCAGCGCTTTATGAGCAGGCCCGGGTTCACCATGTTGGCCGTTTTGAAGCGCTTGAAGATGAAATGACTAGCTATGTGGCTGGCCAAAGCAAGAGCCCTGACCGGATGGATGCGTTGGTTTGGGCAATGACAGACCTACTCTTAGAGCCAAAGGCAACGCCGTCTATCCGCGGCTTTGCTGACTAAACAGACACTTATTTGAGAAACTGGACCGGCCGCAACGCTGCCCGCATGGCGTTGGTTTGCCCGGCCAGGGAAAGGGCGCGTACCTGCCGCGTGCCTCCCCTCAGCTCCCGCGTGAGCAGGAGGGCGCGCCCTTTCCACCCCTTTTTTGCTGCCATTAACAAAGGAAGCCACAATGCCATTTTGGTCAAAGGCGAAACCGCGCCCAGATCGGCAAAGCCGTAGTGCGCCGCCGCAGCGTAAAGCCAGCGCCGCCGCTGCAACAGGCCACGCCATGTGGCGCGATATGAGCGGGCCATGGCCGCGCTGGTCCTATACACAAAGCGCCAGTGACGCGCTGAGCACAAATCCAGTCGTACAGCGCTGCCTGCGCCTTATTACAGAAAGTGCCGCCTCGATCGGCTGGAAGGTCTATGAAGACGGCGCCCATCTCAGTGACCATCCGCTGGTATCTCTGCTTGCGTGTCCCAATCCGCTATCAAGCCGTTCTGCGCTGACCGAGGCCGTCATCAGCCACCTTTTGCTGCATGGCAACGCCTATATCGAAAAGGTGCTTGATGAAGACGCGTCGCGCGCAGTGGAGCTATATGTTCTGCGTCCTGACCGGGTGGATGTGAAACCCGGCGCGTCTGGCTGGCCTGAGCGTTATGTTTACAAGGTTGGCGGCCAAAGCGCTGCGTTCCCGGTTGACCCCGTCAGCGGCGCTAGCCGGATTTTGCACTTAAAGACGCATAATCCGTTGGATGATCACTATGGCCAATCGGCGCTGCAGGCTGCTGGCCGGGCGCTGGCGCTGCACAGCGCCGCCGATGGATGGTCTAAAGCGCTGCTTGAAAATGCGGCGCGGCCTTCTGGCGCGCTTGTGCTAAAGTCAGAGAGTGGCTGGCCAACGCTGAGTGAAGAACAATTCTCGCGGCTGCGTGCACAGGTAGAAGAGAATTTTCAAGGCCAAGCCAATGCTGGCCGGCCGATGATTTTGGAAGGGGGCCTGAGTTGGCAGCCCATGGGCTTTTCGCCTGCGGATATGGATTTTCAAGCGACAAAGCAAGCGGCTGCGCGAGACATTGCGCTGGCCTTTGGTGTGCCGCCGATGCTGCTCGGGATACCAGGCGACAATACCTACGCCAACTATCAAGAGGCCAACAAAGCGCTCTGGCGCCTCACCGTCCTGCCGCTATTGCGAAAGCTCATAGATGCCTTGAACCAATGGTTGGTGCACCCGGTAGGCCCGCGCCTTGAACTGCGGCTGGATGATATGACGATCCCCGCTCTTGCAGAAGACAGAGATGCCCATTGGAGACGGATTGCGGCAAGCGATTTCCTCAGCAATGATGAAAAACGCGCGCTGTTAAACCTTCCGCCTGTGCAAGGTGATGTCCCAAATTCGCGCACCCGCGACGACAATTCGAACACCTCGTAAAAACGTTAACCATAAAAACGCGCCCTAAATGACGTAAATCAATGAATATAAACGATAAAATGATCATGGCACAGGCTTTGCTTTTTATGGGGTGAGTGCAAGTTTTAAGAGAGTTTGATCATGACTGGACGGCAGGTTTTAATGCTTGGATGCGCGATTTGTTTCAGCCTTGGGATGGTCTCCGGCTATGCCAATGCCGAGGAGCCGGTTCTTGATCTCATTCCGCAGACGAATGATGCACTGGCGCAGAATAATGCAGCTGGCGATGGCCTGGCCGACGATGATGTGATGTTGCCTGCCGAGCCAATCCCAGCGCTGCCGGATGGCGGAGACGCATTTCTCTATAACCTTTTAGAGCCCAGCGAAACTCTCAGTGACGCTGTGACCGTATACGCCCTCTAAAACAGATACATTTTAGCCCCTGACTGTAAAGCCCCGCCGCAAGCGGGGTTTTTTTTGGCCAAAGGACATATGGACCGCACAGATACAATGGCTGCGCTTGTCAATCAGGCCCTTGACCAAGGCGCTGACCCACTGACTGTGCGCGCGCTGGTGGAAGAGGCGTCTGAGCTGGGCGCGAAAAGAGCGCTGCGGCACTTAGGGCTCGCTGACCGACAAGCGGCAAGGGACATCTCAGACCTGCGCGAATTGCTGCTGGCCTGGCGCGATGTACGTCAAACAGCAGGCCGCACCGTCGTGCGATGGTTCACAACGGTGTTGCTCTCGCTGATCGCGCTTGGCGCTGTTGTATATTTCAATGTGCTTGGCCCGCGCGGCTAAAGCCAATCCATTCAACCCCTTTTGTTAGACAGTAAAGGAGCCATTCATGGCTGCTGCACTTCATGCGCGCGACCTTGCCGGGCCGCGCACCCAAACACAAATTACCAGCGACGGTGTTTTTTCAGGCTACGCCAGCGTCTTCTCGGTCAAAGACACCGGCGGCGATATTGTAGAACCTGGCGCGTTTGCGAGGACGCTTAAGAACCGCGCGGCAAAGGATGTCCGCCTTTTGTGGCAGCATGACCCGCGCGAGCCCATCGGCGTGATTACGGACCTGCGCGAGGATGAACGCGGGCTCTATGTGAAAGGCCGCTTGCTGCTCGACATAGAGCGCGCAAAGGCCCTTCATCTGCTCGTCCAAGCAGGCGCGCTCGACGCTTTATCTATTGGTTATAAAGTCGTGTCCTCGCGCTCTGACCAAGCGGCCAGAGCGCGGCGCATTACCGAAATTGATTTGTGGGAAGTGTCTTTCGTCACTTTCCCCATGCAGCCTTTGGCCCGCTTGGTGCAGGTCAAAACGCTGCCAACGACTGTCCGTGAATATGAAGCATTCCTGCGCGATGCAGGCGGCTTTTCGCGCAAGCAAGCGGCGATGCTTGCAAGCGTTGGTTTCAAGGCGCTGGCGCCGCAATCGCCTGGTCCAGAGGCCTGGGCAGATGTGATTTCGCAGCTTCGCGCTTGCACGGACGTACTCACTTCAAATCCATAATCACAAGAAAGGACATGTTTTATGTCTTATGAAAATACCCCGTCCCCCTTGGATGTGAAAGCGGCTGTCGATGAGCTCCATGGTGCTTTCGAAGCCTTTAAAGTAGAAAACAACGCTGGCGGCACAGACCCGCTCGCCCAAGAAAAACTAGACCGCCTGAATGAACATGTCGGCGCACTGCAATCGCGTGTTGATCAACTTTCAGCGAAATCGCAGCGCCCTGGCTTATCAAATGCGGCCAGCGCTGCAGCGCCAAACAAGCGCGATGACTTCGTCGATGGGTTCATGCGCAAAGGCATTGAAGCCAAATCGCTCAATATCACGGCCGATGCAGAAGGTGGCTCCGCCGTTCCTGATGAAGTCGACACGGCGGTCGATACGGTGCTTGCGGATTTATCGCCTGTTCGCTCTGTTGCCAATGTGGTGCGCGTGGGGTCTGCTAACTACAAGAAACTTATCACGCTTGGTCAGCCTGCGTCTGGCTGGGTGGGTGAAACTGCTACGCGCGCTGAAACGGACACACCAACTTTCCAAGAAATCACGCCGCCTTATGGCGAGATTTATGCCAATCCAGCCGCTTCTCAAGCGATGCTCGATGATGCCCGCTTTGATGTGGAGTCCTGGCTCGCACAGGAGCTAGCGCAGGAATTTGCAGTGCAAGAAGGCGCTGCTTTCGTTTCCGGCAATGGAACGGCTAAGCCCAAAGGGTTCTTGGATTATCCAACCTCCAACGCTGGTGATGATACCCGGCCTTTTGGTACGCTCCAAACCGTGGTCACCGGCAGCGCTGGCGCCTTTCCCAGCTCTGATCCAGCCGATATCCTCGTTGATCTAATCCACGCTTTGCGGCCGGCTTATCGCCAAAACGCGGTGTTCATGATGAACACGCAAACGCTGTCTGAAATCCGCAAGTTTAAGGACGCAGATGGCGCGTATCTCTGGCGCCCAGGTATGGCAGATCAAATGCCTTCCACGCTGCTCGGCTATCCAGTGATTGAGGCGGAGGATATGGACCCCATCGCTGGCGGCAATTCCGCCGTGGTGTTTGGCAACTTTAAGCGCGGCTATCTGATTGCCGATCGCCACGCCACCCGCATTTTGCGCGATCCCTATTCGAACAAGCCGTTTGTGCATTTCTACGCCACCCGCCGCGTGAGCGGCGCCGTGGTCGATTCCAATGCGCTCAAACTGCTCAAGTTCTCAGCCAGCTAGTCTGTGTAACGACTAGCCTATGATGCGCGGCGGTGCTCCATCGCCGCGCTTTTTCCCCTGACGAAAGACACTGATCAGGACATGACACTTTCTTTTGAACGCACCTTTGCCGCGTCGCTGGCACCTGGCCAAACCTTCTCGCGCTCTACGCCTGCCACAATAGCAGGCAGTGCCGATGAGGCGCCCGCAGATGCACCGCGCTTTGGCCTGCAAGGGCTGCTGCTCGAACCGGCTGCCAGCGCAATCTATGATGCTGGACGTTATTTTGAAGGCATGAGCACCTTCACTGCGCTGGTGAATGCCGATATCGCGCCCTCGCCGCTGATGGGACCGTTTGGACGCCGCGATTTCTACGCCAAGGTGACCTCAACCGCTGCAGGCGGCTACCGCCAGCGCAATACCACTGTGCCCGATGATGACAATGCCATCATGAGCAGTGTCTATGTCGCCAAGGGCGGTGACCAAGTTGCGCGCATCCGCGTTGGCCTTGCGGGCGGCAGTGTCTGGACCGCGCCGCAGTCTGTCGATTTTAACCTTCACACGGGCGCTATCACCACCTCCACAGGCGAGGTTTGGATTGATGATGAAGGCGATAATTGGCGCGTTTCTGTGCTCATCGAAAATAATGCCAGCGGCCACACGCTGCACTATTTACTCGCCGTACCCGATGTCTCTGCGACGGGCAGTTTTCATGTTGGCGGCGTTAATGTTGTGCCCGGCGCCACGACGCCCAGTAGCTATATTCCTGGTTTTGACGCTGGCGGGCGTCTAGAGACTGCCTTTACCAGCCTAAGCGGCTGGGCGGCGATTTCGCCTTATGTGCCCGCGCCCGATGATTTGCCCCATGGCAGCATCGAGAATAACCGCTACGTCTGCGTGCCAGGCCGGACGGAATATCAATGGCGCCAATTGGACTTCACCGCCTCGCGCTTGTTTGCCAAGGCGCGCTGGACATCGACTGGCGATGGCGGGGCCGATACCACGGCGCTTGCCCTCATCAGCAGCTATGAATCTGCCCTGCTGCAAAACATGTTCCACTTCGTTATCACCCGCGAGGCGTTTTATTTGCAAAAGCGCGCGGCAGGCGGCGCGTTTATCAATGTCTTGGGCCACACCTTTTCCGCTCCCCTTGCGCTGGATACCGACTATGATATCGGCACCTGGGTCGAGGGTACCAATGCCTATGTCTCCGTCGGGAATGAGGTTTGGAGCGCGGCTGACAATGACCTTCAGACTCTGATCGGCACTTATGTGGTTGTTGAGCATTATGCGGGCGGCCCAGTGGTCGCAGACCGCCTAGAGGTCACCAGCTTTGAAGCGGAAGGTGACCGCACTGCTCTGCCGTCGCCAGTGACGCGGGCGGCCGATAGCCTTGGCGATATTGCGCTATCTAGCAGCTTGGATGAAGCAACGCTGGTCGCTGGCTTTACCTTTCCCTATGGCTTGCCAGCAGGGGCAAGCGCGCCCGCCTTTGTCTCGCTGCGTGATGCGCTCAATGCAAACTATGGCGCTGTGCGCATCAACCAGACCAACCAAAGCCATGATTTTGCCGTCGCCGCTGGCGGCGCCTTATCCGCCCTCATCAGTGTACCGCCATATTTTGCCATTGATAGCCAGCGCAGTGTCGTTGCCGGGCGCATCAAGGCGGATGATTTTGCTTATACAGCCGACGGAACCACCGTTTATTCCGATACGCAAGGCAGCGGTCCAACCGGCATGGACCGGCTGCGCTTCATCCAGCCCGGCGTGCCTGTTTATATAGATTATGTTGGGGTTTTTGATGGCGGCTCAGCTGACGCCGCGCTGCAAGAGGCTGTCATACGCCCTCTCCATAGCGTCGCCCCAGCAGTCTTTGATGCTGGCGCGCCGGTCATTGCACTGGCGGCGACATCGCCGGGGCCGAGCGCTCCGCCAAGCACGCTTTTAGGCCCTGCTGATGCGCAGGTTTCGATGGCGGGGACGTCCTTCCTCGCCAAGCCTGTCAGCGACAAACGGTCCACCCGGCCCGCTGCGCGCAAAGGCGCCGCCAAGCCGCAGATTTAACGCCTTCTGCTTGCTACCAAAGAAACAAAGGAAACTCCATGTCGACCACGGTTCACCCCGATGTGTTGGACAGCGCGCTTGCGCTGCTGTCTGCCAATACACACACCATTGTCGCCCTCGCGGCGGTGCCAACTGCTTATGCTGATACCGCTGCAGGCGAGCGGCTTGCAGCAGCGTCCATTTCGGGCGGGGATTTCACGCTCGAAGATGTCGTGGGCGGGCGCAAGCTTGCCATTGGCTCAAAAACCACGACAGTTGAGAAAAGCGGTACGGCGACAGCTATCGCGCTGCTGGACGACACGTCCGAACGCATCTTGTTTACCGCGCCCATTCCAGACGCGGCAGTAACAAGCGGGGCCGTTGTTAATTTCCTTTCCTGGTCCATCACTCTGTCTGCGACGGCTTAAACCATGAGCAGCTATCTCAAAGACCCGGCTGCAACGCTGACCTATACGATTGATTGGACCGCCAATTACCTCATTGATGATGACATTCTCTCATCCACTTGGCGCCTTGAGCCGCAAGAGACAAACGGCCTTGTTATTGAAGGCAGCGACGTTGCCAGCAATGTCACCCGCATTCGCGTTTCCGGCGGCATTCCAGGCCATGTGTACCGGCTGGCCAATCGTATCACGCTGGCTGGCGGCGACAGCGATGAACGCGACATCATCATCCGCATTGGAGAGCGCTCATGAGTGAGTTTTCAATTCTGTCCCCGCCCGCCCATGAGCCTGTGAGCCAAAGCGAAGCGGCGGGATACCTGAAATTAGAGCAGGAAGACGATGCGGACCTGATTGCAGGCCTGATCCGCAGCGGGCGTGAAGCATGCGAGCTTTATACCGGTCAGGCTCTGCTATACCGCGACGTGAAGTTGACGGCGGTGCATCAAGGCCAGCGATTCTTTTTGCGCGGATTGCCGGTGGTAACGCTGCTTGCCGCGTCTTGGACTATGGGCGAAGCTGAAACCGCGCTCGAAGTAGCTCAGCTCGCGACTTGTGAGCAGCTTGGCCGGACCTATGTTGATTTGCCCGGCGTTCCTATTGGCGCGCGGGTGTCCGTCTCCTATCGGCTTGGCCTCGGCGCAGATTGGAACAGCGTACCAGAGACATTGCGGCTTGGTATATTGCGGCTCATTGCGCACCAATATGAAAACCGCTCCAAGCCAGCGCTTGCGACGCTGCCCGGCGCGGTGACAGCGCTTTGGCAGCCGTATCGGCAGGTGCATCTATGACAGCTCCGAACGATATTGGGGCTCTGCGCCACCGCGTGACGTTTGAAGGCAATGTCCCTGCCGCGTTTGACGCTGAAGGCGGCCGCGCGCCAACGATTTTGAAGCGTATCGATACTTGGGCGGCTATTGATCTTGCCGGCGCGCAATCGTCTGAAGAAACCGGCCAGCGCATTTCGACCATCACGCTGGATGTCACCGTGCGCTACCGCAATGATTTGACGCGGGATTTTAAGCTGCATTGGCGCGATAGCGTTTACCGAATTGACGCCATGACGCCAGCGGATACGCACTGCCAATTTCTCACACTGACGTGCCGCGCTGAAATTTAGCGCTCCCCTCACCAAAGGAAAAAACCATGTTGCATCCTGCAAGCGATTTGCGGGCCGCTGTGCGCGCGCAGTTGCTGGCTCAGCCAAATATTACCAATGCCATCAGCGGGGTTTATGAAACCGCGCCTGCCAAAAGCCAATACCCCTATATCACGATGGGGGATGAACGGGTACGCGATTGGTCAACGCAAACGTTTCGCGGCGAAGAGCATACTCTGCTGGTCAATAGCTGGTCTGATGAGGAGAGCTTTTCCCCGCTGAAAGATCTGCACCGACTGATTATGACATTCCTCTCACGCGATCAGCTCAGCTTGTCGGACCATCATCTGGCCGTGTTCTTTTTAGAAGAAGAACGTTTCTTGGTCGAACGCCGCCGTCGGGCTCGGCTCGGTGTGCTGCGCTTTCGCGCGCTTTTGCATCCCGCCAGTCTTGCAGTTCCAGCCTAGTTTTTTAACCCCCCCCCCCCCCAACGGAGATTGACGCCATGACAGCACAATCAGGCCGCGCTTTTCTGCTCAAGATTAGCGATGACGGCTCCCCAGCAACGTTTCAGACGGTTGCTGGGCTCAGAACCAATCAGCTCACACTCCATCGCGAAGCGGTTGACATTACCAACCAAGGCTCAGGCGGCTGGCGCGAGATTTTGCCCGGCGCTGGTGTGAAGTCCGTCTCCGTGCGCGGCACT
>JBCCAR010000066.1:0-5411 GCA_039814715.1 Pseudomonadota bacterium
GGCTTGAGATGCGACAGGCTTTTTAAGCGCTCAGGCTCGTCCATCACAATCATAGTGCCGTCATAATCAATGACTTGGCGCGGGGCAGCATAGTAGAGCGGCGCCAGTTCAATTTCTTTGGCAATGATGTAGGCCCACAAGTCTGCTTCAGTCCAGTTCGACAAGGGGAAAGCGCGCAGGCTGCTTCCGGGGCTGCGGCGCCAGTTATAGCTGTTCCATAGCTCAGGACGCTGGCTCTTTGGTTCCCAGCTATGGTCTGCGCTGCGCACGGAGACAACGCGTTCTTTCGCGCGTGAGGCTTCTTCATCGCGGCGGGCACCGCCAAAAATGACGTCATATTTGCCATCATCAAGAGCCTGTTTCAGCGCGTCGGTGCGCATCACAGTGGTATATGTGTCGGCATGGTCAATGGGGTTGAGCCCCATTTCGCGGCCTGTTTCATTGGCATGTACGCGCAGCTCAAAGCCATGCTTATCTGCAAAGTCATCGCGGAACTGAAGCAGATCTTTAAATTCCCAGGTTGAATCGACATGCAGCAGCGGCATCGGCGGCTTGGATGGATAGAAGGCGCGCACGGCTAAATGCGCTAGAACCGTCGAGTCTTTCCCGGCAGAAAACAGCAGGACTGGGTTTTCTGCTTCTGTGACGCCATCGCGAATAATGTGAATAGCTTCGCTCTCTAGCGCATCGAGATAACTAGACATGGACACTGATATCCTCTTTGAAAGTCTATATGAGGCACGCCTTTAAAGCGGTTGGCCTCCGCCGCAAAGCGACAAAATGCATGCTGCCTTAAAGTTCACCTAACCTGTAAATATCAATCATCCGTGAACGAAGGGTTTTTTGTGGTGACGCCGTATGAAGGGGAGTGACTTCTTTTTTGCTGTAAGGACGCGCCATTATGTCGATTGCAAGCGCAGTTGCCGTCCACCGTTTTGGCCTTGGTCCCCAGGCCGGGGAGATTGCCGCGGCCGATGACCCCATGGTTTGGCTGGATGCGCAAATAACCTCCAAAGCCGCCTTGATTGATGCATCAAACCTGCCGAGCAGCAAAACTGCGCTCGACACATTTACTACCCTGCGCGAACATCGCAAGTCTCTAAGGTCGGGCAATGCCAGCGCGAAGGCGGTATCGGCCCTTGAAGGCGTGATTGAAACCCAGCGCGGCGCGCTGCGCAAAGAGGTTCAGACGCGCATGGCCCATTCAGTGACCACGCCCGCGCCATTTGCAGACCGCTGGGCACGGTTTTGGTCCAACCACTTTACCGTTGCAGCCACACGGGCGGAAACCATTGGGCTCGCTGGCCCCTATGAGCGCGAAGCCATTCGCCCCCATGTCTTTGGCCGCTTTGCAGATTTATTGAAAGCAGCCGTCCTCCACCCCG
Organism: Pseudomonadota bacterium; assembly: GCA_039814715.1. Taxonomy (GTDB): domain Bacteria; phylum Pseudomonadota; class Alphaproteobacteria; order Sphingomonadales; family CAKZYD01; genus CAKZYD01. Next base: position 1,386 of record JBCCAR010000066.1, read on the forward strand.
GGATGCTCCTTTATTTGGACAATCACCGCTCGGTTGGCCCATCGACGCGTATTGCTAGCCGGCGCGGCCTAGGCCTGAATGAAAATCTGGCGCGCGAAGTGCTTGAGCTGCACACCCTTGGTGTGAACGGTGGCTATGGTCAAAGCGATGTGGAGAGCCTGGCAAAGGCATTGACGGGCTGGATGCCGTTTGCGCCGCGCGTGCTGCGCACATCTGTGACTGGGAGCGGTATGTTCGTCTCGCCTGCGCATGAGCCTGGGCCCAAAAGCTTGCTTGGCAAACGCTATCCCAGTGATGGTCAAGACCAGGCCAAAGCCATGCTGGCCGATCTGGCAAGGCATCCTGCAACAGCCGCGCACGTTGCGCGGAAGCTGGCGCAGCATTTTCTGGCCGATGAGCCGCCTAAGGCTGCTGTCGATGCCTTGTCGAAAAGCTTTCGCGGTAGCGGCGGTAATCTAAGCGCTTTGGCCCGCACTGTTGTGCGTTTAGAGGGCGCGTTTGAAGCCCCGCTGCGAAAGGTTAAAACACCTGAGGAGCTGATGATTGCCTCTGCGCGGATGCTTGGTCAGCGCGCTGTCTTTGGCCAAGCCAAACGCGCCATCGAGGGTTTTGCCCAGCGTCCCTTTGGCGCTCCCTCTCCAGCCGGTTGGCCTGACACGGCCGAGGCTTGGCTGTCGCCAGACGCGCTGCAAAAACGCATTGATTGGGCGGGGAATGTGGCCAAGCGGGCGCGCCAGCGGCCAGACGCTTTTGTTGAGGATGCTTTGGGGCCATTGGCAGATCTAGCCCTCTTGACGGCTATAGCGCGCGCAGAAAGTCCGGCACAGGGGTTAACGTTAGCGCTCATGAGCCCGCAGTTTCAAAGGAGATAGAAAGATGCTTCTGACACGGCGCATTTTTACAACTGGGCTTGGCGCAGCGACATTGGTAAGCGGCGCGGCGGCAGGCCAGGCGGGCGCGGATACGCCAAAGCTCGTTCTGATTCTGCTGCGCGGCGCCATGGATGGTTTGACGGCGCTGCCAAAGTTGGATGACCGCCATATCCAAGGCCATCGCCAGAAGCTCATTCCGCAAGGCGCGCTTCCCCTCACCGATGGATTTGCAGCGCACCCGAAGCTGGCAAACTGGCATGGCTGGTTTAAAGCAGGCGAGGCCGCTTTCGTGCACGCCGTTGCCGGGCCTTACCGCGAGCGGTCTCACTTTAAAGCGCAAGACTTGCTGGAGACGGGCGCGCAAACCCTGCCGGGCCGGGAAGGCTGGCTTAACCGCTTGCTGCAGCAGCGGCCGGATTTGTCCGCGCTCTCCATCGGCCCAGCGACGCCTATGATTTTACAAGGCAAAGCGGCAGCCTCTAGCTGGTCTCCAGCGGTCCTAGCGCCAGCCAATGACGATACCTTGATGCGCCTTGAAGGGCTGTATGCCTCCGACGCGCTTTTTGCTGGTGCTCTTGCACAAGCGCTAGAAACCAATGCTGTCGCTGGCGATATGGGAATGGCCAAACGCGGCGGCGGCGCGCTTGGAGCGATCACAGCGCAAATGGAAGGGGCGGGTCGTTTGCTGGCGAAAGCAGGCGGACCTGATATTGCCGTCATCGATATTGATGGCTGGGACACCCATAGCGCCCAAATGGGCCGCCTGGGCCGGATGCTTGAGGGTCTTGATACAGGCCTTGGCACGCTTAAGGCCGCCATGGGTGCCCAATGGGGCAATGCGGCCATCGCGATTGTGAGCGAATTTGGCCGTACGGTGCGCGAAAATGGTGGCGGCGGAACCGACCATGGCACAGCAGGCGTTGCCCTGCTGGCCGGGGGCAAAATCAAATCTGGACAGCATGGTGATTGGCCAGGCCTTGCCCCGGGAGCCCTTTATGAAGGCCGCGACCTTTATCCCGCAAATGATATGAATGACATGTTTGCAGGGTTGTTAGCTGGATTATACGGCGTGTCACGTACGGATCTGCGGGCTATTTTCCCGGCTGCGCCAACGCCGATGCTGCAATTGGTTTAACGCCCGAAATCCATCGCCCTGAACGTGATTCAGGGCCTCCTTCATGACACCACTCAACAAGAAGCCGCGCGGCACAAGACCGCGCGGCCATCTTAGGGTTTGTCTTAGAAGCTCATACCGACATTGAGCTTGTAGAAGTCACCAGTGCCACCGCTTTGGACATCTGCGCCAGCGGTAAAGCGCGCAAAGAAGCCCTTGGGCAAGGCAAATTGCACATAGCCGCCCAGCCATTGGTAGACGGTTGAGCCAGAGGCGCCTGGGGCGTTGTTGCGGCTGTTGTCCAGGATTTCATAGTGAACCCCGCCTGAGACAATGCTGGTGAACTTATAGCCCGCATTGGCCCAGAGATGCAGGAAGTCGAGCGCACGGTCATCGCCGCGGTTGCGCAGGGCTGCATAATAGCCGCTATACCACTCTGCTTCGAACTGGTCGTCGCTATAGTTGATGGTCAAGCTTGGCACGATACCATCTGCGAAATTCGCGCCGGTTGATGCGCCAGTTTCACCTTCGTTAAAGACGCCGCCCGATAGCAATGAGCCGTTGGTGATGCCTAGCTGCGGTTTCACCAAGAGGTTGCCGTCCAGCAGGTGCAAGTTCACACCGACGCCAAACTCCGTCCACAGGTCATCGCCGCTGTTGCCTTGGCCAAGGCCAAAAGCAGGTTTGGTCCACAAGATGCCGTAGAAAGAGAAATCCATATTATCACTCACGGGGACAAGACCGTTGAATGCTGGATAAAACCCAAAAAAGGAATCCTGATTCATCGTGACTGTAAAGGACGTCTCACGTTCTTCTTCAGCAGGGCCATAAAGGTCCTCTTGTGCAAGAGTAGGAGATGAAAATGCAGAAAATGCAACTAACGTTGAAATTAAAGTTAGAGTTTGCTTGGTAGAATTATTACCACATACGCATTTGAACATGGGGGTGCTCCTGAGATTTTGTTCATGACAAGTCTCACCTCAGAGCAGGGTTTGCGGATATTCATTGCACAATCTTCGCTGCGCTTTTCTTTTCAGTCCTTAAGCACCTAGCGCGGCTTTATAATAAGAAAAGCCAATTTTTTGATAGTTTTTGCAATGCAATATATTTTGTGCAGGCGCGAAGCCTTGCGTGCAGGGGGCGTGGGTTTTTATGCGATCGGCACTGCAGGCCAGAGTCGGCATTTTTTACAAGTCATATCCGTAACAAGAGTTAACCATATGATTTCACTAGTGTTCCTTTTTGGCACAGTCTTTGCATATTTGAACACCGTTCAAAGAACAAGTAGGGGCAACACATGAGATATATGATTTCGGGGGCGGCAACTGTTGCGGCTTCATTTCTAATAACGACATCCGCCTATGCACTGGTGGTTGGGGAAGCCGACGGCACCAATACTTTCCCTTTTAATAGCGTAGGCGACGGCGCTGCGACGTTTTATCAACAGGTTTATGATGCTGATGTGTTCCCAGGCACAGTTGACATCAGCTCTATCACGTTCTTCAGCACGAGCCCTGGCAACACCTATCGTGAAGGGACGTACACATTCACCTTGTCAACGTCCATAAATCCCGTGAATGGGCTTTCTATTGCCAATCCGGCGAGCAATGTTGGGGCGGACGCGCTTTTGTTTGCAGAGCTTGATCTCTCTGGCGCGACTGGGGACTTGCTTTTGATCAGTGCGGGGACCGGCGGTGGAAGCAGTTTCACCTATGACCCAACGCTTGGCGATTTGTTGGTGGACATCTCTATCACAAACATCGGGTTTGAAGGTGCGGGTAGTTTTGTTGCCGATACCGACTCGTTGGTGTTCAGCCGGTCACATAATTTTGGTACTGGCTTTCAGGGCTTTGGTCTGCAGACCGAGTTTGGGTTTGGCGCCGTTACACCGCCAGCACCGCCTCCTACTCCAGCACCACCGCCGCCACCGCCAACGGGAATATCTGAGCCGGCCTCTTTGGCATTGCTGGGCACCGGCCTTGCTTTGCTGGCCCGCAAACGCCGTCGTCGCTAAGCGGCCGACAGACTTTTAGAGTTAAA
>JBCCAR010000046.1:0-24805 GCA_039814715.1 Pseudomonadota bacterium
AATACAACAAGTTGCGCAGTGACCCGACCGCCCCAAAGCCTCCTAAGGTTGCTTTGATCGCGATTGCACGCAAAATCATCGTCATCGCAAACGCAATCCTCAGAGACAAAAAAGCATATGCCTAAACACAGTTGCCATTCCCTACCAAACAATCACCCAGAGGCGACGGGTCAATCCGGCACGCCAATGCGGGTTTATACCGAACTGTTTGAGGAGTTTGGCGTCACAGCTGTGTTTAACGGTCACAGCGAACTCTATGAGCGCTCTTTCGTTGATTTAAACAATGATGGCCAAGGCATTCAGTTCTTTGAGATTGGTGCGGCGGGCGATGGCTTGCGCGGCCCGCGGACACTCGAGCAGCGCACAGAACTTAACCTCAATCCGTTTTCACAATTCATGCCCAACGAACACACGCTCGAAAATTGGATCGAGTTCACCGACGCCGATGGCAACGTTTACATTACGCTTGAAGACGGCGGCAAACACTATGGCCACATTGAAGTCAACATCATGAATGTGAGCGATATCTACGATGACTTCATTGCGATGGTAGAGTTTTTACCAGTGTATAGCTTCCCGGTGCTGGATGAGAACTTTAACCTGATCGGCGACACAGAGCGGCGTGTTTATGATGACGTCGTGCGTCTTTTGGTTCGCGCGGACGGCAGCTACGTCTTAGTGTCAGAGCCAGCAACGTCTTTGCTTTTGGGCATGTTCGGCGCTGGACTGTTAGCAGTCCGCCGCCGCCGCAAACAAGTCTAAGTGTTCGCGTGGCGGCGTTTTAAATCGGCGCGGTGCAGGTTAGCCTGCGCCGTGTTTTTGGCGTTTGCCGCTGAAAACTCTCTTTGCTAGCGCGGGACTTTCGATTATCTCTGCTTGGCCAACCACGGCGCGGCGGAGCTTCCTATGACAACCATCTACCTCTCAGGCGAAATTCATAGCGACTGGCGTGAACAGATCGTCGATGGATGCACAGCGCTTGATCTGCCGGTCATGTTCGCATCTCCCGTGACAGTGCATGAAGACAGTGATGATTGCGGCGCGGTGATTTTAGGCGACGAAAGTGATCCGTTTTGGCGTGATATGAAAGGTGCAAGTGTCAATGCCATCCGCACTAAGACGCTGATCGAACAGGCAGATATCGTTGTGGTGCGCTTTGGCGATAAATTTAAACAATGGAATGCAGCTTTTGACGCTGGCTATGCTGCTGCGCTGGGTACGCCCTATATCACCCTTCATGATGAAGCGATCATTCACCCCTTAAAGGAAGTCAACGCCGCTGCGATGGCTTCAGCGCGGACGCCAGAGCAGGTGGTCAAACTCCTGCAATATGTCGTTTCAGGGAAGCTGGACCGCAGCGCAAGTTAGCTGCGAAAATTCAGCTCTAGCAACACGCCATTCGGGTCTTCGATAAAGACTTGTTTTAATCCAATGGCTGGCAATTCGTTCACCTGGAAGTCCGCTTCACGGATTTCTAAATCCGACAACATCTCTTCATAGCCTTCACACGCGAACGCCACGTGGTGCAGCACGCCTGTTTTTGGGCCTGAGAGGTCACGCTGAACCGTTTTTGGCATGTCAATGTGGTTGAGATGAACAACCGCGCGGCCTGCATTATCATAAAGCCAGAGCGCCCATTCCGCCTTAAGTGGCGGCGGGGCGGGGCGGATATCGAGCCCCAAAAGGTCTCTGTAGAACGCCGCTGACCCACTTAAGTCGCTGGTGATGATGTTGACGTGATCAAGCGCTTGGAGTTTCATAAAGCAGTGTGTATCACGGAGCGCGGCGTATGGCCAAGGCGCTCTACGCCTGTGCGCCTTGTTCCTTCGGCTCAAGCATATTAGGGTCATAGCCTAATGAGGAGGGATTGACCATGGCCGACATCGGGTTTTCACGCCGAAGCTTTGTGGGCACCGCTGCCGGACTTGCTGCCGCTGCGACGTCAGCCAGCGCTGCTGCAGATGGGCATGACGCGGCCGCACAAACCGGAGAGATGCTGAGTAAGGCGGACGGCAAATGGGCGCCTTTGCGCATTGTGAGCCCTGACGATATGGATTGGAAAACAGGTCCCAAATGGGACTTCAAATACCTGTTCCAAAATGAGGAAACGGGCGCGCACCTAATCTTGCTGTCGGTGCCTCCCGGCTGGGAAGGGGGCCTCAACCATTATCACGATTGGCATGAATGGGCCTATATTTTAAGCGGCGATTTGACCAATGATGAATTTGTCTCGCCACACCAGCACCGCGGTGCGCGCTTCCAATTTCGTGAAGGGGATTTCCTCTCGCGCCCGCCGCGCAGCTTGCACGGCATTGAAGCTGGCGGCCTAAGAAGCCAAATCGGCTGCACATTGCTTATTCAAGAAGAAGGTCCCTCGTCGACTACTTATGGCGTCAACCCCGACCATGAGACTTATGATGAGCGCTACAAAGACGTCACCCGATGGAACAATCCGCGCCTCATCGATACCATAGGGGACATGCGCTGGGATGACATGCCAGGCGTGCCGGGCGTTATGGTCAAATATCTTATGGACAACGGCAATTTCAAAGCCCGTCTCCATTGGGCGAAACCTGGTTTCGAGGGCGGCAGTGTGCCGATGCTCGCAGCGCCAAGCTATATCCCGTCTGGCCGTGTCTTTCGCTATGTTCTATTTGGGGACATGACGGTGCATGCGTTTGCACAGCCGGGCGCTGAGCCTGAGGCTTTTGCCGTCACCAAAGGCGCGTTGATTGACCAAAGCCCCAAAGCCATCATGGCGCTCCCGAAAGGGAAAGCGACTGAGCGCGGCTGTGTTTGGTTACAGGTGGAATATGGCGATGAACGCGGCGTGGTCTCCGACAAACAGATCGCCATGCCGATTGCAGTATAGACGGAGATAAGTATGAGCATCTCAGGCGGTTGCCTATGCGGCCAGGCGCGATACGAAGTGGCGGCCCAGCCGCTTCTCACTGGTGTATGTCATTGCAAGAACTGCCAGCGCCAAGCCGGTAGTGCCTTTTCTATTCTCATTGGTGTGCCTAAACCTGCAGTGAGGCTGGAGGGGCACTTAAAGACGTATGTCGACACGGCTGACAGCGGCCGGCCCGTCCATCGGCAGTTCTGCGAAACATGCGGATCGCCAGTGTTTACCCAGGTGCCTGATCAGCCGGACATGACGTATATCAAGGCCGGCACACTCGATGATACATCTAGTCTTCAGCCGCAAATTCACTTTTGGTGCGATAGCGCCCAGCCATGGGTAGACATTGATTCTGACGTTCAGAAATTCCCCAAAAACCCATAGTAATCTAATGATTAGGCGACATTGCTCAGGCGCTGATAGAGCGAGCGGCCAGCGTCTGTTACTTCTCAGCTGAGTGCGCAAGAGTCCGCCGTTCACCCTATGCAAACAGCCTTTTTCGCGCGGAGGCTCTCGACTGCGTCGGGCGGCACCCTATTTTTGAGGTCAACACCGATCAGTTGCACAGGACATAGAGACAATGCCGCAAACCTTTTCTGACTATCAGCCAGAGAAAATATGGACGTTTGATGCAGAAAATGGCGGCAAGTTCGCCAGCATCAATCGCCCGACCGCAGGCGCGCGCGAAGATAAAGAGCTGCCGGTGGGCAAGCACCCGTTCCAGCTTTATTCCATGGCGACGCCTAATGGTCAGAAGGTTACCATCCTTTTTGAAGAGCTTTTGGAGCGAGGCATCAAAGAGGCGGAATATGACGCCTGGCCAGTGAGTATTCTTGAAGGGGAGCAGTTCACGTCTGGATTTGTTGGCGTAAACCCCAATTCAAAAATCCCTGCGCTAATGGATCATAGCGGGGATACGCCCATCCGCTTGTTTGAAAGCGCTTCCATGATGCTTCACCTAGCGGAAAAATTTGGCGTGTTTTTGCCGGAAGACCCGGCAGGGCGCGCCGAGACGTTGAACTGGCTGTTCTGGCAGATGGGCAGCGCGCCTTATCTCGGCGGCGGCTTTGGTCATTTCTATGCTTATGCCCCTTTCAAGTTTGAATATGCGATCGACAGGTTTGCCATGGAGGTAAAGCGCCAGCTGGATGTGCTGGACCAGCAGCTTGCGAATACTGAATTTATCTCCGGTGACAGCTACACTATTGCCGATATGGCGATTTGGCCGTGGTATGGCGCAACGGTGCTTGGGCGAACTTATGAAGCCGCGGAGTTTTTGCAGGTGCACACTTACGAAAATGTCGTGCGCTGGGCCAAAGCAATTGATGCGCGCCCAGCGGTACAGCGCGGACTGATGGTGAATCGCTTTTGGGGTGATGAAGACAAACAGCTGCGCGCTCGCCATGATGCATCAGATTTTGAGCTGCGCACGCAGGACAAGCTTGAGGCGGCTGAATAGGTCTTTTTAGCCTTCCCACTCCACAATCTCGCCAAAGGCTGGGCTGCGGTTGAAGGCGTCTGCTGTTGTTCCAGTTGCAAATGCCGCTTTGATGATGCCGGCGTGGGTGACCACGGCGGCATTCTCATAGGCGGAAGCGACCGTCTGCAGCGCGAAGTCCGCGCGCGTTTTTAAGTCGCATACGGATTCCCCGCCATGCGGCTTTGCGTGCCAAAAATCAGCTGCCCATTGGTCTATTTCATGTCTGGGAATATGGTCCCATGGTCTGCCTTCCCAGGCCCCAAAATCCATTTCCATGAGGCTCTTATCGGCCTTAATCGGGATGTTCAGTGAAGCCGCTATCTTGCCTGCTAAACGCTGGCAGCGCTGTAAGGGGCTGGTGATAATTGTTGTGGCATTTGGCATGGCTGCGATGACGGCTTGCGCGTCTGTCTCAAAGCTCGCCGCGAGAGCCACATCGCTTTGCCCATAGCATATTCCCGGCGGTATATCCGGCGCCGTGTGACGGATTAGCCAAAGAGCCATGTGGCCGCACCTATGTAAAAGCCAAGCTCGCTCAGTTGTTGGACGGCGCCTAGCGTGTCGCCGGTATAGCCGCCAATTTTGCGTTGGTAGACTGCACGCGCGCCGATATGCCCTGCCGCCATGCCGGCAAGGCCGCAGGTAATAAGACCCATGCCGCTACTCAGATAGAGCGGTATCGTCCAAAAGGCGCTAAACGTGGCTCCGACGAAAAGGCTTGCATTGGACATGCCATCAGAAACGGGTTTGGCAGTGCCGTACGCGCGTTGATACTGACTTGTCCGAAGAACGACGAGGCTGGAGAGCCGCGACAGGGCATGGGCGGCCATTAAGGCGGTCAAAACGGTCATATTGGGGAGGGCCGCCAGCGCCGCAATTTTCGCAGCAACCGTCATTCCAAGGGCGAGGGTACCATATGTGCCTAGGCGGCTGTCTTTCATGATCTCAAGCGCGGCCTCGCGGGTTTGGCCACCGCCAATCCCATCGAAGGTGTCTGCTAAACCATCTTCATGAAAAGCCCCTGTGAGAAGTATGCCAAAGGCTGTGACCACGATAACCGCAAGTGTGTTTGGAAAAACATGAATTAGCCCCAAGTAAAGGGCCGCGCAGAGAAAGCCGACAAGGCCGCCGACGAGAGGGTAATAGCGCGGCGCTGCAGCAAACCGTTCGGACGTGAAAGCAATGCCAGCGGGAATCGGCACGCGGGTCAGAAATTGCAGCGCGAAGAAAAACGCTGCCGCTTCAAAGCGCAGGCGGGTCATGGATCGCTGCCTTGCGTGCTCACGCCCGCGCTTTCAAAGCTGGCCACATCGCGCAGCATCGCTGCCGCCGCTTTCACGATAGGCCAAGCGAGAAGCGCGCCAGTGCCTTCGCCAAGCCGCATATCCAGCGATAGCAACGGGCTGGCATTTAACGTTGCTAGCAGTGACGCATGGCCTTGCTCTTCAGACACATGGCCAAAAATCATCGCTTCTTTTGTTGAGGGTTCCAGCGTATGGGCTGCAAGGGCCGCTGCTGTGGCAATGAAGCCGTCTATGATGACTGGTTTGCGCGCCGATGCTGCGCCCAGCACTGCGCCAGCCATCATCACGATTTCAAATCCGCCATATTCTTGAAGCGCACTGTCTGCGCTCAAACGTTTCGGCGTTCTCGCCGCGGCTTTTCTTAACGTCTCCGTCTTTCTTGCCAGGCCCGCGTCGTCGAGGCCCGTGCCGCGGCCAGTCATCTGCTCGAGGGGTAGCCCTGCGATCTTATGGGCTAAAAGACTGGCGCTTGCTGTGTTCCCAATCCCCATTTCGCCGAGGCAAATTACATCCTCGCCAGCGTCTTGCGCCAGCGTCTTGCCAGCGTGGATGGCTGCCTCATATTGCGCGGGGGTCATTGCCGGCCCAGACAGGCTATTTTGTGTGCCCGGCGCGATCCTTCTGTCAATTAAGGTCTCATCCGCAATCGCCTCCCCCCCAACGCCAGCATCTACGATGGAAACGATTGCGCCTAATGCAGATGCAAAGGCATTTGCGCATGCGCCGCCGCTGAGCATATTGGCGACCATTTGCCGTGTCACAGCTTGGGGATATGCCGAAACGCCAGCCTGGGCTAAGCCGTGGTCAGCCGCAAAAATAAGCAACCGGCATGTACTGGCTTTCGGCTTTAGAGTGCCTTGTAGCCGCGCGAGCTGAACGGCGGTGTCTTCCACCCGTCCGAGTGCCCCAATTGGCTTGGTTTTGGCATCGATGGCGGCTTGAATGTCGGCTGCACTCGGGCCTGGCTGTGTTGAGGAGGGCATCAATAAAAGCGCTTTTTATCACTGTCGTTCAAAGGGTCTCTATGTGGCAGCTACAGGCGCTTGTGTCGAGGGCGAGGAAATATACCAGATAGCGTGTTTATCGCTTTCGTTCATAGCCAGGCCGCGCTAAGACAGAAAAGAAGGTGAGGGCTGCGATATCTGCGGTAGCTGCCTGGTTTCTGAAGTAGCGTTAACTATTTTTAACCCTAAACGTCTTAAGGGTTTTCCCAATAGTGCAATTTTGTGCGCGCGAACGCAGGTGTAGGCCTTAAACTATGTTTTCTAAACTCTTTAGCATCGTGTCTTCAGACATGGCGATCGATCTGGGGACAGCCAATACGCTGGTCTATGTAAAGGGCCGCGGCATCGTGCTGAATGAACCATCGGTTGTCGCCCACAAGACGGAAAATGGCCGTAAAATCGTTAAAGCGGTTGGAGAAGCGGCTAAGCTGATGCTCGGCCGGACGCCGGGGCAAATTGAAACGATACGGCCGCTGCGCGATGGCGTGATCGCCGATCTGATTGCAGCTGAAGAGATGATCAAACATTTTATCCAAAAAGTGCATAACCGCTCAGCCTTTTTTAGCCCGCGCGTCGTCATTTGCGTGCCATCTGGCTCAACAGCGGTGGAACGCAAAGCCATCCGCGAAGCGGCTGAAAGTGCTGGCGCTGGACGCGTTGACTTGATTGAAGAACCAATGGCCGCAGCGATTGGCGCTGATTTGCCAGTGACAGAGCCTACGGGCTCCATGATTGTTGACATTGGCGGCGGCACCACAGAGGTCGCTGTTTTGTCCTTAGCGGGCATTGTCTATGCGACATCCGTGCGTGTGGGCGGCGATAAGATGGATGAAGCGATTATCGCTTACATCCGCCGCAAAGACAATTTGCTGGTCGGCGAGACAACAGCTGAGCGCATCAAGAAAGAAATCGGCACTGCGCTGGTTCCAGATGATGGCGTGGGTATGTCTATTAAAGTGCGTGGACGCGATTTAACGCGCGGCATTCCGCGGGAGATGGAATTGCATCAAGGCAATGTCGCTGAAGCGCTGGCTGAGCCGGTCGCGCAGATTGTTGAAGGCGTTAAAGCAGCTCTGGAAAATACAGCTCCGGAATTGGCGGCAGATATCGTCGATAAGGGGATTGTGCTCACCGGCGGCGGGGCATTGCTGGGTGATCTCGATACGGTGCTTGGCAAAGCAACCGGCCTTCCAGTTGTTGTCGCCGATGATCCTTTGACGTGCGTCGCGCTGGGAACAGGCAAGGCGATGGAAGACCCAGCCCTGCAACTGGTCTTGACCCAAGAATATTAAGCGGCATTGTGCTAGGATGCTCTTTCGGTTGAGAGCACGCTGCGATAGATAAGGCGTGAGATGGCATTTGCAGTGACAGGGCGTCAGCAAGACCGCAAAAATGGCGGTTTGTTGCCCAGGCTCCTGCGGTATGGGATCTATGTCGTTCTTATCGGTCTCATCGCTCTATCAGTGATCGCGCCGACACGTTTAGACACGTCCCGCCTGGCGGCTCAGCAAGCCGCAGCTCCCCTCGTTTGGATTTACGAAACACCGGTTGAAACTGTTCGCGGTGTTGTTCGCTATATCGCTGACTATCTGACTGTCCATGCAGACAATAGGCGGCTGAACAAGCAGCTGGTCGATTCCGATTATGCCCTGCGTCGGCTAGAGCAATTGGAGCTTGAAAACGAAGCGCTCAGGCAGCAGCTCAAAGCCACGTCATGGCCAGCGCAAGTTGTCGCTACCGGACGCGTCTTGTCCCATGGGGGCGGTACCTATTTGAAATCCATGCTGATCGCAGCAGGCAGCGAAGATGGCGTAAAAAATGGCCAGGCTGCTGTGACCAGCGCTGGATTGGTTGGCCAGGTAGTCGCCGTGTCGGGCCGGCTCAGCCGGGTTTTGATGATCAATGACTTTTCAAGCCGTGTTCCAATCCTGGTGAATGAAACGTCCACGCCGGGGATTATTGAAGGAACCAACAAGTCTTATGCCGCGCTGTCATTCTTGCCGATAGATTTTGCGGGGCGCGCAGGCGCCTTTGTCAGCACTTCAGGCGCTGGCGGGCTCTTTCCAGCAGGCCTGCCCGTGGGCCAGCTGGTGATCTTAAATGAGGGAACGCCGCAGCAAGCTTACCGGGTGCAGCCTTTTGCCAAATTAGAAGCGGCCGGATATGTAACGTTTTTAAGCGCCCCTGACGCTGCGGAGCCTGCTGCATCCCCATTGCCAGATCAACTGGCCAGGCAGGTTGTTGTGCCTGAGATCGGCGGCGGATGATGGTTAAAGGCCTCAATCCAGAACCAGCGCCCATAGCTGTCCGCCAGTCTTTGCCTGGTTTGGCGATTTTGGCCTTAAGCGCCGTGGTTCTGGTGCCATCTGATCAAGGGCAAATGGCGCGGCTAAGCGGAGTGCTTACAGTAATTTATGTATTTCATCTCACCTTGTTCCGCCCAGAAGGTGCGCGCTGGCCTGTCATTGTGGGCCTTGGCCTCCTAACAGATTTGTGGAGTGAGGCGCTTGTGGGCTTGACGCCGCTATTGTTGTTGATCTTTCAGACTATGGTGCAAACGCTGCGCGATGATATCGTCAGTTTGTCCTTTGGTTGGCGGTGGCTCATGTTCATGCTGCTGTCGGGCGTTTTCTTCGCCAGCTTCGGCGCTGTAACCGCGCTCGTGCTATCCATACCTGGCCAGCATATTGATTTACTCGGGCGCTGGGCCGTTTGCGCAGGGCTTTATCCTGTTCTGGTCCTAGGGCTGAGCTTGCTAGACCGCTACGTGCTCTATCCAAGGCGAAAAGCATGACCCGCCGGCTGGAAGAAACAGAACTAGACCGTACAAACTTGTTCAGGCGCCGCGCCTTTTTGCTCGGCGGCCTTCAGCTTGCAGCCTTTGGCGCCCTCGGTGCGCGGCTTTATCAGCTTTCCATCCTCGAAGGAGAGGAGTACCGCTTGCTTGCGGAAGACAACCGCTTGTCTTTGCGTTTCTTAGCGCCGCTTCGGGGGCGTATTTTGGATTTTGAAGGGCGTGAGCTAGCGAGCAATAAACGTGATTTCTCCATCGTGGTGGTGCCAGAACAAGTGGATGACTTAGCCCAAACTCTGACAGAGCTAAGCCGGGTTGTGCCCATCAGCGCGTCACAGCGTGAACTGGTGTTATCGCGCGCCAGGCGCCAGCGCAGCTTTTTACCGATTAAAATAAAAGACAACTTACCCTGGGAAGAATTTGCCCGCTTCAATGCGGCAGCGGCGTATTTGCCGGGCGTTTTACCTGCTGCTGGTACAAGCCGGATTTATCCCCATGGCAGTGAAGCTGCTCATGTGCTTGGCTATGTCGGGGCGGTTGCGCAAAAGGATTTAACCGATGATCCAGTGCTCAGCTTGCCTAATTTTAAAATTGGTAAAGACGGGTTGGAGCGGTCCTATGACACCCATCTGCGCGGTCAAGCAGGGACGCAGCGCGTTGAGGTGAATGCGCGCGGCCGCATGGTGCGAGAAGTGGCGCGCGAGGAGCCTGCAACAGGCGCGGAGCTGCGCTTAACGCTGGATCAGCGCCTCCAAAGCTATGCTGCAAAACGCATGGGTGAAGAAAGCGCGGGCATTGTCGTGATGGATGTGGATAGCGGCGAGGTTCGCGCTCTTGTCTCTACGCCTGCCTATGACCCCAATGATTTCGTTGACGGTATTAGCTATACAAATTGGTCTGCCCTATTAGCAGACCCACGCAAGCCACTGATAAACAAAGCACTTTCTGGGCAGTATCCGCCTGGTTCTACCTTCAAGATGATTGTCGCTTTGGCTGCTTTAGAAGCCGGGCAAATCACGCGAGAGACGACGCACTATTGCGGCGGCCGCTTTCGCCTTGGCAATCAACGCTTCCACTGCTGGAAGCGCGGCGGCCATGGCAAGCTTGATTTAGCGGGCGCCATTGCGCAAAGCTGCGATGTTTATTTCTATGAAATTGCCAAAGAGCTGGGGCAGGCGCGGATTGCAGACATGGCGCGCCGTTTTGGCTTCGGGCAGCGTTTTGATTTGCCCATTCCGGGCGAAAAAACTGGGTTGGTACCAACGCCTGAATGGAAAAAACGCGCCCGCGGCGTCAACTGGGTTGGCGGGGACACCATCAATATCAGCATCGGGCAGGGCGCGCTTTTAGCAACACCGTTGCAGTTAGCAACCATGACGTCGCGGCTCGTGAACGGCGGTAAAGCTGTGACTCCGAAGTTAGTGTTAGCTCCAACGCCAGAGGTGCAGACGCAAAATGAGGAGGTCAGCGCGCCGCTGGCCAGTCCTGAACACATGGAAACGATCAAGCAAGCAATGATCGCGGTTGTGAATTCTAAGAGAGGGACTGCCCGTGCGTCTGCCCTTCCCAAAAGCCTCGGCCAGATGGGCGGTAAAACCGGTACTGCACAGGTGCGCCGCATCTCTGAAGAAGAGAGAGCTTCAGGCGTTTTAGACAATGATGTACTCGCCTGGCGTGAACGCGATCATGCCCTCTTCGTAGGCTTCGCGCCAGCTGATACGCCGCGCTATGCCGTGGCCGTTTTGGTCCAGCACGGCGGCGGCGGCTCTGCTGTCGCTGCGCCCGTCGCATCGGATATTTTAAGAGAGGCATTGAGCCTCGATAAGGCGCGCTTGCAGCAAGCCGGGCTTGAAACGCCTGAAAGTGGGCAAAGCCGATGAAAGCCAGCGCTATGAGCCTTCCAGGCCAACCGCCCGCGCTCCTGCAGCGGGTTTTGTCGCTTAATCCTGTGGTGATTTTAGTTGTGGTCTTGTTGGCCGTGATCGGCACGGCATCGCTCTATTCTGTTGCAGATGGATCGATGCGGCCATGGGCGTTTAATCATGTGCTGCGCTTTTTCGTTGCTTTCGCGCTGATGATTGGGATCGCGCTGACGCCGTTGAAAGTCTGGCAGCTCACCGCTGTGCCTATTTATGTTGCGGGCCTATTGCTGCTGCTTGCTGTTGAATTTGTTGGCGATGTCGGCGGGGGCGGGCGGCGCTGGATTGTACTGGGCCCGCTGCGCCTTCAGCCCTCCGAATTTATGAAGATCGGCATCGTGTTGGTGCTGGCGGCCTATTACCATATGCTCACCATCCGCCAAGCGCGCACGATGACGAGTCTCGTTGTACCTGTGATGCTCATCGCGTTGCCATGTCTTTTAGTCGTGCGCCAACCTGATTTGGGTACAACCATTCTTGTTGCGGCATCGGGCGTGAGCGTGATTTTGCTTGGCGGCGCGCCCAAGCGGCTGTTCCTTGGCGGGCTCGCGGCAATCTGCGCTATTGTTCCGCTGTCGTGGAAATACCTGCTGCATGATTATCAGCAAGCGCGTGTGATGACGTTCTTAAACCCGCAAAGCGACCCGCTTGGCGCTGGTTATCATATCATTCAGTCTAAAATCGCCATTGGTTCTGGCGGCGTGAACGGCAAGGGCTTTCTGCAGGGAACGCAAAGTCACCTGAACTTCTTGCCCGAGATGCATACTGATTTTATTTTTACAACCATTGCAGAGGAACATGGCCTGATCGGCAGCTTGATTTTGCTCACATTGTTTTTGAGCTACCTCGCCATCGGTTTCGTGATCGCGCTGCGGTGCCGCTCTCAGTATTGCCGCCTGGTCGCGCTTGGTATCACCATGACGATCTTTTTCTATGTCTTCATCAATGTTGGCATGGTGATGGGGATGTTGCCTGTTGTCGGTGTGCCTTTACCGCTTATCTCTTACGGCGGTTCGGCGACGTTAACGCTCATGGCCGCAACAGGATTTTTACTCAATTGCGATATCAATCGAGATTTGACGCTTCCTAAAAGATAGCGTGCTGACGAGGTGAACTCCCAGAGGGATTGCCGCGTACAGAAACCATGCCAGAAAAGACCTCCTCAGAAGACGCCCGGTTGATCCTTGTTTTAGGCGATCAGCTCTCCCAAAATCTCGCCAGCTTGCGCCAAGCGCGCAAAACCAAAGACATCATTTTGATGGCCGAGGTGAATGAGGAGGCGACCTATGTGCGCCACCATAAGAAGTCCATTGCCTTTATCTTTTCCGCAATGCGCCACTTTGCCAAGGCGCTCAAAGACGATGGCTGGCAGCATGTCGATTATGTGCCGATCGCTGAGTCAAAAAGCGGATCGTTGCTTGGTGAAGTAAAAGCCGCTTTAGAGCGTCATAGCTTTGGCGAGGTGGTGATTGTCGAGCCCGGTGAGATGCGCCTGCTCAATTCCATGCACCAATGGCAGCACGAACTGGGAAAAGCTGTCACACTTCTTCCGGATGATCGCTTCTTAAGTTCCGTTGATGAATTTAAACGCTGGGCCGAAGGGCGCAAAGAGCTGCGCATGGAGCATTTCTACCGCGTCATGCGCCGCAAAACGGGTCTGTTGATGGACGGCGATCAGCCGGAAGGCGGCAAGTGGAACTACGACCATGATAACCGCAAGCCGGCGGGTGATGAAATGCAGTTTCCGCCCCAGCCGCGCTTTGAGCCTGACGATATCACGTGCGACGTTCTAAGCGAGGTGCGCCAGCGCTTTGACAACCATGTCGGTTCTTTAGAGCCATTTTGGTTTGCTGTTACCCGAGAGCAGGCCTTGGAATGCCTGGATGATTTCATTGCCAAGCGCTTGCCAAATTTCGGCGATTACCAAGATGCCATGCTGGTGGGCGAGCGGTTCATGAACCATTCGATTTTATCGCTCTACATCAATGCTGGGCTGCTTGACCCCCTGGAAGTGTGCGAGCGCGCAGCGCAGGCTTATTATGACGGCGATGCGCCCATCAATGCCGCGGAGGGCTTTATCCGGCAAGTCATTGGCTGGCGGGAATATATTCGCGGGATCTACTGGCTGGAAATGCCGGGTTATGTGGAGCAAAACTATTTTGGCGCAGACCGCGACCTGCCTGACTTTTATTGGACGGGCGAAACGGACATGACCTGCCTTTCTGAAGCGATCGAACAAACGCTTGAAGAAGCCTATGCGCACCATATCCAGCGGCTCATGATCACTGGCAACTTCGCCATGCTTATTGGGACAGACCCCAAGAAAATCCATGAATGGTATTTGGCTGTTTATGCCGATGCGTTTGAGTGGGTGGAACTGCCAAACACGCTTGGCATGAGCCAATTTGCCGATGGTGGGCGCATGAGCTCAAAGCCTTATGCCTCAGGCGGCAATTACATCAATAAGATGTCTAACTATTGCAAAAATTGCCGCTATTCGGTGAGCAAAAAGACGGGCGAAGAGGCCTGTCCGTTTAACTATCTCTACTGGGATTTTCTCGCCCGCAATGAGGATAAGCTCAAAGGTAATCACCGGATCGCAAGGATCTATTCGACTTGGCACCGGATGACAGACGAAAAAAAAGCTGCCTATCGCGAGAGCGCGGCAGCTTTTCTAAGCACTCTATAGCACGTGTCGTTTGTTAAGCGCCGGCGAGTGGGTCAGGGCCGTATTGGTTTGGGCCCTCTTCGCCAGTCAAAATGCCGAGATCAATCAAGGCCCAGATCGCGCCCACGAAGGGAATAATGAACAACAGGCACCACCATCCGCTTTTCCCGCGATCATGGCAGCGCTTGATGGAGACCATCACGCCTGGAACAATCAGCACCAAGCCGACAATTCCAGCAAGCGTGCTTTGTGCGCCAAGAATAGCCGCTAAGCCGATATTTACCAAAAAGAGAATGACCATGCCGATCCACCACGGCTTGCGATTAATGCGGCCTTGCGCCGTTAAGAATAGGTTTTGGAAATCCATTGTGGCCCCCTGTGTTACTTCCAGCTAAAACCTTAGTCGCGTCTCGCAGGTTTGGCAATCGCGCGTATATCTTTGTTGTGCAGGGAGTTTGGCTATGATCACGCTGTATTGGTGCGCCAAATCGCGCTCATCGCGGATTGTGTGGATGCTGGAAGAATGCGGCGCAGAGTATGAGATTGCGCCTATTAACATTTACGATGACGAATCCAAGGCTGACCCGGCTTTCCGCAAAGTGAGCCCATTGGGTAAGGTACCAGCGCTCAAACACGGTGATGTTGGCCTTTGGGATTCCGCACCAATTTGTCTGTATCTGGCCGATAGCTTTCAAGACGCGAAGCTTGCCCCGCCTTTCGGTTCGGATATGCGCGCGGCCTACTATTATTGGATGACGTTTGGGCCTGGTATGATTGAACCGGCGATGATTGAAAAAGTAAGCCAGTCAGAAACCAACAAAGGCCGTAACGGGTGGGGGGACTATGACAGCGTGGTCTCGTTGCTAGAGGCGCGTTTGAAAGATCGCGAGTGGATATTGGGCGATCATTTTTCCGCGGCTGATGTGATGATTGGATCGTCCATTAGCTTTCTGCATATTTTTGGAATTATGGACAACAACGCTGTTTTAACGCCCTATAGAAACCGCTGTCTCGCCAGGCCCGCCTGCCAGACCGCGCTGAAGCTCGACGAGGACCCACCAACATGACAGCCAGCGGCCTAGAGAACTGGAAAGCCTATATGGCGAGTGATCACCGGATGGACCTTGGCGCGCTCATCCATGAGGACTGTGTCTTCCGCAGCCCAATTGTGCATACGCCGCAAAAGGGAAAGGCCATAACCCTGCTTTATCTAGCAGCGGCCGCAAAGGTTTTGGGCAACGAGAGCTTCCGCTATGTGCGTGAATACGGGGCCGAGAAGAGCGCTGCCCTAGAATTTGAATGCCGGGTAGGCGGTGTTGATATCAATGGTATCGACCT
This sequence comes from Pseudomonadota bacterium, assembly GCA_039814715.1. GTDB lineage: Bacteria > Pseudomonadota > Alphaproteobacteria > Sphingomonadales > CAKZYD01 > CAKZYD01. The sequence continues at coordinate 15,410 of JBCCAR010000046.1, forward strand.
GATCGAATGGGACAAAGATGGCCTGCTAACGGACTTTAAAGTGATGATCCGCCCGCTACAGGCGATTGAAATGGTGCATAAATTGATGGGGTACATGCTTGTGCGCATGAAGGAAAACGCGCAGCTTGGATACTAAGCGGTGCTTGCCCGAAACAGTTTTGCTTCATCCATCAAAAACCCCCGAAACGCTTTGATACGCCGCGCATTTTTAAGGGCTGAAGGATACACTACGTAGGATTGAAAGTCCGGTCCTTTGATGTTTGGCAGAATGCATACAAGGCCATCGTCCGGGCTAACAATGTACTCAGGAAGCGCAGCGACTCCCAGGCCTGACATGACCGCTCGGCGAATGCCGGGCACATTGTTGATCATCAAATGCGATTTTCGCGGCTCATTGCCTGGCCGTCCAATGGAGAGGATCCAGTTCACGTCGCGAATGGGGGCTGGTGTGTGCGGTCCGTAGGTCACAAGGCGGTGATGATCCAAATCATCAAGGTCTTTTGGCAGGCCGTGGTCAGCCAAATAGGCCCGGCTTGCGTAGAGCTTATGAGCCAGGGTCATCAGCGGACGCTGAATATCGTCTGCGTGCGCAGATGGGTTAAAGCGCACCGCCATTTCTGCGTCGCCTTCGCCAACGCTCAGATCGGCATCGGACAAGAGCAGTTCGAGTTCTACATCGGGGTAACTTTCTTGAAATTTATGTAGCCGCGGCACAATCCATTGTGTCCCAAAGCTCATTGTCATGGTCACCGTCAGCTGGCCGCGCACGCTTTCGCCGCTTTCGCTCATCCGGCGGCGGGTGGATTCAACTATTTTTGCAAAGTCGGAAGTGCGCGCGTAGAGCATCTCCCCGTCATGTGTAAGGACGGTGCCCCTAGCATGCCGATGAAAAAGCTGCAGACCGAGCTCTGTCTCAAGCGCGCGCACTTGGCGCGATAGGGCCGGCTGGCTCATATTCAGCGCGCGTGCCCCTTCAGAAAAGCTGCCTTTTTCAGCAACGACCGTGAAAAGCCGTAGCTTATCCCAATCTTGCATTGCTATTCCGCGGCAATCTGCATGCTCTCTTGTTCTGCTAAAAACTTCTCAGCTTCCAGCGCCGCCATGCAGCCCATGCCAGCGGCCGTGACGGCTTGGCGATAAGTCTTGTCTTTCACATCGCCCGCAGCATAGACGCCTTCGATGTTGGTTGCGGTCGAATCTGGCGCGGTGATGACATAGCCTTCATCGTCCATATCGACTTTGCCTTTAAACAAGCTGGTTGCTGGGTCATGGCCAATGGCAACAAACACACCGTGACAGGGCAGATCTTGCGTTTCGCCTGTTTTTGCATGTTTAAGGCGCACGGCCGTCACGCCAAGCGGGTCTGTATCGCCCAGAATTTCCTCAACGACATGGTCCCAGACGATTTCGACTTTCTCATGGTTGAAGAGCCGTGTTTGCAGGATTTTTTCAGCCCTTAAGCTATCGCGGCGATGAACGAGAGTGACCTTGCTTGCAAAGTTGGTCAGGAACAGTGCTTCTTCAACGGCGCTATTGCCGCCGCCGACGACGACAACCTCTTTGCCGCGGTAGAAAAACCCATCGCAGGTCGCGCACGCCGATACGCCGAAGCCTTGGAAGGTCGTTTCGCTTTCAAGGCCAAGCCAGCGCGCCTGCGCGCCCGTGGCAATCACCAGCGTGTCACCGGTATAAATCGTGCCGCTATCGCCGACCGCTTTGAAGGGGCGTATGGTCAAATCCACGTCCACGATATAGTCGGTGATCAGCTTCGTGCCGACGTGCTCTGCTTGACCTTTCATCTGCTCCATCAGCCAGGGGCCTTGAATAGGGTCGGCAAAGCCAGGGTAGTTCTCAACATCTGTAGTGATGGTGAGCTGTCCGCCTGGCTCTAAACCCTGCACCAATACCGGCTCTAACGCCGCGCGGGCAGCGTAAATCGCGGCGGTATAGCCCGCTGGTCCCGATCCGATGACCAAGAATTTCGTGTGGATTGTATCTGCCATAGGGATCACCGTTGCTGACGCCTGCCTTAAGATAAAAAGCGGCCCGAAAAATTAGAACGTTCTTTATATAGGCGATTAGAAGGCCCCTGCAACGCTTAGCGCTGCACCCTTGAAAAGAACCGCGTAACGCGGCGCTATTCGTCCGGGTTTACTGGCAAAAAGAGGCTCAGCGAGACAGGTTTGCCGCCGCCGCCGATCAACTCTAGCCGGGCGCCGACAGCTTCTAGGTCCTCTTGCACATCCGCCAAAGACCGCCCTTCAAGCGATACATCGGCGAGCGGATGATTATAGGGTAGGCGGGGGCCATCACTGACCTGCAGCAAGTCACTTTGGCTGTTTGATCCGCTCCATCCTGGCAGGCGGGCGCTCATGCTGATGGCGCCGCCTTCTTCATCTGGCGGGTCAAAGCGCAGTGTCACGGGCCTGCCAGACGGCGTCCACTGTGCAGCGTAAAACACCAAGCGCTCAATCATCCGTCCTGCAATGCGTTCGTCGATAGGCGTGGATAGGCCTGGGTCTAGGCGAGACATACGCTCCGTTAAAACGTGCTGGCCATCAAAATCGGCAAGCGCGCGCGTCAAAACCTCCAAGATGGGCGTCTTGGTTGTTGGTTGGGGGGCTTCGTCAGACGATTGCGCCTTGGATTGCAGAAGCAGATCATCGAGCACATTGGAAAGCCGCTGGGCTTGGCGGCCGATATGAGCAGATCGGTGCTGGGCGAAGGCGCTGGTCTCGCCGAGTTGTTGTGTTTGGATCATTTCAGCAAAACCGCGGATTGCATTGAGCGGCGTTTTTAGTTCGTGCGCGAGGCCTGTGACGTCAAATACGGTTGCTTCATTGTCCTGGTCAGACGTTTGATCTTTTGCTGCTCTCTCCGCTTCGCTTTGCGCAAACTCAGCATCGGGATTTGCCGTTCCCCTAAAGCCAAGGAAGATGCCGCTTTCGTCATCGAAGACTGCAACTCCTGAAAGGGACCAGCCTTGCTCACCAACGACGCTGATCACTTTCAGGTCCCGAAAACCGCGGCGTGCACTGAGCAACTTATCAAGTTCTCTGCGGCCCTGGATATTAAACAGCGACGATAAAATCTCGCCTATGGTGTTTTGAGCCGGAAGGCCAAACATGTCGATGCCATAGGGGCCCGCTTCAACCAGGGAGCCGAAGCGATCCGTGGCCCAGCGCGCGCCAAAGACTGGCGATAAACCGTTGACCGAGAGGGGTCCGCGTACACGCTCGGCTGGTTTTTTATCCAGCGTTTCAGCGTGTTCATCTGTCTCGCTGGGCTGCGAAGGCGCAAAGAGGGAGAGCGAGGCGCCTGCCTGTGACGGTTCTTTTGTATCGGCAGCGCTGCGTTCGGCTGCGCTGCCTGAAGCGCCGAAAAGCGCTGGCGCTTCCGCCTCTACAGGCGGTGTATCTTCTGTGGGGTCTTGCGCCTCTTCGAACGACGCTTCGTTTACATCCTCTGGCTGCGGTGTTTCGCTCAGTTCTTTGCTGCGCGTTCCAAAATCGCGTAAGCGCTGCAAAATATCTTGGATTTTGGGGTCTTCAACTTCTGGATCGTCGCCGAGCGCGGCGTCTACTTCGTCGCCATAGACGTCTTCCTCGCGACTGGCTTGATTGGCTTGCTCCCTCACAGCGGCAAGTTCGATCACCTGCGGGTCACTCACAAACAAACGCAGCCGTTCGCGTTTATCCTCTTCTGAAACAAAGTCGCCCCTATCCGTGCCGCTGTCGTTAGCGTCTCCACCATTTTCTGGAAGCCAGGTGCCAGCGTTTTGCGTTTCTGTATCCGCGCCAGTTTGTTCAGCGTCTTCGAGAACGTGTTCCTGCTCGCTTTCTGCCGCCTCTTCATGATCGTCTTCAGCGATAGTGTTTTGAGAGGCGGGGGCCTCGTCCTCGACAATGAGACTTTCATCGTCCTTGGTATTCGCCAGAGCAGCGGGGACGTTCTCTTGGGTATCTTCAACTGGATCGTGAATACCTTTTAAAGAGCGCGCGGTTTCATCAACATCCGCTAGGGTGTGGTCCGGACGGCGAATGCGCTCACGCCATTCGCGGTCTACGGCGACGGAGACGGCGTCGGTTAAATTCATACGTGCGCGAAGGCGCCCCAGCGCCGCTCTCGACAAACGCGGCAACATAAATGACCAATCGTCACCAGCGAGGCGAACGCGGTCCCATAGCCGATTTCCAACGACATCTGCGTCAGCGGCGACGAGCGCGATAATTTCCACAGGTGCATCGGCGACGCGGCTCGTGATGTCGGCGATTTCCATACGTGCGGGTTGGCTGGCCTTGACATAATAGTCGGCTAAATACGCCACGAGCGTCTCTCGGCGCTCCTTGTCCATCCACAGGCCTTCCTGTAAGAGGATGTCACAAATATGCCGAAAAACGGTGTCGTTGTTGCTGTGCTCGTTTGAGTCAATCAAGGCGAGTACATTTTTGAGCCGGTCATCAAAGCGCGGCATTTTGAACTTACTCCGGTACGCAAACGTTACGACCCCGTCTATAGCAGACGCGACGGGCGAAGCCCAGAACAGCTTTGATCGTGGTTAATGCGTCCAGCTGGATGAATGGTGTCTATCATTCTTGCGCATAACTGGCTCAAATTAGAATGAAATTATGTTGACACGAAATAAAATTACCAAGTATTGTCATTTTACGCATAGAAATCTGGAAAGGAAGGGCTTTGCCGCGTACAAAGCTGGATACGATCGACGTTGCCATCTTAAACGCCCTTCAAGATGATGGCAGGATGACAAATGTCGAGCTGGCAAAGTCTGTCGGGATAACTGCGCCGCCGTGTTTGCGCCGAGTGCGGGCGTTGGAAAAGGCGGGTTACGTCACTGGGTATCACGCAGATGTTTCAGCTGAAAAGCTGGGTTATGCAATCGTTGTTTTTGCGCTTGTGGGGCTTCATTCCCAGGCTGAATCCGATTTGGAAGCCTTTGAAGAGCTTGCAGCGCGGTGGCCACTTGTGCGTGAATGCTACATGCTCAATGGCGAGATAGACTTTATTTTGAAAGTTGTTGCCAAGGACCTGGCTCAGTTCCAAAAATTCCTCACCAGCGAATTGACGCCGGCGCCGAACGTGGCCAGTGTCAAAACATCTCTATCCATTCGCAACGCTAAGCACTTGCCTGGCGTTCCCGTCGATTTTGACGGGTGAGGCGAGGGCTGTCTAAACGAACTGGACGCCGTCAATATCGTAGTATTTCTCGCCGCCTGGCGTGATGACTTCAACTTCATCGCCAACACTTTTACCAATCAGCGCGCGGCCGATTGGGGACGTGTAAGAAATGCGCCCTTCAGATACATCTGCTTCATCGGCGCCCACGATCTGGTAGGTCACTTTTTTGTCGTCTTCATCAATGAGAGTGACAGTTGCGCCAAACACGGCTTTTTCGCCCGACAGCTTGGAAGGGTCAATGACTTCTGAGCGGGACATCTTGTCTTCAAGCTCTTGAACCCGTGCTTCGATCATGCCCTGGCGCTCTTTGGCTGCGTGATACTCCGCGTTTTCCGAAAGGTCGCCATGCGCGCGTGCTTCTTCTATGGCCTGCACAACAGCGGGTCGCTCCTCGCCTTTGAGCCGTTTCAGCTCAGCCTCCATCGCTTCAAAACCGGAGCGGAGCATAGGAAAGCGTTGACCGTTCATGTTCTACGTGCCTTTCAGCCTGCGGCCTGCTTTGCAGACCATTCAAGAGTGTTCCGACCAGGGCAAGCGCCCTAGCGCTGGTGGGGTCTTCCCGCATAGAGGGAACTGCGTGCTTGACGTTTCTCAAAAGCACAAGACAACACTAATATAATCAGCTTACGTCGATTTCAACGCCTAACTGCTGATTTAAAGCAGTGGATACGGCCAATTTCGGCTTTAGGCGGCGAAAAACTCCTGCATGGACCGGACACCTAGACTATCATCTTTAATCGATTTTAGCGCCGCCGTCGCAGCCAAAGCCCCGGCAACAGTCGTGAAATACGGTATTTTGTTAAACAGCGCGGTTTGGCGGATCGGTTTGGAATCGCGAATGGAAACATCTCCTTCTGTGGTATTAAACACCAGCTGGACCGCGCCGTTGATGATCTCATCCACAATATGCGGGCTGCCTTGAGCGACTTTGTTGATGCCGGTCACATCAACGCCGCGCTCGCTTAAATAGGCCGCAGTTCCAGCCGTCGCGATGACGGAGAAGCCCAGCTTGATCAAGCTTTTGGCACAGCCGACCATCGCGGGCTTATCAGCATTTTTAACTGAGATGAAAACTTGGCCCTCTTTGGGCAACATATTGCCCGCCGCCAACTGCGCTTTTGCAAACGCTGCCTCGAAACTCTCGTCAATGCCCATCACTTCGCCCGTCGAGCGCATTTCAGGGCCGAGGATGATGTCCACGCCTGGAAAACGCGTGAAGGGGAAGACGGCTTCTTTCACTGCTAAGTGACGAACCTGCGTCGTTGGCAAATCAAATTGCGATAGGCTTTCGCCCGCCATGATGCGCGAGGCGATTTTCGCGAAGGCGACGCCGCGCGCTTTGGCCACAAATGGCACTGTGCGGCTGGCGCGCGGATTGACTTCAATGAGGTAGACAACGCCGTCCTTGACAGCGAACTGAATGTTCATCAGCCCGCGGACACTTAGCGCATGCGCAAGCGCCGCCGTCTGGCGCTCAATCTCTTCAATCACTGCTGATGGCAGAGAATGAGGCGGCAAGCAGCAGGCACTGTCGCCTGAATGGATACCAGCTTCTTCAATATGTTCCAAAATGCCGGCAACATAGACGCTCTCGCCGTCGCAAATGGCATCGACATCGACTTCTAGCGCGCCGCGCAGATAGGCATCGATCAGCACAGGACTATCGCCCGATACCTGGGTTGCCTCATGGATATAACGGTTGAGATGATCCTGCGTTTCCACGATTTCCATGCCGCGTCCACCGAGTACATAAGACGGCCGCAGCAGCACAGGATAGCCGACTTCCTCGGCAAGCGCGCGCGCTTCTTCCACCGAGCGGGCTGTTGCATTGCGCGGCTGGCGCAGGTCCAAGCTTGCGAGCAGCTTTTGGAAGCGTTCCCGGTCTTCTGCAAGGTCAATGGCGTCGGGGCTTGTCCCTAAAATGGGGATATTGGCATCTTGCAGCGCCTGCGCGAGTTTCAGCGGTGTCTGCCCGCCCAGTTGAACAATGACGCCTACCAGATCGCCCGCCTCTTGCTCGCGCCGCAGAACAGCGAGCACATCCTCAGTCGTCAAAGGCTCGAAATACAGGCGGTCAGACGTGTCGTAATCCGTCGATACTGTTTCTGGATTGCAATTGATCATGATGGTTTCATAGCCTGCATCGGACAGAGCGAAGCACGCATGGCAACAACAATAATCAAACTCGATGCCCTGGCCGATGCGGTTTGGTCCGCCCCCTAAGATGGCAATTTTCTTGGCCGTGGTGACGCGCGCTTCATCTTCGGCGGGGCCGTCTATGGCATTTTCATAGGTTGAATAGAAGTACGGCGTTTTTGCTTCAAATTCCGCGGCGCAGGTGTCGATCCGCTTGAAGACTGGGAAGACGTTTAGGGCTTCTCGCTCGCTGCGGACCTTCGTTTCCGTTGCGCTAATTAATACGCCGAGCCGTTTATCTGAAAAGCCCATGGATTTCAGCTTCTGAAAGCCCTCCCGCGATGTTGGCAGCCCGTGTGTTTTTATGTCTTCCTCAGCGCGGACGATCTCCTCAATTTGGCGCACAAACCATGGATCAAATTTGGTTGCTTCGCGCACCTCTTCAAAGGTCAGGCCATGACGGAAGCCTTGCGCGAGCATCAGCATCCGATTGGGGGTCGGTTTGGCGAGCTCTGCTTTGATGAGGTCTTTATCTGGGTTTTCCGGGTCAACGCCTTCGATGATTTGGTCATCAAAACCGGTTAGGCCGGTTTCGAGAGAGCGCAGAGCCTTTTGCGCGCTTTCCTGCCAGCTGCGACCGATGGCCATCGCTTCGCCGACGGATTTCATCGCAGACGTTAAAAGCGGCTTGGTGCCTTTGAATTTCTCAAACGTAAAGCGCGGAATTTTAGTGACAACATAGTCAATCGTTGGTTCAAACGATGCTGGGGTGACGCCGGTAATGTCATTGTCGATTTCATCAAGCGTGTAGCCGACGGCAAGCTTGGCCGCGATCTTAGCAATGGGAAAACCTGTTGCCTTCGAAGCAAGGGCAGATGACCGGCTGACACGGGGGTTCATTTCAATAACAATTAATCTGCCGTTCTCAGGATTGACAGCGAACTGAACATTTGATCCACCCGTCTCCACGCCAATCTCTCGCAGCACCGCAATGGACGCGTTGCGCATGACCTGGTATTCTTTGTCTGTTAACGTGAGGGCTGGGGCGACTGTGATAGAATCGCCTGTGTGAACGCCCATGGGGTCCACGTTCTCAATCGAACAAATGATGATGCAGTTATCCGCCTTATCGCGGACCACTTCCATCTCATATTCCTTCCAGCCAACGATAGATTCTTCAATCAACACCTCAGTAGTGGGGGAGGCTTCAAGCCCGCTGCCCACGATCTCAAAATATTCTTCTTTGTTATAGGCAATGCCGCCGCCGGTGCCGCCAAGCGTGTAGCTCGGGCGAATAATGGTTGGTAGCCCAACCACATCGAGCGCCGCTTCGGCATGCGCCATGGCCACCTTCTTCAACAGTTTCTTGCGGTCGACCTCGCCCATATTTTGAATGTCAGGCGCGCTGATGTCCACATGGTCTTGCGCATTGAGCACCACCGATTTGGCGCATTCTAGCCCGATTTTCTCCATCGCGGTGCGGAACAACAGCCGATCTTCAGCCTTGTCGATTGCTTCTTTGTTTGCGCCAATCAGCTCAACACCGTATTTTTCAAGCACGCCGCGTTTGCCCAAAGTCAGCGCTGCGTTCAGCGCTGTTTGCCCGCCCATGGTCGGCAGCAATGCATCTGGGCGTTCTTTGGCAATAATTTTCTCAACAAATTCTGGCGTAATGGGCTCGATATAAGTCGCGTCCGCCATTTCTGGATCTGTCATGATGGTCGCTGGGTTAGAGTTCACCAGACAGCATCAAATCACGCGTGATTGATCTTCGCTGGTTATCGCCACTGAATATCGATGGCGTTTTAAAGGCGGTAAAGGATTGTAAAAATATTCTGATCGTCGATGAAAGCCGCCAGACAGGATCCTTATCCGAGGAGATACTTACGCGGCTTTATGAGGAAGGCGTGACCCAACCTATGAAACGTCTCACCGCCGAAGACAGCTTTATTCCGCTTGGGAAAGCATTTGACTGCACCCTTCCAAGCGTTGAGCAGGTCGTCGAAAAAGCTTGCAGCTTTAAGAACTGACCGTTTTAGGCAGTGCTTTTGGGGCGTAGCTGGC
>JBCCAR010000064.1:0-5975 GCA_039814715.1 Pseudomonadota bacterium
AGGCGGCACCATCAACCTCGGGGCTGTGGTGTCTACGAACTCAAGTTATTTCCACAACTTGAGGAACTTTGCCGCCCATGAGATCGATGGCTTCACCATCGCTAACCTGCGTGCCACCTGGACCAGCGAGGATGACGGCATTATGTTGGCCGCCTTCGTCAACAATGTCTTCGATAAGCGCTACGTCAACGTTGGGTTTGACCTTTCAGGCCTGTGCGATTGTACCGAAGAATCCTATGGCGCGCCGCGCCAGTGGGGTGTGGAAGCACGCTTTAACTTCTAGGCGGCGTTTTTCGCTCAAGAAAACCGCCCCACCGCCGAGCAAATCGGCGGTGGGGTTTTCTTTTATGTCGCAGGCATAGCTTAAGCCGCAGCGCTCATGAGTTTGGTATTGCCGCCCGCAGCGGTGGTATCGATGCAGACATGGCGCTCCAAGATGCAGCGCTCGGCAAAGTCTTGCTGCGTGATCAGCGGCAAAATGGCGCCCTCGCGCGCGGCCAACGCTTTACGCATTGAGCGCAGGGTTGCCGCATCGGCCCAGCTCACTACGCCATCAAATCCCGAGAGAGTCGCCAGGTCTGATGGGCAAAGCGCGCCGGGCAGCACAATAGGGATACAGCCCGCAAAGCTTACGATCTGTGCTTGGTTTTGCGCAGCGTCGTCGCCAGGCCCTAAGCACAAAATGCGGCCACGCGGATAGGCGGACAGCCGGTTTGATTCCCCTGTTGGGCCAGGCATATCCTGAACCGATAAAGGCGTGTCAGGGCTTGGCAGAGCGGCATCAATGCAGCGCTGCACGTCTTGGCGCGAAAGCTGAGGCCCAGGTACCGCCGCGCACGTTACAGACGCCTCGGCGCAAAACCGCTTCACATAATGCGGGCCGCCAGCCTTTGGTCCTGTGCCAGACAGCCCTTCCCCGCCAAAGGGCTGGGAGCCGACAACCGCGCCAATCTGGTTGCGATTGACATAGATGTTGCCAACCTTGAGCTGGCTTATGACTTGCTCAACCCGGTCATCAATGCGCGAATGGAGACCAAATGTGAGGCCAAACCCGCGCGCATTGATCGCTTGGAGGACGCCGTCCAGCGCTTCGACTTTATACGTCGCAACATGCAGAACTGGGCCAAAAATCTCCCGCGGCAGATCGTCAATGCCTGCGACTGAAATCAAACTGGGGCGCACAAAGCTGCCATGGGAGGGTGCGGTGAGCTGTTTGATCAAGCGGCCACCACGCTGCGCATCAGCAATATAGGCGTTGATATCGGTCTGCGCGTCTTGCGTGATCACCGGCCCGACATCACAGGAAAAGTCCCAGGGCCTTCCCATCTCAAGTTCTTTCATCGCGCCTTTGAGCATCTCCGTCACGCCGGACGCCACATCCTCTTGCACATATAAAATCCGCAGCGCAGAACAGCGCTGACCGGCTGACTGAAAGGCGGAGGCAACAATGTCTCGCACCGCTTGTTCTGGCAGCGCAGTTGAATCCACAATCATGGCATTGAGCCCGCCCGTTTCGGCAATTAAAGGCGCGGAAGGATCAAGGTGCTGCGCCATGGAGCGGTGAATGCTCTGCGCTGTTGCCGTAGAGCCTGTAAAGCAGACGCCATTGACGCGCGGATCAGACACGATAGCAGCGCCGACCACATGGCCAGTTCCAGGCAAGAACTGCAACACTGCGCGCGGCACACCGGCCTGGTGAAGTAGCTGGGTGGCCAGATGGGCAATCAGCGGTGTTGGCTCCGCCGGCTTGGCCAGCACGGCATTGCCCGCGGCCAAAGCTGCTGCAATCTGGCCTGTGAAGATGGCGAGCGGAAAGTTCCACGGCGAGATACAACTGATGACGCCGCGCGGGCTTTGCGCGGACAAACGCTCAGCTTCACTGGCGTAATACCGCAAAAAGTCGACCGCTTCGCGCAGTTCGGCTATGGCATCAAGCGCCGTTTTCCCAGCCTCCCGGGCAAGCAGAGCAATGACCTGGCCGTGCGCCTCCTCAAAGAGATCTGCGGCCCGCCTTAAGATGTCTGCCCGCGCCTGCGCTGGGACATCCCACACCTTTGCATGCTCCAGAGCCGCTTGAATATCGCCAGGCGCGGCGTCACTGACTTGGCCAACGCAGTCAGCGCAGTCAGCAGGGTTCGTGATCGCATGTGGCTCCCGGCCCGCTGGTTGCACGGCTAGCAATGGCGCCGCAGTCCAACGATGATCTTTATACGGTGCGCGCGCTGCCTCAAAGGCGGCAGCGTCAGCTGGATCTCTGATATCCCATCCGCGGGCATTCGTGCGGCCCGGCTGGAAGATGTCCACCGGAGCGGCGACAATTGGGACATCATTGCGCGCCGCAAAGGGGTCTGCCACCACCTCCTCTATCGGCACGCCCACATCCGTGATCTGATTAACGAAGGAGGAATTGGCGCCATTTTCAAGCAGGCGCCGCACCAGATAGGCCAGCAAGTCTTTGTGGGCACCGACCGGCGCGTATATCCGGCAGCGCGTCTCCTCGCGCCTCAGCACAGCATCGTGCACCTCTTCGCCCATGCCATGAAGGCGCTGGAACTCAAACAGCTGGCCTGGCTCCACGATTTCCAAAATGCTCGCGACCGAATGCGCATTGTGCGTCGCAAATTGAGGATAGATGCGCGCGGAGGCCAACAGCCGCTTGGCGCAGCAGATGTAGGAGACATCCGTCAGGCGCTTTTGGCTAAAAACAGGATAGCCCGCAACGCCGTCCACTTGCGCGCGCTTAATTTCGGTATCCCAATAGGCGCCTTTGACCAAGCGCACCATGATATTGCGGCCCACATCTTCTGCCAATGTGTCCAGCCAATCGATTACGGGCAGCGCGCGCTTGCCATAGGCTTGCACCACCACGCCAAACCCATCCCATCCGGCAAGCGCTGGATCGCGCAAGACGGCCTCAATCACATCCAGTGATAGATCGAGCCGGTCTGCTTCTTCTGCGTCAATGTTAAACCCGATGTGGGCCTGGGCTGCGGCGCGCGCAAGGTCTGTGACCCCAGGGACGAGCTCCGCCATGACCCGGTCTTTCTTAAGCGCATCATAGCACGGGTGCAGCGCCGAAAGCTTAACGGAAATGCCTGGATTATCGCGCACTGAGCCCGCTGTTGCGTGGCCAGCCAAAGCGCAAATGGCATTTTGGTATTCGGTGAAATAGCGATGCGCATCGCTGGCTGTCATCGCAGCTTCACCAAGCATATCATAGCTATAACTATAGCCTTGCTGTTCATGCGCGCGCCCGTTTTTCACAGCCTCCTCGATGGAGCGGCCAAGCACAAACTGCCGCCCAAGCTCCTTCATCGCCTGTTCAACAGCTAAGCGAATAACAGGCTCGCCAAGGCGTTTCACAGCCCCGTGCAGAACCGCGGCCAGACCGTCATTGTCGCCATCATCAAGCACACGGCCAGTCAGCATCAACGCCCAGGTCGAGGCATTCACCAAGGAGGAGCTGGCCTTGCCTAAATGCGCGCCCCAGGCGTGCGGCGTAATCTTATCTTCTATCAGGGCATCTATCGTTTCAGTATCTGGCACGCGCAGCAACGCTTCGGCCAGGCACATCAGCGCAACCCCTTCATCTGTGGACAAACCATATTGGCCTAGGAAAGCTTCCATGGGGCTCGGGGTTGTTGATTGGCGTAGCTGCGCCGCGTAAGCAGCAGCTTTCTCACAGCTATGCTCACGCACCTCCTCGCTCGGCGCCCAGTGCGCACAAAGCTGCGCAATGACCTCCTCATCGGGCGCACGGTGTTGTTGGCGGATGGCTTCGCGGCACTGTGCTAGCGCGGTCATGGCATGGTCTCCAAGATTTGTACCAGACCTGATGCTAACCAATTTTATAAAGTCATTCTGACTTTACATCAGACAAAATTAGCCGTTATGACTAATTCTTAGAGCTAATTTGAGCGTAAATATGGTCAAAGCGTATAACCAGAGCCAATTAGACCAATACGATATGAAGATTTTGAAGGTCGTATCCTCTAACGGGCGCATTCCTGTCACGAAGCTGGCAGAAGAGGTCGGCCTATCCAAAACGCCCTGCCAAGTGCGGCTGAAACGCTTGCAGAGCGAGGGCTACATTCGCGGATTTCAAGCTGTATTGAATTACGACATGCTTGGGCTCAACCATGTGGCGTTCACCAAAGTTAAATTGAGCAATACGGCAGAAGCATCGCTGGAGCGCTTCAACGCTGCGGTGCGCACCATAACCGAAGTGGAGCAATGCTACATGATTGCTGCCGACTTTGACTATTTGATCAAAGTGCGCACACGCGACATTCGCGCCTTCCGCAGGGTCCTGGGAGAAGAGATTTCAACACTGCCGAACGTGGCCAGCAGCTCAACCTTTATCGCTATGGAAGCAGTGAAGGAGCGCAGCTAGAGAGTGTTAAAGCAAGAGCGGCTTTCCCAAACCGCACTCACCACCTGGGCCCTTTGATTGGCTATAAACTGCTGGAATATCTCTCCCGCTGCAGCGGTTTTAGATCGTGATCGCTGCAGCAAGGCCAATATTGCGAATATCGGTCACATGGGCACGGTTGCATTGTTAATACCCTTCGCCAACGTCACAATATCTGGAACGACGCCAATGCTGCCAGTCCAGTTGGGCTCTCCAACACGGCCAAAAGCGGAAATCACTTCATCTACAATAAGCAAGATGCCGTGCTTTTGCGTCACCTCGCGCAAGCGTTCCATATAGCCAACTGGCGGCATATAAACCCCGCCAGACCCAGCGAAGGGTTCAACCATCACCGCAGCGATTGTCGATGGATCATGCAGCGTGATCATGGCCTCCAATTCTTGCATATAAGGCTCTGGATCAGTGGTCGGCTGGCCGCGCGTAAAAGTATGAGCGCGGGGGTCGTAGGGGAAGGACAAGTGATCTGTGCCCGGCAGCAGACTGCCAAAGACCTTACGGTTGTTCACCATGCCGCCGACGCTAATACCGCCAAAGCATACGCCGTGATACCCGCGAAAACGTCCAATGAGTCGGGTGCGGCCGCCTTCCCCTCGAAGCCGGTGGTAAGCGATCGCCATTTTCAGAGCTGTGTCGCCAGCTTCTGATCCAGAATTGACAAAAAAACATGGTTTAGATCGCCAATAAATTGATCCGCAATGACATGCGGATCAGCACGGAATGCTTTGTTCGGCGTAAACGGCATCCAATAGGGATCCATCACATTATTCAGGCCAGCTTTTGGGGCTCAATCGACATGGATGACCGCGTCAAATTAGAATTTGTGATCATGCGTTGTAGAGGTAATTCTCTCAGCTACACGGTCATTCAAGGGATGTTCTGAACGCTGTGCTTGCTTTTTCGCTCAAGCGAGAGAAATAGACTTCTAGCACGCTTCGTCGATGGGCAAATTTATGGCGCCATATCTTTATCTGGCTTTCGCTATCCTTACGGAGGTCGCAGCGACATCTGCGCTGAAATACGCCGACGGTTTTACACGCCTCTTGCCCTCTATCATCGTCGTCGCTTGCTATGGCAGCTCGTTCTATTTGCTGTCGCTTGCGCTGCGCACTTTACAAGTGGGCTTTACATACCCTGTGTGGTGCGGGGTCGGCATCGTGCTGATATCGATCATCGGGGTCTTTTTTCTTGGCGAAGAGGTCGATATAGGGGGGATTTTCGGCATGGGCCTCATCATTGCTGGTGTGGTCGTAATGAGCGTATTTTCAAAGATGGGAAATGCCTAAACGGCTGATTATGATGGGAGTGTTATTGGCCGCGGCGTGTCCTAGTGGATTGGCTCAGACAAATGGCACCCATAGGATCCCAAAGTCCGGGGTCTCGGCAGGAGGCGGTTTGCAGGCGATGCGGTGCATCGACAAAATCCGTCGACGCACCGAGACCCCGGAATTTGGGACCCCGAAGGGCGCTTTTCCAAGCTCACCGGCTGCGTTGCCCGCCGCTTGTGATGCACCGCATCACCGCACGTCGCGCGCCTGACCGGATG
>JBCCAR010000007.1:0-102293 GCA_039814715.1 Pseudomonadota bacterium
CCCATAGGACGCTTTTCCAAGTTCATCCGGTCAGGCGCGCGGCGTGCGGTGATGCGGTGCATCACAAGCGGCGGGCAACGCAGCCGGCGAGCTTAGAAAAGCGTCCTATGGGTACCATTTGTCTGAGCCAATCCACTAGTGTAAACGAACGGACTTTCGCAAGGTGTCAGATGGTGTTTCACCATAGCGCCGACGGTAGGCTGATGACAGGCTACTGAGGTTCGAAAAACCGAGGTCAAAGGCAATGTCAGACACGGTGTTTCCCGGCGCTGCTGCTTTGAGCGCTTCATGCACGCCTGATAGGCGCAGCCCCTGGAAATAGCGCCCCGGAGATGTCCCGCGGAACTTCTGGAACCCATTGGTCAACGTCCGCTGGGTTACCTGCGCGACATGCGCCAACTCTGCCATTTTGACGCTCCGGTTCAAATGCTGGTGCATGTATTGCTCCGCGCGGCGCACATAGCCTGGCGCGATACTATCTAAACTATAGGTGATAGCGTCTTGGTGCGAGCCAGGCTGAAAACGCAGCAATGTGCTAAGCAGCGCTTGTTCCAGTGGCAACGAGGTCGCGCGGCAAGATGTAAGGCCATTGGGGTTTTCCGCATCACTGAGAATATAGCGCACCAGGTTCATCAAAGCGCGCCCTTGGCCGCCTTGAAGATCAATGCCCAGGTCAAAATCGACCAGGTCCGTGACCGTTTGGCCCGTCAGCCGAGCAACCTGGCCCGCAAGCCGATTTTTTGGGATTTGAATGGCGACTACCTGACTGTCAGGCTGCCACCAAAACCGATAAGGTCGATTGGGTCCGCAAATTGCGGCCCGGCCAGAATTGATTGTCATATGCCCGCCAGGATGGGTCAATTCGCACTCACCGCGCACATTAATATGGATCAAATAGAAGTCATCTAAGGCACCAGGATCAATCATCACGTTGCCGCCATACTCAAGCACATTGACGACCATTTGCCCCACGTTCAGCCGGCGTAGGGCCGCGCTTAGACGCTGACTACCATCAAGAAAGCGTATCTGATGCGGTTTAAAGTACCGCGTTATTTGGCTGCGGACCTCGGCAACATCGCTCGACTGGAATTTTAAGTGGCTGCCTAATGGGCTTTCATAAGTCATCTCAGTTGCTCCCATCGTTTTCAAAAGGCCGGTTTCCCGCGCAAACCCCGGATTTATCTGACGCCAATTTGCGCGCGCCGACAAATCCTTTTTCTCATCTTGCATAAATAATATTATTTGACTAGCGTTGTTACAAAGGTATTTTACATAGATAAGTTCAGGGAACAGGGGAAACGTTATGACACATAAGAACCATATGATGCATGCTTCATTGACGGCAGCACTGTTGCTTTCGGGTACATCAGTAAACGCGCTTGCGCAAAGCGGCGATGACGGCTTTGCGGGGGTCGAACAAATCCTGGTGACGGCCCGAAAGCGCCAAGAGAGCTTGCAGGAAACGCCTATCGCCATCACCGCCTTTAGCGCGCAGGGCCTGGAGCAACGGCAAATTCAGCAGATTTCAGGCATTGGGCAGTTCACACCAAGCCTAACCTTTGAAACAGCGGCGCCCATCTCCGGTAACAGCGCTGTAGCGGTCATGTTCATTCGCGGGATTGGCCAAGTTGAGTCCATTCCCACGGTTGACCTCGGTGTCGGACTTTACGTGGACGGCGTCTATCTCGCCCGCTCTGTTGGCGGCGTTGTTGACCTGCTGGACGTTGAACGCGTGGAAGTGCTGCGCGGACCGCAAGGAACCCTGTTCGGCCGCAACACAATCGGCGGCGCCATCAGTATCACAACGAAGAAACCAGGACCCGACTTGAGTGGGCAGGTTTCCATGCTCTACGGCACAGATGACCGGTTATTACCAACGGCAACGCTCAATGTTCCGCTTGCCGACAACCTCTTCTTCAAAATCTCTGGCGCCTATGAAAATCAAGACGGCTATGTTCGCCGTCCCGACGGGGTCGCGACAGGCGATGAAGATCGCTTGTCTGGACGTGCGCACCTGCGCTGGCTTCCTAGCGAAAAGCTTGAACTTAACTTAGTCGTTGATGCCACGCGCGAACGCACAAATGGCGCGCCCTATGTCTTGGTGGAAACCAATGCGGATGGGTTTTACGCGGCAAATCCGGATGGTTCACCAACGGATTTCCCGAACAGCGAACGCTCAGCACTTTTTCCATTCTTCCATAATATTGTCTTTAACGCGGCAACGTGCGCAGGTGGGCCGCCGCCGGTGGTCACGCCGCCAAATGATCCGCGCTGTTTTGGTAGTCACTTCATTCCAGAAAGCCGTGACCAAGATTTCAGTGACAAAGATGTCCAGTCCGATCTCGATATCTTCGGAGTCTCGTTTACGGCCGATTATGACTTCGGGCCCGCACAGCTCAAATCCATAACGTCCTACCGAGAAGCTGACTCGGTCTACAATCTGGACCAAGATCACACCCCGCTGTTGATTGCGGAAGTCGACTCCGTCAACGACCAGTGGCAATTCACGCAAGAATTACAGCTCGTCGGCGAAGCTTTTGACGGGAAGCTAGAATGGGTTGGCGGCGTCTTCTATTTCAAAGAGGAGGCAACGAATCTAGAGCGTGTGCAATTCCCGGTCGTCGATCTGCAAAGCGGCGGCAGTGTTGACAACGACAGCATCGCTGGCTTCGCGCAGGGCACCTACGCCTTTACCGACAAACTCCAGCTCACCGCTGGCATTCGCTACACCCGCGATAAAAAGCGGTTTACGCCCAATCAGTTCATCAACTCCAGCCAGATCGGCATTCCGCCGGGTGTCCCGACCCTGCCGCCAGGCGAGGTCAGCGAGGTCTTTTCTGATTGGACGCCCATGGTCAACCTGGCCTACCAATGGACGCCAGATGTGATGACATATTTCACGTTCTCAGAGGGCTTTAAGTCCGGCGGCTTCACGCAGCGTGTCTTCCCGCCGCTGCCTGAGGTGCCAAGCTTTGAGCCCGAAACGGCGCGCGTTGTCGAAGCGGGCTTTAAGAGCCAAGTCCTAGACAACCGCATTCGCCTCAACGGCGCCATTTTCCGCACCGGATACAATGATGTTCAGGTCACAGTGCAGAATATCAGCGTGGCGCCGATCATCTTAAATGCTGCTAAGGCGCGGATATGGGGCGGAGAGCTTGAAATGTTAGCGCAGCCGCTGCCGGAATGGACGATTGAAGCGAGCATTGGCTACATCAACGCCGAATACACAGAAACCGGCGCTGGTAGCCAGGTCACCACGGCAAATGATCTGCTTAAAACGCCTGAGTTTACGCTCAATGTCGGCAGCGCCTATCGCTATGATCTGACATCTGACTGGTCGTTAACACCTCGCGTTGACTGGTCATACCGCAGCCGCCAAGAAAACAATGCCATCAACTCTCCCGCCGTCTCCCAGCCAGGCTATCATTTAGTAGACCTGGGCCTAATCGTGGAAAACGAGGACACGGGATGGCAGCTCATTGGCCGCGTCAGCAACCTCACCGATGAACGCTTCATCACCGCTGCGTATTCCGATCAAAATAATCCCGAAAACGTGGCGCTTGGTGTTGAGGCCGTGCGCAATCTGGGCCTGTCAGAAGTTGTATTCGATCGCGGCCGGCAGTTCTCTATCCAAGTGCGCAAACGGTTCTAGGAGGCAAAAAAGGTGGTGAGTTATCCCTCCTACTCTCTCTCCCGGCGGCATTTGGTCGGCACGCTTGCCGCGCTACCAGCTGCCTTAGGTGGCTGTGACGTAGCGCAATCGAAACTGCGGCCCGACCTCGCCGGGCGCGTGTCCGGCCCCGTTGCTGTGCCGGGCGATGCGCTATACGAGCTGCGCCGTTCTGACATTTGGTCAGCGCTGGTGCCAGCGCGCTATCCCAGCGCCATTGTCACAGCGCAATCGGTTGAAGATGTTCAAGCAGCCGTGCGTTATGCTGCCAGCAATGACCTGTCAGTCGCTATTCGCGGCGGCGGCCATAATTGGAGCGCGGCCTCGCTGCGCGATGACAGCCTGCTCATTGATCTAGGCCAGTTGCGAGAGTTGAGGATCGACGCCAAGCGCCAGCGCGCCTTTGTCCGCCCTGGCATTGCTGGCGGCACATTGCTGCAAGCCGCGCGCAAGGCGGGGCTTGCTTTTCCCATAGCCCATTGCCCTTCCGTTCCCATGAGCGGATTTCTGCTGAATGGCGGTTTCGGCTTTAACTCCAACGCTTGGGGCTCAGCGGCGGCTCATGTTTTGTCGATGGACATCGTGGTTGCAAGCGGGGAGCTTGTGCGCGCAGCGCCTGATGAAAACGCAGACCTGTATTGGGCCGCCCGTGGCAGCGGCCCAGGCTTCTTCGGCGCTGTGGTTGGCTTTGAGCTGAACCTAATGCCGGACCCGAAAGCGATTGTGTCGACCAATTATATTTTTCCGCTTTCCGCCGCAGCGGAGGCCGCCGCCTGGGCTGAAAGCTTGCGCGGCGTCGTTGGTGTAAATGTAGAGTTCACATATCTCGCATCCGCTTTCGGCGGAGACCCTGCCACGCCTGGCATGTGCATCGTAGGCGGGATTGCTTTCACCAATAGCATGGCTGAGGCGCGCAAGGCTTTGGCATTCCTGCAGGACTGCCCCATAGAAGGCAAAGCTCTCATGATAGAGCGCGAAGTCGAAACGCCTTGGGAGACGCTGCTCGAAGCGGTGGCCGGTCTGTTTCCGCCAAAACTCCACTATCTTGGCAACACGATTTGGTCTGACGCGCCAATCACACAATACTATCCCGGATTTGCAAAAATGTTGGAGAGACCGGCGAGCCCCTACAACTTTTCCAACTGCGTGTTCTATCCTGTTGGAAAGCCTGATGCGCCGGTGCTTCCCGATGCGGCGGTCTCTATGCAGCGCCAAACGCTGTGCCTGTTCTACAGCATTTGGGAAGACCCAGCGGACACGGCAGCGAACGAAGACTGGTTTAAAGCTGCCGGAGACATTTTTTTGCCCCACGCGAGCGGCAATTACATTGGGGAAGCAGACCTAAACATTTATCCAAATGAAGCTGAGGCCTCTTACGGCCCAGAGGCTTGGAAAAAGTTGAAAAAACTGCGGTCCGATTGGGATCCCAATAGCCGCTTCCCTGATTTTCTAGGCCAAAGCACATGATCAGGGCTCTCTTCCTCACTGCAGTATCCCTGATGATATGCAGGCAAGCGCATAGCGATGATATGGCCGCGAAAACCGCGCGCTGCGCGTTTTGCCATGGCGAAAAAGGTATTTCAGGCAATCCCATTTGGCCATCCTTAGCCGGGCTTGATGCCGGCTATCTCAAGAAGCGCATGGAAAGCTACCGTTCGAGCGAAAACACATCGCCAAACGCACTGCAGATGCGCTTTGTTCTGAATGGGCTTGAAGAAGACGAGATCGACACCGTCGCCGCCTATTATTCAGCACTTGAACCAGCCGCTCCGCAGGGTACAGCAAGTCCCGGCGGCGCCCGCATCTATCATCAAGGGGTAGGTGATACGGTTGCGCCGTGCGCTAGTTGTCACGGAGGAAATGGTGAAGGCAACGTAGACCTTAATGCACCGCGCTTGGCCGGCCAAAGCGCGCATTATATGTCGAAGCAATTGGCCGCTTACGCAGCCGGGCTGCGCCCTGACAACGACAGCACCATGGCGGAGACCGCAGGCGCACTCTCGCCAGACCAGCGCGCGGCAGTCTCGACATATCTTCAGGCACTCTTACCAACAGCTTCGGGGGCGCTCAGCGATGACCAATGAAGAGATTGTCCGCAGTTTTGTGGGCACCATGAATAAGCTCGATTGGGAAGGCGTTTATGCCGCCCTAACGCCGGGCGTTGTCGTTCACAACGTGCCAATGCCGCCGCTACACGGGGTGGACGCCGTGCGCGGCTTCTTTGACGCGGTTCCGCCCATCACATCGTGCAATTGGGAGATTATGAACATCAGCGTCCAAGGCGACATGGTGTTCAACGAACGTCTCGATAATTTCGTCATGGCGGAACAGGCCATCTCCCTGCCGGTTATGGGCATTTTCGAAATTGCGAACGGCAAGATCAAAACGTGGCGCGACTATTTCGATCTCAAAGACTTCGAACGCCAACTCGGCCAGCCGCTAGGCTAGAACACAAGAAGGACGAATAAGCCAACATGGATATTCTCAAAACCTACAGCTTTATGGAAGAAACGGCCATCGAAGACGGGCAAAAAGGGATGCCGGCCCTGCGCAAAGTCGCGGTGGTTGCCGTCGTAGACAATCCTTATGCCGGTCAGCCTTATCAAGCAGATCTATCTCCCTTAACAGACGCAAGCTCAGCCGTTGGGACGCTGATTGCATCAGAAGCTTCGCGCCTCTTAGGCGCACCGGTGGAGAGCTATGGCAAAGGCGCGATCATTGGCGTTGCAGGCGATCAAGAACACGGCGTTGCCATGCTCACGACCGTTTATGGCAATGCGTTGCGTGATGCAGTCGGTGGGGGCTCAGCCTGGATATCATCTGCCACAAAAATCGGCGGTCCGGGTACCAGCATTGATATTCCCCTCGCCTATAAAGACGCCTTGTTTGTACGCTCACATTATGACGCGTTCAGCTTCACGCTCCACACAGCGCCGCTCCCTCATCAGATCGCCATCATTTGTGCCGTGGCAAACCGCGGCCGCCTTAACCACAGGGTTGGCGGCATTTCGAAAGAGGAAGCGACCGGCAAGGATGGACTTCGCTGATGAAAATTGCGCTGGTAAATATCGGTACAATCGTCACAGGCGATTGGCGCGCACCCCTAGCCAGAGGCGACACCATCCTAACCGAGGATGATCTCATCACCCGTGTCGGCACAGCTTCCCCTGCGGAGGTGGAGGCCTGCGACCTGGTCATTGACGCAGGCGGCGCCACAGCGCTGCCTGGCTTGATTGACAGCCAAGTCCATGTCGTCTTTGGCGATTATACCCCGCGCCAAAAGACTGTTGGCTGGCTTGATAGCTATGTCCATGGCGGTGTGACGACGTCAATCAGCGCGTCAGAAGTCCACCTACCAGGGCGGCCAAAGGACCCCGACGGCGTGAAAGCGCTCGCGGTTTTAGCCCATAAACATTGGGAGAACTATCGCCCCGGCGGCATGCGCGTGCACGGCGGCTCCATCATCTTAGAGCCAACCTTGACGCGCGAAGACTTAGAAGAGGTGCATGCGAAAGGCGTGAAGCTCGCAAAGGCTGGCTTTGGCGCCTTTAAGGACCCTGCAGACTATGCGCCCCTCATGCGCGCGGCGCGCGAGGTTGGTCTGATTACAAACGTGCATACTGGCGGCGCATCGATCCCCGATGCACTCCCAGTCATTAAAGGCGAACATCTTCGCGCGATGAACCCGCATGTGTCTTTCCATATCAATGGTGGGCCCATCGCGATGCCAGATGAGGATTTTGAGCCGATTATTGCAGAAACGGAGATTGGCGCTCAGGTGTGCATTGCGGGCAATCTACGCACCATGCTGATGACCGCAGATCTGTGCTGGAAGCATGATGCCTTCGACCGGTTTTTGATCGCAACAGACACACCCACTGGCTCCGGCATTATGCCTCTGGGCATGATTTATACGGTGAGCTACCTATCGTCGCTGCGCGATCAAGCGCCAGAGCAATACATCGCGGCAGCAACCGGCAATAACGCAGCGATGTATGGCCTTAACTGCGGCTTTCTCCAAGAAGGCAAAGACGCCGACATACTCATTGCGGACCAGCCTTTAGGCGGCAGCCAACCGGATATGCTGTCAAGCCTTCGCCACGGCGACATCTATGGCCTCGGCGCTGTCATATCCCAAGGGGTTCCGCGCTTTATTGGCAAAAGCCGCAACACGCCGCCCCCAACTCGAAAAGTGAGAATCGCGCAAAACCGCCTAGAAGCGACATTTGACCCACCACGCTTCTAATGGGCTCGAATTATGCGACACTATATCGCTTGACTTTGCTTTGTTACAAAGCTATATTTCGACGTAATTTAGATCGAAAACAGGAACCGTCATGGCCGCATCTTTGAAAGACACACGCTTTCTACGCAACGCGTTTGGACGCTTTGCAAGCGGTGTGACCATCGTATCCTGTCAAAGCGACATTGGCATTCACGGCATGACCGCCAATTCCTTTATCTCCGTGTCCTTAGAGCCAGCACGCGCACTCATTAGTGTTGCCAAGAGCGCGCAAATGCATGAACGGCTGATGCGCCAGGAACGCTTTGGCCTCAGTGTTCTCAGTGAGGGCCAATCAGATATTTCGACCCACTTCGCAGGCCGTCCAATTGCTGGCTTAACGCCAGACTTTGAGTACCAATTTGATGTGCCAGTCTTGGCAGGCGCGCTGTCGTGGATGGTTTGCAAACGCCAAAGCGAGGTGGAAATTGGCGACCACACCTTGTTTATCGGCGACCTCATAGACTGCGGCTACAAAGAAGAACAAGCGCCGCTGGTCTATTTTGGCGGGCGCTACAACGCGCTGGCGCCAGTCGCGCAATAAGAGACATCCCAATATCCCCTGAGGAGAGAGAGTATGACCCGGCCCATTAAAAACGGCGAACGCCACATTGCCAGCCTGCGCGATAATCGCACCGTTTATATCGACGGGACAGAAGTTCATGACGTGACCACGCACCCAGCTTTTCGAAATTCTGTCGCGTCATCGGCGCGGATGTATGACCTGCAGGCAAAAGATGAGAATATTGAGGCCATGACCTTTGTATCGCCCACCAGTGGTGGGCGTGTCAGCCGCGGCTGGCAGATTCCGAAAAACCACGCTGAAATGGTGGAACGGCGTAAAGCACTCGTCGCTTGGGCGGAGACGCATTGCGGCTTTATGGGGCGCTCTCCTGATCACCTGGCCTCTGCGCTCACGGGTCAATATATGGGCATGGATCGCTGGAAAGAGTATGACGAGACCTATGCACGCAACTTCGCCGACTATTACCACTATGCGCGCGATCATGATCACTTCCTCACCTATGTGATTATTAACCCGCAAATTGATCGCTCTAAAGACACCAGTGACCAAGAAGACGGCGACGTAATTATGCGCGTTGTCGATGAGGACAGTGAGGGCATCACTGTGCGCGGCGTGAAAATGATGGGCACAAGCTCCATCATGGCGAACGAGGTATTTGTTGCAAATCTGCAGCCCTTGCGGCCGGATGAAAGCAAATATGCTGTTAGCTTTGCGCTGCCTATGAACACCAAAGGCGTTAAGGTTCTCTCACGCAAGTCTTTTGAAGCAAACGCCGTCAGCGCTTTCGATAATCCGCTATCGAGCCGTTATGACGAGAATGACGCAGTCCTTTATTTCGATGACGTCAAGGTGCCGTGGAACCGGGTATTCGTGAACCAAGACGTTGCTATGGCCAAAGCACAATTCCACGAAACACCTGGGCACGTGTTCCAAAACTACCAAGCGCAAATCCGCTTGATGGTCAAACTTAAGTTCCTCTCCGGCCTGGCCCGCAGGACCGCTGAAACCATTGGCACCATCAAGTTGCCGCCTGTGCAAACAACGCTCGGCAAACTTGCCTCTGATGCAGCAGCCGTTGAGGCGTTCGTCTCTGGTATGGAAGCCTCCGGCGAAGAGGTTAATGGTGCCTGGCTTCCGAACCGGCATATGCTTTATGCGGCGCAGGTTTTTACCCAGGAGATGTATGCGACCTTCGTGAACTCCATTCGTGAATTGGCAGGGGGCGCACTCATCATGCTGCCCTCCTCCGCGCAAGATTATACAAACCCAGACGCAGCACGCATTTTCGATAAAATTCAAGTTGGCGCGTCAGGCACATCGAGAGAGAGAGTTAAGTTTTTTAAAATGGCTTGGGACGCACTTGGATCAGAATTTGCTGGTAGGCATACGCATTACGAGTCCTTCTACGCTGGCGCTCAATTCGTCACGCGCGGACATAGTTTTCGCTCTTATGATTGGGATGGCGCCTTAAAACTCGTAGACGACCAGCTTGATGGTTACGATCTAGATAGCTGTCTGCCAAAAACACGCAAGAGCGCCTAAGATAGTTTTTAAAAAAGCTTGTTTGCAAAGCTAAATAGCGGCATACAGCCGCCATGACGGAAGAGACATCACAACGCTTTAGTGACGGCTTAGCCGTCCGCCGGGCTGTGCTAGGCGATGACTATGTCGACAAAGCACTGGCAAACAGCGACGCCTTTTGGCAGCCACTCCAAGAAATGGTAACGGAGTTTTGCTGGGGGTCCGTGTGGACCCGTGATGGGCTCGATAAGCGCACACGCAGCCTCTTAAATGTTGCGATGCTGAGCGCCCTCAACCGCCCGCATGAAATAGAGCTACATTTGCGCGGCGCTTTAAACAATGGCTGCACCGCTGAGGACATTCGAGAAGTTGTCTTGCAGGTTGCTGCATATTGCGGTGTCCCGGCGGCCATTGATACGATGCGCGCAGCTAAAAAAGTGTTTGCCGAGGCGGATGGAGACGCATGACAAAGCATAGTGAAGCAAAGTCAAACGCTGCAAAACAGCATGCCCCGCTAACGGTGACACGCCCTGAACTGTTGATCAATGGTGACGACGCAGCCTTCCGCGAAATGGTTCATGCAGCCTTGGCGTTTGCAGCCCGCCTCACTGCAATTCGTGATGGATATGCTGAGTTCATTGGCCTGCCTGGGCCGCAATATACGATACTGGTCTCCATTCAACATCTGGAAGATCATGGGCTGGTAAGCGTGAAACGCATCGCCGAGCATTTGCGCCTAAGCGGGACTTTTGTAACGACAGAAACCAACAAACTGGTGCGCAAAGGTCTGGTCCTTAAAGAGAAGGACCCAGGCGATGGGCGGCGCGTCTCCTTAAAGATGACCGAAGACGGCAATGCACTCTTGCTACGCTTAAGCGAAGTTCAACAAGAGGTGAACAATGCTCACTTTGGATCACTAAGCGCCGATGAGTTCCAACTCTTAAAGAAAGTGATGCCCGAATTAGTCGATAGCACAAATGTTGGCTTATCCCTTCTCGCGCATTTGACGGCTAAAAGAGACCTCTCGGCAAAGCCCGCAGCCTAACAATGCTGCGCGGTTCGTAGATTGAAAACCCGACACTTTACCTGAGAAAATCACGCTAGCCTAAAAATGGTAGTCCGCTTCCGCAAAAGCATCGCGACTTGCCCGGGCGGCCTCCAGCGACTCTGTTTTTAAGGCACGTTTGATAACGTGTTTATCGTCTAAACATGTATAGTCGCAGCGGTGCCGTAGACCATAATACCAACGCGACGCGCGCTGTTTTTAGGACTGATTGAGGTCTTTCATCAAAAGCATGATGTTAAGCTTTTTCTAGCCCATTTTGTGACCCAAAATCTCGAATAATTGAAAGGCTCCGGGACAAGCCGGGCAACTTTTTCAATTAAATCAGAGGCTTAAGCCTCTTCACTTGGAGTAAAATGGTGCGGCCGAGAAGACTCGAACTTCCACGGGATATTAATCCCACAGCGACCTCAACGCTGCGCGTCTACCAATTCCGCCACGGCCGCGCGGTGTGAGACCGGCGGGATGTAACAAAGGCGCACAACATATGCAAATTCTTCGTTGTTTTTAGAATGCAAAAAACCAAATGGGCCCCTTTTACAACATTGACCAATCGATAAGAATAACTCGCACAACCATTATTGTAGCATTGGTCACGAAGTGGCACATAACGCAGGACCCGATAGGATTTGAAAGTAACTCCCATGCGTTTTTCCAAACAGCTTTGCTTTGCCAGCGTTGCGGCAATGGCGCTTGCCAGCCCTGCGCAGGCGCAAGATGACGATATAAGCATCTCTGAGAGCTTCTTTGTTATCGGCTCGGCAGGGGATGCGCTGTATGCGCCTGGCTCGGCTACTGTTTTGGAAAGTGATTATCTCAATCGCTTTGAATATTCTGATATCTCACGTGTCCTGCGCGCGGTTCCAGGGGTTTATATTCAAGAAGAAGACGGCTTTGGTCTACGCCCTAATATTGGCCTGCGCGGCACTGGGACGGCACGCTCTGAAAAGATCACCCTGCTTGAAGACGGTGTTCTCATTGCGCCGGCCCCTTATTCGGCGCCTGCCGCCTATTATTTTCCTACCGCAGCCCGGATGAGCGCGGTCGAAGTGCTCAAAGGTCCGTCCGCTATTTTGGAAGGTCCGCGCACTGTTGGCGGGGCGATCAACATGGTGTCGACACAAATTCCTGACAGCCCATCAGGACAACTAGAAGCCCGCGTCGGCTCACGCGGTTTTTACGAGGTTCATGGGTTTGGCGGCGGCATGAAGGGCAATGTGGGCGCTCTGGCTGAGGTCTACCGGAGCGGATCAAACGGCTTTAAAAATCTGCCTAATGACGGCGACACCGGCTTTGAAATCGAGGATTATGTCCTGAAGCTGCGCGCCCAAACGCGAGAAGATGCCAGCTATCCGCAGACCTTTGAATTTAAAGGCCAATATTATTCCCAGTCTTCAAATGAGACCTATTTGGGTTTAACGGATCAAGATTTTGCTGCCGACCCCTTTCAGCGCTATGCGGCGTCTCAAAATGACCGCTTTGACTCAGAGCATTATCAACTTCAGCTAAGCCATCAAATTGAGATCGGCGAAGTGACGACCGTTGATACGCAGATCTATTACAACGATTTCCAGCGCAATTGGTTCAAAGTCGATGACCTCAATTTTGGCGATGGACGCATTCGGCCATCAGCGCTGTTTGGCAGCGGGGTATCCAATGACGATGTGCGCCTGCAAATCTTGCGCGGGGAGGCAGATTCGATCGATGATGCCATTCAGCTGCGCAACAACAACCGCGACTATTATGCCTGGGGCATTCAATCGACGCTTCGCACTGAATTTGAAACAGGCTCTTGGTACCACGCGGTCGAATTTGGCGTGCGCTATCATGAAGATGAAGAAGATCGCCTGCAAAACCGCGAAAACTTTGCCATGCGCAATGGAGCTTTGGTGGCGACCAGTATTGGCACGCCGGGCAGTCAGGCAAACCGCGTGCAGTCGGCCAGCGCTTGGGCTATCTACGCGCGTGACACGATTTATATCGGCGAAAACCTGACGATTGAACCTGGCATCCGTGCGGAGTTCATTGATTTAGAGCGCCAAGATTTTGCGGGCGATGATACGAGCCGGGCCAATGGGCCAACGCGCATTCGCAGCAATACTGTGACGGCCATCGCGCCTGGTGTCGGCTTCACTTACCAACTCAATGATGCCTTGCTGCTGCTCGGCGGCGTTCATCGCGGCATCAATCCACCCGGCGCCAGCGATGCAAGCGCACAGGAAGAAACAAGCCTCAATTCTGAATTTGGTGCGCGCTTCATCACTATTTTCGCAACCGTGGAGGCCATCGCTTTTTATAGTAAGTACAATAACATATTGGGTAATTGCACCAATTCGGTCGGCTGCACAGCCGGCGAGACTGGCGATCAGTTCAATGGCGGGGATGCGCGCGTTTTTGGGCTGGAGCTATCAGGCTATACCGAGCCTTACATCACCGACGGCCTTCGATTGCCGCTGCGTTTTGCCTATACATTTACAGACGCGCAGTTCACAGAGACCTTTGAAGACTCGTTCTTTGGCGATGTTCAAGACGGCGATAATTTAGACTTTACGCCGCGCCATACTTTGTTTTTATCAGCCGGTGTCGCAGGCGACACATGGTCAACCGCGCTCAACATGACCCATGTGAGCAAGCAGCGTACAGCCGCTGGACAAGGGCCAATACCGCAAGATGAACGCATCAATGGATACACAGTGTTCGATTTGGCGGGGAACTATCAAGTCGCAAAACCGCTCAACCTGTTTTTGACGGTGCAAAACCTGTTTGGCAATGACTATGCAGTCAGCCGGTTGCCCTATGGCCTGCGCCCAGGACGGCCGCGTTCAGTGATTGGCGGTGTGCGGGTAACCTTCTAGCAAAGAGCGCTAGAGGTCTGAATTTTCATCGATGAGTTCTGTGATGGTCACGCCAATGCGTTCGCCAACAATCACGACTTCGCCCTTAGCGATCAATTCGCCATTGCCATAGACCATAACCGGGTCATCATGGCGGGCATCAAGATCGACAACAGCGCCGCGCCCAACTTTCAAAAGCTGGCGGATCGGCATGCTTGACTTGCCGATGACCACGTTGATGTCTACTTTGACCTTATTCAAGGCCTCAAGAACGGCGGATTGGGGTGCTGACTGAACCATCGGCGCACAATGCGCGAGCAAGGTTAGAACGCAGTTAACAAAATGCAGATCTGGCGCAGCAAAAAGCCGGTTGAGTACTCCAGTGCCCTGGCCCGGATGGAAGACCAAGCCGCTGCCATTGCAGCAGGCAATGCAAGTGATACACTCTGGTTTTTAGAACACCCACCGATTTACACCGCTGGCACGAGCGCAGACCGCGCCGATCTGCTCGGTCTTCACCCCTTCCCAGTCTATGACGCTGGGCGCGGCGGACAATATACCTATCACGGTCCGGGCCAGCGCATTGTCTATACCATGATAGATCTAAAGCACCGCGGCCGCGATGTACGCCGCTTTGTGCGCGATCTTGAAGATGTGATCATCAACGCGCTTGCAGCCTTCGACGTGACGGGAGAGCGCCGCGAGGGGCGCGTGGGTGTTTGGGTTGAGACGCCTGCAGGCGAGAAAAAGATTGCTGCGCTTGGCATCCGCGTGCGCCGCTGGGTCTCCTTCCACGGCATTTCCATCAATCTATGCCCCGACCTCAGCCACTTTGGCGGAATTGTGCCATGCGGCTTGCCCAATTTTGGGGTCACGAGCCTGCATGATCATGGAAAAACCGTCTCTTTTGAGGACCTGGACGAGGCGCTTTTGCGGGCGTTTGAACGCGTCTTTGGCGCTGCGCCTGAAGCGGCTGACGTGGGCGCTCTTAATCTCTGATTTACCATAGCGCTTAACAGCTTTTTGGCGCCTGCTTGCTAAACCTACGTTGGTATTGAGTTAGCGGGCGTACGGCCAACATGGTGACATCACTTTTGCGCAGATCAGCGGATAGTCCGCGTACGCTGCTAGACCGCTATGGCAGCGCGATGGCTGAAGCCTTAGATCGCCGCGAGGCCGGTCTCAGCGTCCAGAATGAACATAAAGCAAGCCGTCTTGACGCCCTCATGCGGCGCATTGTTGAGTCAAACTTTGACGGCATTCTTACCCTATCATCGGACAACCGGGTCACCATGGCCAACGACGCGGCCATCAGAATGCTCGGCTACTCGCTAGTGCAGCTGCAAAATTTAAGCCCAGAAGCCTATTTCCCGGCCTTTCGCGCCTTTACAGAGCGCGCAAGTGACGATTATGCGGTGGGCCGCGGCTACCGCGAGACGATTGCGGTTAATCAAAACGGCACGGCTGTTCCAGCGGAGATATGCATCAGCGATCTCACCATACGCCGCGAAAAGCTGCGCGTCATTATTTTGCGCGATATCACAGAAAGCAAGGCGCAGCGGCGCGAGCTGGAACATCAAGCGCTGCATGATGCCCTCACCGGCCTGCCCAACCGTGTGCTGCTGAACGACCGCCTGGACCATGCCATGAAAACGGCGCACCGCGCAGGTGAGCCCATGGCGCTTCTGCTCATTGATCTCGACGATTTTAAGGATGTGAACGATACCCTCGGCCATCATGTCGGCGATTTGTTGCTGGTTGAAATCGCCGAGCGCCTGAAAAGGCCGCTGCGCGACAGCGATACGGTTGCCAGGCTTGGTGGGGATGAATTTGCAGTCTTGCTGCCGGCGGCAACAGACATGAACCGCGCCGTTGAGATTGCTCACCGGCTTCGAGAAGCTGTGTTAGAACCGGTGCAACTGAATGACGATTTAGCAGCCTTTGTTGGCGCCTCGATTGGCGTTGCCATGTACCCCGATCATTCCAACGACGCCATTCGGCTCATGCAATGCGCGGATGTCGCTATGTACTGCGCGAAAGATGGTCCAGACAAGATCGTCCTGTATGACAGTGAGCAGGACAATAATAACTTGAGGTCCCTCACGCTGTCGTCGTCTTTGCGCAAAGCCATCGATGATGAAGCGGTGAGCTTGGTGTTTCAGCCCAAGCTCTCGTTAAACTCTCAAAAAGTGACGTCTGTGGAAGCGTTAGCGCGCTGGAATGACCCAACCCTGGGCATCGTTGAGCCAGATGAATTCATCGCCCACGCTGAGCGGACGGGCCAAATCCGCGACCTGACCACAATGCTGGTTGGGAAAGCGACAAAACAAATCGCTGACTGGCAAAGCCGCGGCCTTGACCTCACTGTCTCCGTCAATTTATCGCCGCGGAGCCTCTTGGATGAAGGGCTGCCGCAGAAAATACAGACTATTTTAGCCGATCACGGGGTTCTAGGATCAAAGCTGACGCTGGAGATCACAGAAACGGCGATTGTGCTCGATCCAACGAAGGCACAAAACATACTTAAAGGCCTCAATGACCTCGGCATAGCCCTCTCGATCGATGATTTTGGCACCGGCTATTCATCGCTGTCTATTCTGCAGCAACTGCCCGTTAAAGAACTCAAAGTAGATCGCAGTTTTGTCCAGCATATGCTGGAACGGACAGGCGATGATGTCATTGTACGCTCGACAATCGCCCTCGCCCACAGCCTCGATATGACTGTGGTGGCGGAAGGCGTCGAAACACCAGCACTCATCAAGCGCTTAGGCGATCTGGATTGTGATTTTGTCCAGGGCTACGCCATTTCAACCGCGCTTGACGGGCCTGCGTTTGAAACCTGGCTATCGGCCTACAGCCCTCAGATAGCACCAAGCATCCAGCGGCAAACCTAATTCCCGTCAAATGACCCAAACTTAGTCAAATGTGCTCTAGGCGCTGCAGGCGAGCGGCTGTGTTTGCTCTAGCGCTTGCGCGACCGTGTCGATCACATAGCTTTGTTCGCGCTCGGTAAGGCCAGGAAACAATGGCAAAGAGAGCGTCCCCTCCCCCCAGTCACGCGCAACGGGGGCCTGCGTATTATCGCTTGAAAACAACGATAGAGTCTGGAGCGCGCGGTAGTTTACCGTCGCGCCAACGCCAGCTTCATTAATGCTGGCTAAAAACGCGTCTCTTTTGGCGCTGCCGACATGAACTGGGAAAAGGTGCTCGGCATGGCGCCCATCGGCAAGCTTTGTCGGCATGCCAAGACCCATCTCCGCAAAGGCTGCTCGGTAACGATCTGCAATGGCTCGGCGGCGATCCAGAACGGACAAGCACGTCTCGATTTGCGGGCCAAGAAGGGCGGCCAGCAGATCAGGCAGCGACCCCTTCATGCCCGGCTCTTCCACATCCCAATGCTGATATTGCTGGCGCTGGAAGCGCTCTGCTGCGTTCGCTGACATCCCGTGTTGGCGGAAGGTGCAGATTTTTTCGTGAAGATGGCTGTTCCGGGTCACAACAGCGCCGCCTTCCCCGCAACAAATATTTTTGGTCGCATAAAAGGAGAAAATAGCGGCGTCTGACACCATAGCGGGCACAATCCCAGCGCGCTGGCTTTCAAAGGCGTGGGCGCAGTCTTCAATCAGGTGAACACCGTGCGCATCAGCGAGGCGCCGCAGGCCAATCATATCGCACATTTGGCCGTAGAGATGGACGCAGAAGATCGCCCGCGTGTCAGGCGTGATAGCGTCTGCCACAGTCTCGGGGGTGACGAGCAAGGTATCTGGATCAACATCCACAAGCCGCACTTTGGCGCCGCAGAGCAATGGAATATTGGCGCTTGCGACAAACGTCATGGCAGGCACGATCACTTCATCGCCCGGGCCGATGCCTAGCGCATGAAACAACGCCAATGCCCCCGTTGACCAGCTGCTTGTAGCGGCGGCGTAGCCTGCGCCGAAGAAGTCACAAAGCTGGGCTTCCACGCCTTTAGCGATTGGTCCATAGGTTAAGTGACTGCCAGTCAAAACTGCGGCCATTCGATGCCCATCTTCGGCACTTAGATTATGGCGAAAGAACGGGACTTTCATCATGCGGCCCTGCGCGCATGATCAAGGAGCAACTGCACCGGGCCTTCACGGTCGGCAAGTTTCTCCCAGCGGGCAAGCGCTTTCGTGTGCGCGCGCTGCTGGGACTTTGGATCGGAGGAAGCCGCTGCTAGCGCTGAAAACACAGCATCTAAATCAGGGAAGGTGAAACCTGGCCCGGCAACAGTCGCCACATCGCAATCGGGTACAGTGAAAAGGTTCAAGCCATGCGCCATGGCATAAGCGGCAGACGTGCCGCCGCCCGCTCGCGGCGGATTGAGCACTGCATCAAAGGTCTTCAAGCTGCTAAACAAATCCCTTGAAAAGCCAACAAACTCCATTTGCCGATGGTCATAAATGCGTTGCTGCAGCGCGTGACTGCAAGCGGATGGCGCGCCAAAGAAAATCACCTTTATCCGGGGGTTTTCAGCAAGGCAAAGCTCAAGTTTTTTTAGGAAAAGACTGGAGAGTTCCAAGGTCATTCGGTTGGAGATGACCGCAACAGCATAAGCCCCGTCTTCCACTCCATACTCTTGCCGGGCAACCGGGTCTCCAAGCTCGGGCCGCTCGAAACCAGATGGGATATTGATGATACGCTCTGGCTGTATCCCAAGGCGCGACACCAGCCGGGCTTGGGGTTGTTGGACTGGCTTGACCGTTGCAAACGCGCCAGGTTCTCCAATGCTGATCATGGAGGTCGTTGGCATAGCAATATGGGGAATACAGCGGCCAGCAACATCGGCATACAGGTTGCCCGGGCCCAAAGAAATAAGGTGCGTGGGCGCAAAGCTGTTCAGTTCCGCGCAGAAACCGCTAAAAGCATCTTCATCAATCGAGTCAATCTTGCTTTGCCAAAATTGCGCGTGTCCGCTGGGTATAGCAATGCGAGACACGGTGTCTAAATCAGTCATCTTTGGCGCAACGGCAGGGCAATAAAAGCCGGAAGCCGTGCGGCGCGGCGTGAGGGATTGATTAAGGATTTTCACGCTATGGCCCATCCCCACCAGAGTATCGGCCATAGATAAAGCAGCCGCCGTCGGCGCATGGCGGCGGCCTAGAAATTGCGTCAAACAAATGGCGACACGCGCGCGCTCTTCAGAGCCTTGCGTGGTTGAAAGGGTGCTTGCCACGCCTGCGAAGGCAGCGCGCGCACGATCGTACAAAACCCGGTAAATAGAGCGCGAATGGTAGTCAAGCTTTGCACGCTGGAGCGCAGAGAAATGCTCCGCCCGGTCAAACGGCACAGCCATAAATCCATGCCAAGCGTGATAGAACTGCTCCAGCGTCAAGCCGGCGCTGGGTTCACGGAGCCATTTCGACACACGAGGCAGCAGAGCGTAATCAGCGCTCATCAGCTGCAAAACGCTGGCCCCAAGAAGCTTTTGATGGATATCGCCTTTTGCGATGACCTTGTTAAAGCGTGCAACATCATACGCCTGCTGCTTTTCACTTTTGGACTGGAAGGACCTCGCAAGCGCTTCATGGCCAAGGAAGATTGTCCCAAAGGTGCCGCGCGCTTTTGCTAAGTCAAAGGTCTTCACCAAGGTGAGCACGTCAGCGATGGTCAAATTGCGTTGGGGCGCACTCATAAAGAGAAGTCTCGCTAGTATGAATTGAATAACACCATCTTGACCCGCTCCCCTGAAAAAACGGTAAACGCGATTTTAAGCATGTTTGCATAGGCTTTCTGCCAACGGGTGAAAGGCGCGCCATCACGCGCTTGCCGAGAATGGTGAAATGTGCGATGCCCAAAACAGTCGCAATCATGCAGCCCAACTACCTGCCATGGCAGGGGTATGTAGACCTTATGAACCGGGTGGATGAGTTCATTATCTACGACGACACCCAATATACGCGCCGCGATTGGCGCAACCGTAATCGCATCATGCTCGCTGGAAAACAGCAATGGCTCAGCATCCCTGTTGAAGTGAGTGGGCGCTATGAACAAGCGATTTGCGATGTTCGAATTGCAGACACAGCCTGGCAAAAGGCCCACCCGGCTACCTTGCGGCACGCCTACGCCAAAGCGCCTTATTTCGAAGACGTCTGCGATCTCTTAGCGCTGGGGTTTGAGGGGCGACGCTACCAGTGGCTGCTGGACGCCGACGTCGCGTTCATTGAGCTCATTCGCGGTTATCTCAGCATCCAAACGCGCCTCACCTTTGCCTCAGACTACAAAGCGGAGGGACGCAAAACTGAAAAACTCATCGCCTTGTGCGCAGCCGCCGGGGCAGATCATTATATCTCCGCGCCAGCCGCTAAGGCCTATATTGAGCCAGATTTATTTCAACAGGCAGGCATTCAGCTCAGCTATATCGATTACCCGACATACCCAGAATATGCGCATGTCTCCACCTATGCGCCTAGTCTCAGTGTTATTGATGCGCTGATGCATTGCGGGCAAAGCGCCGCGCACCACTTTACTCCAGCACCCAAAGCGGCTGCGGCATGAGCGCAAAACCGCTCATCATATTCGGCCTTGGCGATTTTGGCCGCATCGCCCGGCTCTATTTCGAACGCTTTGGAGGGCGGGTCGTAACCGCGTTTTGCGTTGATGAACCAAAGGCATCTACTTTTGAAGGCCTGCCAGTGCTGGCGGCAGATGCTCTACCGTCTACAGATCAAGCAGAGCTGTTTATCGCCATTGGGTATTCGAAAGTGAATAAAACCCGGGCAGCGGTTTTTTCTCGTTTCAAGGCAGCCGGATACACCCTCGCAAGCCTGGTCCACCCCAGCGTGACCCTATGGGAAGGGACAAAGATCGGCGAAAACGTCATGATATTTGAGAATAATGTCGTGCAACCCGGCGTCACCCTTGGCGATGACGTGATCATCTGGTCTCACAATCACATTGGTCATGATGCGAGCGTTGGCGCGCATGTCTTCGTCTCTAGCGAGGTTTGCATTGCGGGCCGTGCAGCCATTGGAGAGCGCAGCTTTTTAGGCATTAACGCAACCATCCGCGATGGCATCACCGTTGGCGCTGGCTGCATTGTTGGCGCGGGCGCACTACTTTTATCAGATGCCGCCGAAGACGGAGTGTATTTGGCGGATGAGACACCGCGCCACCGCTTACCTGCCAGCCGCCTGAGAGGCTTTTGAGCCAATGGGCCAGTGGCGCAAACTTGGTCAGATATGTGGCGGGCTCACAATAGGGAATTGGGCAGGCGGATTTGCCGCCGTTCCAACTGCCGTTCATCTCAGCGGCGATGTTTACCGCGTTTATGTTTCCGCTCGTGATGACAAACAGCGCTCCAGGCCAGCCTGGATTGATGTTGATATTAAGGCTTTAAAGGTGACCAACGAATGCGCCCAGCCGGTGCTCCCGCTGGGCGATCTTGGCGCGTTTGACGATAGCGGCGTGATGCCAACTTGGATCACACCGCGCCGCGATGGCGATTTGATGTATTACATCGGTTGGAACCGCGGCGTCACCGTGCCGTTCCGCAATTCGGTTGGCCTGGCCAAGCAAGATGAGCGCGGCACGTGGAACAAGCTTTACCAAGGGCCCATTCTCGACAGAACCCGTGATGAACCCCATTTCGTCGCCAGCTGCGCTGTGATGGAAGATGGCGACCTGTTCCATAATTGGTACCTGAGTTGTACAGGGTGGAGCGCGGCCGAGAGCGGACCCACGCATCACTATCACATTAAATATGCAACCTCGCGCGACGGCGTCGATTGGCAGCGCAGCGGCCATGTCGCTATCGATTTCGTGGGCGATGAATATGCAATTTCCCGGCCCAGCGTGCTGCGCGGGCATGACGGGAGTTGGCACATGTGGTTTTCCACGCGCGGCGATCACTACCAGATTTTCAAAGCGACCTCGCGCAATGGCAGCGATTGGGCCCGGACACCTGACCCCGTGCTCACCACGTCTCAAAGCGGCTGGGATGCAGAGATGGTCTGCTACCCCTTTGTGTTCGAGCACGCAGGCAAACGCTTCATGTTTTTCAATGGCAATGGCTATGGCCAATCAGGCTTAGGACTTGCTGTCTGGGAAGGAGACTTAGAATGACCATCATGCAGACAATTACCCCCGCTGCGCATAGCATTGACTATGACCTGGATAGAATTCGTTATGAGCTTGACCGGTTGGGCTACTGCGTGGTGGAGAATGTGCTCTCTAGCGCGCAGCTTGAAGGCACTGTGGCCGCGATGTACCGCGCGCGCACGGCAATCCATGCAGAGCTGGGCTTAGAGCGTCTCGAAGCAGCAGGCGAAGCTGGCATTTTGCGCCTCATGTGCAAATTCGAGCCGTCGTTTCTAGAGCTTTTAGAGGCCCCTTTATTCCTCGATGTGCTTGACGCAGCCCTATCGCCAACATCGGTCATGCATTTACAGCAAGGCATTATCCTGGAACCCGAAAATGGCGGTACAGGCACCATGTTTCAAAATTCCTGGCACCCGGATTTCACGCGGCTGCTCAATGGTTACCGTGCCTCCATCAATTTCATGGTCGCCGTGACCGACTACACGCGCGAAACCGGCGCAACGCATGTGCTCCCAGGGTCTCATCAAAAACCACGCCCCCCGGCAGACATTTTGGAGACCTACGGCATACCTGTCGAAGCCCCCGCTGGCTCGGTCATTATCTTTGATTCAACGCTTTGGCATAAGTCCGGCCGCAATACGAGCGGCGCAGACCGGCTCGCCATCAACCACCAATTCACGTGCTCCTGGTTTAAGCAGCAGATCGATTATGTACGCGCGCTTGATGAAAGCCTCATCTTATCGCTGCCGCAGCGCACGCAGCAAATGCTGGGATATTTTACCCGCGTTCCAACGTCATTGGATGAATATTACCAGCCACCCGAAAAACGGCTCTACCGCGCAGGCCAGGGCTAAGACAGCGCGGGCTGATGCGGCAAGCCTAGCCAGCCTCAACCATATATTAAGCATAGTCAGTCATTGCTTCTTAACGGCGTTTTAAAGGAGCACTTTCGTGGCGAAACGATTGCTGATAACGGGCGGAGCTGGCTTTGTTGGCTCTAATTTCACCAAGTACATCATGGCGAAATACCCCGGCTACGACGTCGCGATCCTTGATGCGATGACCTATGCGGGCTCCATTGACAACCTGCCTGCTGAAATGTTCTCGAACAACCACCCTGGCTACTCCTTCTGGCATGGCGATGTGCGTAACCCTGAAATCGTCAATGCTCTGGTCGCCAATAGCGACGTGGTTGTCCACTTTGCGGCTGAAACGCACGTCACGCGCTCCATTTTTGACAACCGGCATTTCTTTGAGACTGACGTTCTCGGCACGCAAACCGTTGCCAACGCTGTGCAGCGCGCTGGCAAATCCATTGAGCGCTTCATTCATATCTCGACATCAGAAGTCTATGGCAGCGCTGTTCGCAATGAGATTGATGAAGACCATCCACTGAACCCCATGAGCCCATATGCCAGCGCAAAGTGCGGCGCAGACCGCCTAGTCTACAGCTATATGGCAACCTATGACATTCCCGCGGTCATTGTCCGTCCATTTAATATTTTTGGTCCCCGCCAGCATCTTGAAAAAGTTGTTCCCCGCTTCATCACATCCATCCTGCGCGAGGAACCACTGACCGTCCATGGGGATGGCCACGCCGCGCGCGACTTTGTCTTTGTCGAAGATATCTGCAGGGCTTTAGACCTGGTGATCCATGCGCCTTGCGAACAAGTCTGCGGCGAGGTGTTCAACGTCGCCACGGGCACGCACCGCTCGATCAATGACATTGCAAATGCGCTTCTAGAAGAACTGCATGCGCAAGATCACGCAACGATTGAACATGTTATAGAGCGCCCCGGCCAAGTGAGCCGCCATACCGGCTGCGCGCGCAAAATTCGCGAGCAGCTTGGATGGGCCCCTAGCGTGAGCTGGCGTGAAGGCCTGCGCCGCACGATCCGCTGGTATCAAGACAATGAAGATGTATGGAACAAACAGCTATGGCTGCGCAAAGTACCGCTCAATTACACCCCTGGCATTACCGAGTACCACTAGGCGTGAAAACACAAAATAGCAGTCTACTTCGCGTCAACACCGGTATATAGACCCCGTATGAAAGTTGCTCTGACACACATCACCCGGTACCACTACGACCGGCCGGTAGACCTTGGCCCGCAGGTGGTTCGCCTGCGCCCAGCGCCCCATTGCCGCACAAAAATACTCTCATACGCCCTGAAAGTAACGCCGCAGGAGCACTTTCTCAATTGGCAACAAGATGCCTATGCGAATTTCCTGGGGCGAATTGTGGTTCCAGAACCAACGCGCCAATTTGAAGTGGCCGTAGACCTTATTGCCGACTTAGAAGTCATCAATCCCTTTGATTTCTTCTTAGAAAGCCACGCAGAGACCTTCCCCTTTGGCTATGACGCAGAAACGAAGAAAGAGCTAGAGGCCTATCTTGAGATTGAGGAAAGTGGCCCCTTACTGGAGAGCTTCCTCGAGCAAGTCGACCTAACAGAGCGACTGACCAACGATTTCCTCGTCGAACTCAATCAATTGGTTGAGAAGAAAATTGACTATGTCATTCGCATGGAACCAGGCGTTCAAACATGCGAGGAA
The DNA here is from genome assembly GCA_039814715.1 of Pseudomonadota bacterium. Classification (GTDB taxonomy): domain Bacteria; phylum Pseudomonadota; class Alphaproteobacteria; order Sphingomonadales; family CAKZYD01; genus CAKZYD01. Next base: position 24,514 of record JBCCAR010000007.1, read on the forward strand.
ACACTGAAAAAAGGGCGTGGTTCTTGCCGTGATAGCTCCTGGCTTTTGGTGCAAGTTTTGCGTAATTTAGGCCTCGCGGCGCGCTTTGCATCCGGTTATTTGATCCAGCTCGTGCCCGATAAAAAAGCGCTTGATGGTCCGCAGGGGACCGACAAGGACTTTACCGATCTGCACGCCTGGGCTGAAGTCTATTTGCCTGGCGCTGGCTGGGTCGGCATGGACCCGACAAGCGGTTTGTTTACTGGGGAAGGCCATATCCCCCTGGCATGCGCGCCCAAACCAACCGGCGCCGCGCCCATCTCTGGCTTGGCGAGCGACGCGGAAGTTGAATTCTCCTTTGAGATGAACGTGACGCGCTTAGATGATGGGCCGCGCATTACCAAACCCTTTCCAGAAGAGATGTGGGATGAGATTGACGCACTGGGCACACAGGTCGACGCGGCCTTAGAGGACGGCGATGTGCGCTTGACGATGGGCGGCGAACCAACCTTTGTTGCGATCGATAATGTCGACCATGACGAATGGAATACTGAGGCTGTTGGCCCGACAAAGCGCGCTTATTCAGACACACTGATTAGGCGCCTACGTGAAACCTTCGCGCCGGGCGGCATGCTCCACTACGGGCAAGGGAAATGGTATCCAGGCGAAAGCCTCCCGCGCTGGGCCTTTGCGCTGTATTGGCGCGAGGACGGCGAACCGCTTTGGCGTAATGTTGATCTGGTGGCAAAGGAAGCTGGCCCAAGCAACGCGACTGATGAAGACGTGGCGAAATTCACGCAAACCTTGGCGCAAAACCTTGGGTTAAGCGCTAAGTTCGCGCAGCCAGTGTATGAAGACCCAGTTCCCTATACTGGGAAAGAAGCGCGCCTGCCAAACAATGTCACGATCGACGATAGCAAGTTGAGTGACCCGGAAGAACGAGCCCGGCTTATCCGCGTGTTTGAACACGGCCTTGGCAAACCGACGGGATATGTTCTGCCAGTTCAGCGCCAGCAAGATGCTGACCGCGGCGGGTGGCGTTCCGAAATGTGGAAATCCCGGCGCAACAAGCTTTATTTGCTTCCTGGCGATTCTCCCGTTGGGTTTCGCTTGCCGATTGAATCCCTGCCTTGGGTGCCAAAAGCGGCCTACCCTTATTTCTTCCCCGCCGACCCCTTTGCGCCAAAGCAGGCGCTGAAAAAGCAGCGTCAAAACGAAGACGACAAAGAGCGGGATGCGGAAAAGCGCCAAGACACGCATGAACAAGTCTTATTCGTGGGTGAGCCCGTGCGTACAGCGCTGTCGGTTGAAGTTCGCGGCGGGCATATGTGTGTGTTTTTGCCGCCGACAGAGCGTGCGAACGACTATGTAGACCTGATCCAGGCTGTGGAAGAAAGCGCCGAAGAGCTTGGCCAACCCATACACATCGAAGGCTATATGCCGCCAAGCGATAGCCGGCTCAATGTCATGAAAGTGACGCCTGACCCAGGCGTGATTGAGGTCAATATTCACCCCGCGCGAAGCTGGGATGAGATTAAACACATCACCACATCGCTCTATGAAGATGCCCGGCTAAGCCGATTGACGGCCGAGAAATTCATGATCGATGGTCGCCACACCGGCACAGGCGGCGGCAATCACGTGGTTATGGGCGCCGAAAAGCCCGAAGATTCGCCCTTTTTGCGGCGGCCTGACCTGCTGAGATCGATGTTGACCTTCTGGCAGCAACATCCAAGCCTCTCCTATCTGTTCTCCGGCCTTTTCATTGGCCCAACAAGCCAAGCGCCTCGCATTGATGAAGCGCGGACGGATAGTCTGTATGAGCTTGAAATCGCGTTTAAAGAAATTGATCGCTTAGCCAATCAGGATGGGATTGTGCAGCCGTGGAGCGTCGACCGGTTGCTGCGTAACTTACTTATTGATTCCACAGGCAACACGCACCGGACTGAGATTTGCATCGATAAGCTCTATTCTCCCGACGGACCAACAGGACGCCTCGGACTTTTAGAGTTTCGCGGCTTTGAAATGCCGCCGCACCCGAAAATGAGCTTGGTGCAGCAGCTGCTGTTAAGGGCGCTCGTTGCCCGTTTTTGGAAAAACCCTTATCGCGGAAAATTGATTGATTGGGGTATGGCGCTGCATGATAAATTCATGCTGCCGCACTTCATTTGGCAGGATTTCTGCTGCGTCCTTGAAGACTTGCGCGGCCATGGTTTCGATTTTGACGAAACCTGGTTTGAAGCCTTTTATGATTTCCGCTTCCCGCTTTATGGCCGCACGCAGCAAGCTGGCATGACGGTGTCGCTGCGCCAGGCGCTAGAGCCATGGCATGTTTTAGGCGAAGAAGGCGCCGTTGGTGGGACGGCGCGCTATGTCGATTCATCGCTCGAGCGCATGCAAGTCGATGTCGAGCACTTTGACCCAGAGCGCTATGTCATCGGCTGCAACGGCTATGAGGTCCCGCTAACGCAAACCCAGACGCCAGGTAGCTATGTCGCCGGTGTTCGCTTTAAAGCCTGGCAACCTGCCCGCAGTCTGCAGCCCACATTGCCAATTCATGCGCCGCTACGCTTTGACATCTACGACAAGATACACAGCCGTTCAATTGGCGGCTGCACCTACCATGTCGCGCACCCGGGCGGGCGCAGTCATGAAGCACTTCCAGTCAATAGTAATGAGGCCGAAGGGCGTAGACTTGCGCGCTTTATTAGCGGCGGCCATAGCATCGGGGATACCCCAGCGCCGCGCAGTTTGAAGCAAACGCGTTTCCCCTATTGCCTTGATTTGCGTTGGTGCTAAGTAGTCCAAATGTTTTATATCTGAATAAAAGGCGCTAGCCGCGTGCCCACTCAAGCGACGTCCGGTTTTACTCTCTCTTCTTTGGATTATTCAGCGTTAGATCACCGCGATGAACTCATCGACGGTCGCGGGCAAATTCGCCCACATTGGAAAACGTTTTACGAAAACCCGCAGGGTCTTAATCCCGCGCTGACAAACAGCCGCGCATCGCGCCTGGATAGAGCGCTTTTAGAAAATGCCCTCACCTACGCAGTCACCGATAGCGCAAACTCAAGTGCTGCGCGCCCGCTGTCTGTTGATCCTGTTCCGCTGATCCTACCGGAAGACGATTGGGAAACGCTCAAACAAGGCGCTTGTCAGCGTGCGCAGCTACTCAACTTAGTTTTGGCTGATCTATATGGCCCGCAAACTCTCCTTAAAAATGGCCTCCTGCCGCCTGCGCTCGCACTAGCGAACCCGGATTTTCTAAGGCCGCTCCACGGAGTGGAGCCGATTGGCGGCACATACTTACACTCCTTTGCTATGGATGTGGCGCGCGGCCCAGATGGGAAATGGTGGGTCGTTCGCGACCATAGCCAAGCCACTGCCGCAAGTGGCTTTGCATTGGAAAACCGCATTTTGATGGGCCAGCTCTACCCAGAAATGGTGCGCGCGCTTGGTGTGCGGCGCTTAGCGGGATATTTCCAAACGTTCCAAGACCAGATCGCCGCGCTGTCTGGCAAAGAAGAACCGCGCGTTTTGTGCTATACGAGCGGCCCAAGCGATCCGCGCTTTTTGGCCCAAGCGTATTTGGCGCGCTATTTAGGGTATACCATGGCCGAAGGGCCAGATCTGACGATGCGCAACGGCCGCGTGTATTTCAAAACGCTAGATGGGCTCAAACAGGTCGACGTTTTGTTGCGGCAAATAAATGCCTTTCAGTGCGACCCCTTAGAGCTCGACGCGCGCTCGGCAGTTGGCATACCCGGGCTTGTAACCGCCATACGCAATAAAGGCGTTGCCGTCGCCAACGCACTCGGCAGTGGCCTTGTCGAAACCAGCGCGCTGGCGGGCTATATGCCAGAACTATGCGAACAAGTGCTTGAAGATGAGCTCGTGCTGCCAAACCTGGCCACCTGGTGGTGCGGAGAACCTGCAGCCGCGGATTATGTACATGAGAATTTTGACGATCTATCTATTGGTGCAGCTTTTGACGGCGACACGCATGCGCAGAAGACTATTTTAGAAGCACCAGCGAGCGAGCGCCGGGAATTGCTCTCTTATTACGGCAAGCGCATCATTGGCCAAGAGCGTATGGCCTTGCCCACTACGCCAGTCCAATCCGGCCAATCCCTCGTACCCGCTCCCTATATCCTGCGCCTGTTCGTTACGGCAGGTGATGGCGATTTTACTGTGATGCCAGGCGGATTGGTGTTGAGCGGGCAACCGGGACAAACAGCAACGACGTCCGACTTTTCTGCCACGACGATGAAAGACTGCTGGATACTTTCTAAAACACGCGAACAAGCAGTCACTCTGCTGCCGCGCGAGGACGGCGCCGTTAAAATCCGCCGGACGGGCAAAGACTTGGCCAGCCGGGCGGCTGATAATCTGTTTTGGCTTGGCCGTTATGCAGAGCGCACCGAAGTCACCTGCCGGTTACTGCGCACTGTCATCGGCGCTCTCACACAGGATGGCCAGATTGCAGCGGATCCGGCAGCGCTTGCAGCGGCGGCTTTGCCGATCATGCGCCGCGCTGGTCTCTTGCAATCTAAAAAGGGGCGGCAAAGCGTCGGCTTTCCAGACCGTTTAAGGCTTGTTCTTGCCGATCATGCCATCAGTTACAGTCTGCCAAGCTGCATGAGCGGGGTGGTTGGGACAGCCGGGCGCGTGCGTGACCGCCTCAGCCCAACGACCTTTAAAACGCTGCAGCGCCTGCAAGATCAGAATGTGCAGCTGTCGCAAGTGCGCAATACAGATGTGGACTTGATCAGCGCGCTGCCGATCTTGGATGACATGATTATCATCTTGAATGCCTTTGCTGGCCAGTCTCAGGAAAACATGACGCGCAATTCTGGTTGGTCCTTCCTGGACATGGGCCGACGGTTAGAGCGCGGGCTACACATGATTGAAACGATCTCACAGCTGCTGGTGACGACCGGAAAAGTCCGCGACGGCCGCCTAGTGTTGCTGCTTGATCTGGCCGATAGTTTCATGACCTACCGCGCGCGCTATATGACCAACCCTATGGTTGCCCCGGTGCTCGATTTGCTTTTGCAGGACGAAACCAATCCGCGCTCTGTTGCCTTTCAGCTAGCCCAAATTGACCGCCACCTGAGCGATTTATCGCCAGACAGCGCGCCTATGATGGCGCCAGAACATCACTTGATCTATGACTTGCTCAGTAAGTTACGTCTTGCGCATGTCGTAGACCTCAGCGCAGCCGACAAAAATGCTGTTCGTGCGGAACTCTCAACTTTGCTCGCATATTTTGAGGAAACCCTTTTAGAATTTGGCCCAGCCATCGCACGTAGCTATTTTAGCCACGCAGAAATGGTGAGCGCTCGGCGCCATTTGTTTAAGCGGGAGAGCGTATAGTGTCGGCCTCTAGCACTTTCCGACGCTATAGCGTGCGCCATCAAACGACGTACAAATATTCGTTGCCGGTATCTTTATCTCAGCATTTCATGCACTTAACGCCGCGCTCAACGGCGACACAGCTGGTCGAATCGACGACCCTGCTTACTGATCCGGCACCTGCTACTTGGCGCGAGGCGCGCGACTACTTTGGCAACGTCACAACACTTGCAAGCCTGGATGAAGAGCATTTTAAAACCACCATAACGGCGACGAGCCGCGTCACTGTCGAGCCGCTCAAAGTATCCAAACCCGGCGACACGCCCAGCTGGGAAGCGGTGATAGACGCCCTTCACAAGGACATATCGAGCGAGGCGTTGTTTGTACGGCAGTTTTACTACCGCTCGCCGCGCATACAGCCTGGCCCTGAATTACTCGAAATCGCCAAACGCTTCTTCCCGCCCGGCACCCCAGTGTTGCAAGGCGCGTGCGCTCTGATGGAGCACATTTTTTCCACCTTTACCTACGATGGTACTGCGACGGATGTGGATACGCCGGTCGACGATGTTTTGACGTTAAAGCGCGGGGTTTGTCAGGACTTTGCACATCTACAAATCGCTTGCCTACGCGCCGTTGGTTTACCTGCACGATATGTCTCTGGATATTTGCTAACGCATCCACCCGAAGGCCAAGAGCGCTTGCAAGGGGCCGATGCAAGCCACGCGTGGCTTTCAGTATGGATCGGCGAAGATGGGTGGGTCGACCTAGACCCGACAAATAACGTGATTGTTCAAGATGAGCATGTCACGCTGGCCTGGGGCCGTGACTATGGCGACGTAAGCCCCATTAACGGCGTTACGTTCGGCGGCGGTGAACACGGCGTCGATGTGGAGGTTGACGTCATCCCCCTTTAGCGCGGGTTTGTTGCAGGTTGAATGGATGTATTCAGCCATTTGCTTTTTTTTGGAACCAAGTTAGCTACCTTAGCGTTGGTGCATGATGCAGGTGTTAAAAATGGCAATCCCAACAGGCGGCCTGCTATCTGACTATGATAGCGGGATATATTTCGACGAGATGTTCGGACACGGCGGCGACCGCGCCGACATTTGCCGTGCTGTCGTGCGCGAGCTTAACAGGCAAGACCTCAAAGTGTTCAAGCGGCGCTCGAAGGATGTGGATCAAGAGCTGCGCAACTTAGGCATTACGTTCACTGTCTATAAAAATGCTAAGCAAATCGATCGCGTACTGCCGTTTGATGCGATACCTCGCATTATAACGGCAAACGAATGGGACGTGATTGAGCGCGGCGTGGTCCAGCGCGTTGCAGCGCTTAATGCGTTTTTAAGCGATATCTACAACGAACAGCATATTCTTAACGATGGCACGGTCCCTCGAGACTTGGTGGTGAAAAACAAGGGGTACCAGGCCTTGATGGAAGGCGTACGCCAACCGCACGGCACTTGGGTCAACATTTGCGGTACGGACCTTGTGCGCGGCGGGGATGGCGAATTTTATGTTCTTGAAGATAATGCAAGAACGCCGTCAGGCGTCAGCTATGTGGTTGAAAATCGGCATCTAACGCAGCGCACCTTCCCGGACTTGATGAAGGGCATCAAAGTACGGCCTGTGTCCGATTACGGGCAGCGACTGGTGGAAGGGCTATCTCAAATGTGGCCTGGCGGCGCAGACCATGCCGCTGTCGCGCTGTTATCGCCTGGTGTCTTTAACTCCGCATATTTTGAGCATGTCTTTCTCGCGCGCGAGATGGGCGTGCCGCTAGTTGAAGGCCGAGACCTGATCGTTGAAAACGATAAAGTCTACATGCGCACCACACGCGGTCTGCAGCGGCTGAACGTGATTTATCGCCGTATCGACGATGATTTCCTCGATCCTGACGTATTTCGAAGTGACAGTCTCCTTGGTGTACCCGGCATTGTGAAAGCCATGTTTAAAAAGAATGTCGTTCTGGCAAACGCAATCGGCACCGGTGTTGCAGATGATAAAGCGATCTACGCCTACATGCCGCGCATCGTGAAATACTATTTGGATGAAGAGCCCATCATCAAAAACGTTGAAACACATATCTGCCGCGAGCCAGACGCACTGGCCTATACCCTCGAGAATATGCACGAGATGGTCGTGAAACCCGTTGGCGAATCTGGCGGCTATGGCGTGGTCATTGGCCCGAGAGCCACCAAAAAGGAACTCGCGGACGCGCGCAAGAAGCTCAAAGCTGATCCAGCGAACTTCATCAGCCAACCGGTCTTGAAACTATCGACGTCTCCAACGCTCACCCGCACAGGTGTGGAACCACGCCATGTTGATTTACGCCCCTTTGCCATCACTGGCGACAGCACCTGGGTTCTGCCTGGCGGGCTAACGCGCGTTGCGCTTAAGAAAGGCTCTCTCGTGGTGAATTCCAGTCAAGGCGGCGGATCAAAGGACACCTGGGTCCTTGCATAATTTGCTGAGCAGACAAGCTGAAGCGGTCTTTTGGATGGCGCGGCAAATTGAACGCGCGAACAATTTAGCGCGCGTGCTCAATGTAACAGCGAGCTTTGGCCGTGACGGGGATGATTTAAAGCCTTGGGACGCTGTCCTTGCGCTGTATTCTGAAGAGGGAGAATATGCGCAGCGCTATGATGAAAAACACGTTGGCGACATCGTCTATTTCTATACGCTAGACCAAGAAAACCCCAACTCCATCATCAGTAATATCGGCTTTGCCCGCGAAAATGCCCGCGCGCTAAGGCCTCTGATGTCAACGGAGATGTGGACACATATCAACAAGTTCCATTCAGAACTCCAAGGCCTGCGCCGCAGCCAGCTGCGCGATGAAAAGATCGCTGACTTTTGCGAGATGATTAAGCGCAACTGCCAGACGCATGCAGGCCTCGTTAGCGAGACCTTATTCCGGGACGAGGAATGGTATTTCTACGGCACTGGGCTGAATCTAGAGCGTGCAGACCAGACAACACGGCTCGTCGATGTAAAATACCATCTGCTGCTGCCTAAAAAAGCTGAGATTGGATCCCAAGTTGATGTCAGCCAATGGAACGCCGTGCTGCGATCTGCTGCGGGGTTTCAGGCCTACCGCCGCATTTATCACCGCGGCTTGACTGGGACGAAGGTCGCAGGTTTCTTGCTGCTGGACGAACGGCTTGCACGGTCTGTGCGGTTTTGCACCAATCGCGCAGCGAATATGCTGGAAGAACTGATCGTGCGCTACGCGTTAGAAGGCGGACAACTCGCCTTGGAAGAGGCTAAAGCCTTGGCACGGCAGACCGCGGAGGCAAAGATAGAGGTCGTGATTGCCGATGGGATGCATGAATGGATCGATGATGTGCAAGGCGATGTAGTAACCATCACCAATGCCATTGCTGATGCATTTTTCTTGCGAGACTAGGCAGCCTTTTTCGCGAGCGCCATGGCGCTTTCAACGATCTCAAATAGTGCTGTGAAGTCAATTGGTTTAGCAACAAAACCATCAATGGCCAAGTCTTTGATAGCGTAATCGTGATCCACTATCACATCTGCCGTTACGAGATAAATCGGCAGATCCCGAGGGCCTGCCCATTGGCGCCGGATGAACTCAGATAGCCCAATTCCGTCTAATCGCGGCATATTGATATCCAGGAGAGCCAGACATGGCAGAGTGCCAATCGCTGCCGCATCTAAGCTTAAAAGCCATTCCATAGCGCTTTGCCCGTCACCGTGCAGCACAAATGGGATGCCGCGCTTTTCCAGATGCGCTGTAATGAGTTTTTGGTTTACAGGATTATCTTCAACCACCAAAACTGGACCAGTAGCCTTTTGGAGAGAGTGTGGGGAAGGGGCGTTGTCTTCATCGATCTGCAGCTCTTGGGCGTTCTCAACAGGCAGAATTACAGTAACAACGCATCCGTTCCCCAGCGCTGACTGCACGCTGATTTGGCCCTGCATTTCTGTCACAAGGGTTTGCACAATTGCCAGCCCCAGGCCTGTGCTTCCGGGAGAAATGGCCCTGGATGCGAGGCTAGCATATGGCTTGAAAAGGTTTTCCTGCACAGCAGCGCTCATGCCAGGGCCGTTGTCGCTGACGCGGAGCGCTAAAGAAGCGCCGTCCAAATGAGCCGAGAGCTTGACATCGCCACGACCTATTTGTTTGCAGGCGTTGCTTAGCAAATTGAACAGCACTTGGCGCAGGCGCTGCGGGTCAATGAAAACCGTTTTGGGAATGTCGGGCGCGATTTCTAAGCTCAAAGAAATTGCATCGCTGCCATAAGCAACCTGGAACGTCTGATGGCACTGCTGCAGAAGCGCTCGCACGTCGCTCTGACGCCGGCGCAGTTTAAAATATCCTGATTCTATGACGCTGGAATCCAACAAATCACCAATCACCGCCAGCAGCATCTGCCCGGTTGAATCGATCAACGCTAAATGGCCGTCGGTGTCGCTTTGGTCTTTACAGTTTTTGACTGTGCGGCAAATTTCCAAGATGGCGCCAACAGGCGCCTTAATTTCATGGCTAACCGTTGCGAGCAACTGCGCTCTTGTTTCTGCCAAAGTTTGGGCCGCTGTTTGAGCCCGCTCTAGCTCACGCGCGGCGCGCTTAGGCGCATCAACATCTATTATGATTCCAAACACAGACAGCGTTTCACCGCTGCGATCTCTCATGACGAACCCGCGAGCGCGGACGTAAAGGTACTTTCCATCACTTTTGACAATGCGCTTAACGGTATCAAACGGTTTGCCCGTATCTATGGCTTCCTCGACCAAAGCTTCCATAGCGCCGCGATCATCGGGATGATATCGATCAACGGCATTTTGCAAGGTTGGCTCGAACCCGCTTGGCTCTAATCCGTGAAGGCGGTACACGCCGTCCGACCAAAACAGACTGCCTTGTTTCAAATCCAAGCGCCAATGGCCGAGGCGGGCCACGTCTTCAGCGCGTTCAAGATTCTGCAAGGCTTCAGACAAAGCGCTGGCCCGGCTTTGGTTTTCATAAGCCATCTTCTGCGTTGCATCCGCAATGGCGTTCAGCTCCTGTGGCGCGGGACCGTCTATCTCAAGTGGTTTGGGCTCTGCTCCAGCTGCAAGCTCACGCGTGTAGGACAAAATACGCTTCATTGGATGCGACAGATAACGGCGCAAGATCACCCACTGGGAGAACATAACCCCGCCCAGAGCGAACAATAGTGTTATACTTCCAATAAATAGGATTTCTCTGGCCTGCGCATACAGCACATCAGGACTAGATGTGAGGCTCATCGTCAGGGTTTGACCATCATTGAATTCATGAAGTTTCACGGTCGACGAGATACGTTCTTTGCCGTCAAATCCGGCACTCAATACGTGAACAATTGGATCTTGGCGCGGCGCCACGATACCGCGAAAAGTCGGTACTCTATCGCCTGGATATGCAATACCGTTTGGCAGAGCCAGAACAATAACGCCATCAGCATCTAGCAAAAAGAAACGACTGGACTCCGGAACACCCGCAGCTTTTATCGTGTCTTCCATCCAGTCCACATCAAGCGTGATCAGCAGCCGGAACGGATGGCCATCGTTCCAGAAAGTGCGCGTTATGCCAATCACCGGCCGCCCTGTTGTGCGGCTTTCACGGGCATACGAAAAGAGAACTTCATTGAAAACACTTGGCCGAGCCAAATCAAACCCAATATCTAATTCTGTAATTGCGAGATTTTCATCATAGGAACAGGTAATCGTGCCAGCAGAATCTACCTTGAAGATACCGTTCACATAGTCCTGTTTCGGCCAGGATTTGCGCAGCCAGGAGCTACAAGTTTCACTGGATGCCGACATAACTTGTTCTACACTTCCAAGCTCAACGAGCGTGTCTTCAACTCCGGTAAATGCCATATTGAATTGTGAGGAAAGCGCATAGGTTAAACTACGCATATCGCCGACAGCATCTTCACGCGCCATTCATGACCGCGCAAAACCAAAAACCCAAGCGGCAAGAGTGTTGGCAGCAAGCCTGCCAAAGAAACGACAATTAGTATCCGCCTTAAGGAGCTTTGCCTCATAACCGCACGCTGTTGCTGACCCGCTTGTTTGTAAAACAGGCCTAGCAGCGCAGGGGTTAAGGCTGCTTTAAGGGTGATTGGCGGTTAGCGATTCACATCAATTACGATGCGGCCAGTGACCTTTCCAGCGAGTAAGTCCTTCGCAAGTACTGGCGCATCGCTCATCGGTTTAACGCTATACATCGCCGCCAGTGCGTCAGCATTGATGAGCTCTGCGAGCATATCCCACGCCCGCACGCGGCGCTCCATTGTCGCCATAACGGAATCGATGCCCCGCAGCGTGACCCCGCGCAGGATAAAGGGCATGACAGTCGCAGGTAGGTCTACGCCGCCTGCCAAGCCGCAAGCTGCAACGACGCCTTCATAGCGTGTCTGAGCCAGCAAAGTCGCCAAAGTCTTGGAGCCGACACTGTCTATGGCGCCAGCAAAGCGCTCTTTTTCAAGCGGTTTTGATTTGCGGTCAAAATCCTCCCGCGCAGCAATGTCTGCAGCGCCCAGAGCTGTAAAATGCGCTTTATTTTCTTCTGGCCGACCAGAAATGGCGATAGCATCAAACCCCAATTTCTTTAACACCATAATGGCGACAGAACCCACGCCGCCCGACGCGCCAGATACAGCAATCGGCCCATCACTAGGTGTCAGGCCATGATCGAGCAGCGCCATTACGCAGAGCATGGCCGTATAGCCTGCTGTACCAATTGCCATAGCCTGCTCAGCAGTAAATGCCGGCGGCAGTTTTACAATCCAGTCTGGATCAAGGCGTTGGCGCTGCGTATAGCCGCCCCAATGCACCTCTGACAGTCCAAAGCCGTTCACCAGTACGCTGTCGCCGGGAGCGAAACGGTCATCACTGCTGCTTGCAACCGTGCCAGCTAGATCAATGCCGCACACCATGGGCAAGGACCGGCAAATTGGCGCTGCGCCGCTTACGGCGAGGCCATCCTTATAATTCATTGTGGAGAATGCCACATCGACTGTGACAGGCAAATCGGGCAAATCCGCTTCGCTTAGCGTTTCAATTTGCGCGCTCGGCTTTTCATCGCCGCGATCACGCACCACGATGGCTTTAAATTCCTGTGACATTTACCGCTCCTTCAGACATAGGGGAAGACCCTAAAGCTGCGAAATACAAAAGCAATGCCTCTATCACACCAAGTCCTCATAACCATGGCCACTGATGGCTATTTTGGAAGTGTGGGACGCCATGACATCGCTGCCGTTATGGCGCCCTTTAGCGAGGACGCGGTGATGACCGCTGTGGCCCAGGCCATCCACTATGAAGGCAAACAAGCCATCAAGGCACACTTTACCGAGTTTCTAGAAACTTACCCACGCATTGATGTGCGTATCCTTCACGCCATGGCGGACGACGTGAACCAAGCCGCTAGCGTGCATTTTGAGATTGAAATGGAGAATACGGCGGGCGCCGTGCAGCTTATGCGCAATGCCAATCACTTTCATTTCAATGCAAAAGGCGAAATAGCGCAGGTGCACATCTTCATGACCGGCACGCCCGGCGCCGGATTTACCGCTGGAAACAACGCCTAAGCAGCTTCTGCCTTTTGATCGGCAAAGCCGAGCGGCAGGCCGGCATCTGGGGTAAAGCCATAGAGCTCAACGCCTGGAATATTCTCCGTTAAGATAGAACGGCAGGCCATAAGCGCGCCTAAATCAATGCCCGTTTCATAGCCCATGGCTTCCAGCATGAAGGCAAGGTCTTCTGTCACGATGTTACCAGACGCGCCGGGCGCAAAGGGGCACCCGCCAAGACCGCCTTGAGAGGCATCGACGGTGGTGATCCCTTCTTCAAGCGCGGCAAGCGCATTAGCAAGGCCAAGCCCGCGCGTATTGTGAAGGTGCACGCCGGTGCAGTTTTCAGCGCCAACCACTCGGCGCGTTTCTCGCACAAGGCGCTTGACTTGTGCTGGGTTGCCATAACCGGTGGTATCCGAAAGTCCAACCTCATCGCAGCCCGCTTCCATTAGCGCTTCAGCAAGCGATAGCACGGTTTTTTCTGGAATATGCCCTTCGATGGTGCAGCCAAAAGCGGTGGATAGCCCCCCTTCAAAAGAAGGGCGCTCATCGACAGGCTGCTCCTTGATCCTCCCAGCGATGGCTTTGACGGCCTCAAGCATTTGCGCATGCGTTCGATTGACATTTTTCAAGCTGTGGGTCTCAGACACCGACAGCGGAATGGTAATCTTATGCGCCCCGGCCTTGAGCGCGTTTTCAGCGCCGCGCAGATTCGGCACCAAAACAGCCACATCCAGGCCCGGTATCGTGCGTGCAAAGTCTACGATCTCCGCTGTATCGGCGAGCTGCGGCAGAACTTTCGCTGGAACGAAAGACCCCACCTCGATTTCCTTTACGCCTGCCGCCGCCAGCGCTTTAATCCAGCGCTTCTTCGCTTGCGTCGGCATGATTTGTTTGATGTTTTGGAGGCCATCGCGTGGGCCAACTTCACTGATCAAAATGGCATTCTCAGCTGCAGCTTTGCTCATAGGGCGGGGTTCCAACGCTTTAGAAGTTGTCCGGACAATTTGTGCGCCATATATAAAGCGCATCAATCATAAAATCGAGTCTAGGAGAGGTTCCGCCCATGTCTGACGCGCCCTGCCCGCTTGCCGGGATCAAAGTCATTGAGTTTTCCCACATGGTGATGGGGCCTACAGTTGGGCTTATCCTGGCCGATCTCGGCGCTGACGTGATCAAAGTTGAGCCCCCAAAGGGCGACAATACGCGCCGCCTCGTCGGCTCCGGCGCTGGTTACTTTCCTATGTATAACCGCAATAAGCGATCCGTTTGCCTGGATATCAAATCAGACGCAGGCATGGCTGCTGCGCGCAAACTCATTGATAGCGCGGATGTGTTCATTGAAAATTTCCGGCCCGGCGGCATGGAGAAGCTTGGCCTAGGCTATGACGTTCTGTCTGCTAGCAACTCGGGCTTGATCTATTGTTCTGCCAAAGGCTTTCTCACGGGGCCTTATGACCACCGCACAGCGCTCGATGAAGTCACGCAGATGATGGGCGGATTGGCATACATGACCGGGCCTCCTGGCCAGCCGCTGCGCGCTGGCAGCTCGGTGATTGATATGATGGGCGGCATGTTTGGCGCCATTGCGGTTCAAGCAGCGTTGGTGGAGCGCGCACGCACCGGCAAAGGCCAGCATGTGACAAGCTCCCTCTATGAAAGCACGGTCTTTTCCGTTGGCCAGCATATGGCACAAATGGCCGTCACCGGCCAACCAGCCAAACCCATGCCAGCGCGCATTTCAGCCTGGGCAGTGTACGACAAGTTTGAAACCAAAGGCGGCGAGTTGGTGTTCGTTGGCGTAGTGAGCGACACCCAATGGACCAAGTTTTGCAACGCATTCGGGCTTGAAGACTGGGCGAATGATGACGCGCTGGCCAAAAACGCTGGCCGTGTTGCCAAGCGCGATGCCATCATTCCAAAGCTACAAGAGCTGTTTAAGCAAATGTCAAAGGATGACCTAACCGACAAGCTCGAAAAGACTGGCCTGCCGTTTGCGCCAATCGCAAAACCAGAAGACTTATTTGATGACGTTCATCTGAATGCGTCTGGCGGGCTTATGCGCGTTACGATGCCAAACAATGGTGAGAGCGCGAAATTGCCGAACTTGCCGATTGAAATGGGCGGCGAGCGCCTTCAACTGCGCAAAGACTTGACGAAACCTGGCGAAGACACGCGCGATGTTCTCGGCCAAATTGGCTATAGCGATGCGGAGATTGACGCCCTGTTAGAGGGTGGCGCTGCAGCCTAAATATCCAAAACCACGCGGTCTGGCGGGCTATGCCCATCCGCGAAGGTCTTAATATTTATAATGACCTTTTCGCCCATTTCCTGCCGGCTTTCGCGTGTGGCAGAGCCCAGATGCGGCAACGCCACCACGTTTTTCAGCTTCAACAGCTCGGGGTTCACTTCAGGCGCGTTTTCGTAAACATCCAGGCCTGCGCCAGCGATTTTATCATAGCGCAGCAGCCGAATAAGCGCGTTCTCATCCACAACTTCACCGCGCGCGGTATTGATGACATAGGCATGTGGCTGAAGCAGCGCTAAGCGGCGCGCCGACAGGAGATGGAAGGTGGCAGGTGTATGCGGGCAATTGAGCGATACAATGTCCATCCGCATGAGCATTTGGTCAAGGCTATCCCAATAAGTCGCTTCCAATTCATCTTCCAGCGGTTCTGGAAGCGGACGGCGATTATGGTAATGGATCGAGAGGCCAAAAGCTTTGGCGCGGCGGGCGACGGCGGTCCCAATGCGGCCCATACCCACAATGCCCAAGCGTTTGCCGGTGATGCGCGTACCAAGCATGTGCGTAGGCGCCCAGCCAGTCCAATTGCCCTCTTTAAGCTCCTGTGCACCTTCGAAAATCCGCCGCGGCACCGCGAGCATCAACGCCATGGTCATATCAGCGGTATCTTCTGTCAAAACACCAGGCGTATTGGTCACCGTGATGTTGCGTTGGCGCGCACTTGCCAGATCGATATGATCGACGCCTGCACCAAAATTAGCGATCAAGCGCAGGTCTGGGTTGGCATGAGAGAGGATGCCGGCGTCGATATCATCCGTCACGGTGGGCACGAGGACATCAGCGGTCTTCATGGCGTCTATCAATTGCGGCCGGGTTAAAGGCGTATCATCGAGGTTAAGCTTCGCATCAAAGAGCTCCATCATGCGCGTTTCAATCGCATCAGGAAGCCTGCGTGTCACGACGATAGAGAGTTTCTTTTTTGGCATCTGCGCGTTTACCAGACCAACATATGTTTCAACTAAACCAGTACCTTACAAGCCTTGGGATGACGACTTGTCTATGCACCTTAATCCATAGCTGTGTTATCAGTCCCACTGCAACTCAACAAGAACCATTGCAGCACGCCGCATCAGAACTTACACATTGTGCAGCATTGTCATGAAGGAATGATTTGGCGAGACCATGAAGCATGTAATTTCTGCCATTGCGGCACTCGTGTCTGTTAGTTTTCTTAGCGCCGCGCTCGCGGCGCCCGTAGGTTCTATTGGCAACGCACAAAGCTATGACCCGGTTGCTGAACAGGACGGCATGTTTATGTCAATCATCGCCGATGAAGCAAACATGCGCGCAGCCCCGCGGAAAGATTCGCTCATACAATGGGTTTATGTGCGCGCGGGTTTGCCGGTGCTTGTTGTGGAGCAATATGACAACTGGCGTAAAGTTGTTGACCCTGAAGGGGTAAGCGGGTGGATGCGCGCTGATCTCTTGTCAGAGCGGCGCACGGCGTTTGTGATGGACCGTACGCGCACAATGTTTGATCGCCCGCGCGCGGATGCCAATGAAGCCTATCAGATCGAGGCAGGAAATGTGGGCACGATCCGCATTTGCCAGGGTGCTTGGTGCCGGATCACTGTTGGAGCGGCGACAGGTTGGATTTTACGCACTCATTTATGGGGCACATTTGAAGGCGAAGACTTCGACCAATAGTGTCGCAAGTGACGCGCCAATTAACGCGTCCGCGTCAGAATTATTCTAACTAATTGTCGTTTACAGCTTTATCTGTGCGGCTTGGACCATCATGGGGCTCAAGACGGAACACCACTTCTGTCGATACAACGCGCATGCCGCTCGGGACAGAGTTTTTCACATCGACAGCGACGCTGGTTTCTGGGATGTCGACCAGCAGGCCTGTTCCTTTTTCAAAGAAATGATGGTGCGACGCAGTGTTTGTATCAAAATACGTCCGGTTGGAGTCCACCACAACTTCTTGCAAAAGCCCAACATCCACAAATTGATGAAGGGTATTATAAACCGTAGCGAGGGAAACACGGATATCTGACTCAACGGCCTCCGCATGTAGCGCCTCAGCAGAGACATGGCGAGTTTCATCGGCATCAAACAGCAATTTGGCGAGGGCTAAACGTTGGCGCGTGGGTCTCAAGCCAACGGAACGAAGCTGGTTGACCACATTTGAGAATGGACGGTTAAAATTCGTGCGTGAAACAATTGTATCCATGATGGCTAGCCTTTCTAAGGGGCACCGCCCCCGTCCCTGCACTTATTGCAAAAGAACTATTACAGAAAGACTATATGAGATCTAGTCTTATTGTCATATGACTGACACAGAACAACAAAAACAGATACAAATAACTCTAAATAATCAGTCTCCGGTCATGATCCGGTCGACTAATTGCTTCACTGACGGTACGAATCCATTTGAATAGAAGGGATCTTTGGCGAAATTATACGCACCGTGACCGGCAAACATGAGATTGTTTTCTACATCGCCGCCATGAGCAATGTCTTGCAGCGTCTTTTGAATACAGAAGCTTCGCGGGTCCGCTTTGCGGCCTGTAGAGTTCTTTTCGTTGTCGGCCCAGTTTGAAAACTGGCACTGGCTTAAGCAACCCATGCAATCGACTTGATCCTTGCGAATTTCATCGCGTTTGTCTGGATCAACAAAGATCAACGTTTGATCGGGCGTCTTCAGCGCTTCCGTAAAGCCGACGGACATCCACTCAAGCGCGCGAACTTTGTCGGGCTGCGTGACAAACACTTTCTTGCCGCGGGGGCCAAATTGCAGCACCGTATCATGTTCGCCAACCGCTTCGGGTGTGAACGCAATCTGGCGCTCAGAGCGCTCTTTGAGTTCATCCAAATATGGGTTGCTGACGGCGGATGAATAAAATCCGGTGGGCGAAAATTTGTGCAAGAACACATCGCCTTTCACCAGGCGCATGAGTTTGTCTTTCCAGTCTTGTGAGATTTCACTTTCTTTTGTCAGCAACGGTCGGGTACCGAACTGAAATGAGATTGGCCCTATTTCTGGATTATCAATCCAGTCTTTAAAGTCTCGCAGATACCAAACGCCGCCCGCCATGACGATTGGAGTATCTTGAAGGCCCGCTTCATTCATGACCTTGCGCAGCTCGCGGACCCGCGGATATGGGTCTTGCGGCTTGTTCGGGTCTTCCGAATTTGAGAGCCCATTGTGACCGCCTGCGCGCCAGGGGTCCTCATAAACAACGGCACCTAAAAAATCGGAGGCCTTGTGATACGCTCGCTTCCACAGCGCGCGAAATGCCCTGCCGGAGGAAACGATGGGATAGTAGTAAACGCCGTATTGCGAAGCAATCTGGGCCAAGCGGTAGGGCATGCCTGCGCCGCAGGTGACGCCGTTAACCAGGCCTTTGGTTTTCTCCAGCACACCATGAAGCACGCGTTCAGCGCCGCCCATCTCCCACAGCACATTGATGTGCAAGGCGCCCTTGCCTGATGCGATATCAAAGGCTTTTTTCACCTGCGCAATACCGCCATCAATGGCATACTTCACTAACTCTTCATGGCGTTCACGGCGCGTGCGGCCATGGTAGAGCTGCGGGATGATGCTGCCGTCGCTCGCATAGCCGTCTGCGTTGACAGCCGAAACGGTGCCGACGCCGCCAGCGGCAGCCCAAGCGCCAGATGATGCGCCAGTTGAGATTACAACGCCTTTGCCGCCTTCGATAATGGGCAACACTTCGCGACCTGACATACGCACAGGATTGAGCAAACTCATAAATCGGTCTCTAATTCATTCTTAAAACGTAGGGTGACTGCCATCAGCCCCCCCTTCAAGACAGTATCATTAGACCCACTGA
This sequence comes from Pseudomonadota bacterium, assembly GCA_039814715.1. Lineage (GTDB taxonomy): Bacteria > Pseudomonadota > Alphaproteobacteria > Sphingomonadales > CAKZYD01 > CAKZYD01. The sequence continues at coordinate 43,515 of JBCCAR010000007.1, forward strand.
CTAAACAATTTATTTGCAGCCTTCTAACGATATGTCGCAGGGCGAAAAAGCTATCCGCCCTGCGGTCGTTTCGCGAGGTTAATCGCGCCGGCGCCTGCGGCGACGTGGACGGTCTCCACCGTCGTCGTCATCGTCATCCCCGTCGCGCGGCTCACGCGGCGGCAACTCGATCGCTTCGCCGGTTTCTTGATCAACTACTTTCATGCTGAGCCGCACTTTGCCGCGATCATCAACCTGCAGCACTTTAACCTTCACCGTTTGGCCTTCTTCAAGCACATCGGCCACTTTCTCAATGCGCTCTGGCGCAATTTCAGAAATGTGGACCAAGCCATCGCGGGTGCCCAGGAAGTTCACGAAAGCACCGAAGTCAACAATGTTGACGACTTTACCATCGTACACCCGGCCAACTTCTGGCTCAGCAACAATGCCTTGGATCCAATCAACCGCCTTCTTGATCGCTTCAGGATCAGAGGACGCAACTTTGACTGTGCCATCGTCTTCAATATTGACCTTAGCGCCGGTAACTTCAACAATCTCGCGGATCACTTTGCCGCCGGTGCCGATCACTTCGCGGATCTTCTCTTTGTTGATCTGGAAGCTCTCAATGCGCGGCGCGTTACCAGAAAGTTCCTCACGCCCAGAGCTCAGCGCTTTAGCCATTTCGCCAAGGATGTGCATGCGCCCACCCTTTGCTTGCTCAAGCGCTTGGGTCATGATCTCTTCGGTAATGCCGGTGATCTTAATGTCCATCTGAAGGGAGGTGATGCCCTCCTCCGTGCCAGCGACTTTAAAGTCCATATCACCAAGATGATCTTCATCACCGAGAATATCGGACAGGACGGCATAGTCTTCGCCTTCCTTGATGAGACCCATGGCAATGCCAGAAACAGGCCGCGTTAGAGGAACGCCGGCGTCCATCATGGACAAAGAACCACCGCACACAGTCGCCATGGAGGACGATCCATTGGATTCAGTGATCTCAGAGACCAAGCGAATGGTGTAAGGGAACTCTTCCTTAGCAGGTAATACCGCTTTGAGCGCGCGCCAAGCAAGCTTGCCATGGCCAACTTCACGGCGGCCAGTAAAGCCAACACGGCCGGTCTCACCCACGGAATATGGCGGGAAGTTATAGTGCAGCATGAAATTCTCGTAATAGCTGCCTTCCAGCGCATCGATCAGCTGCTCATCATCGCCAGTACCGAGCGTACAAACAGACAAAGACTGTGTTTCCCCGCGGGTAAACAGCGCAGAGCCATGCGTACGTGGCAGCACAGCCACTTCAGATAGGATGGGACGCACTGTCGAGAGGTCGCGGCCATCAATGCGTTTGCTGGTCTCTAAGATAGAGCCGCGCACAATATCTTTCTCAACTGATTTCAGCAAATCACCAACCAGCGTTTCCGTAACGTCTTCGCCGTCTACCAGTGCTTCTTTCACCTTGGCTTTGATATCGGCAATCTGGCCAGAGCGGGTCTGCTTGACCGTCTCACCGTATGCCGCGCGCAGATCAGCTTCTGCCAGCTCCTTGATTTTCGCTTTCAAATCGCTGTGATCGGCAGGGGCCTCAAGCTCCCAGGGCGCTTTCGCGCACTCTTCTGCCAGGTCTAAAATGAGATCAATGACCGGCTGCATTTCATTGTGGCCAAACATCACTGCGCCGAGCATAACATCTTCAGGCAGCTCAGCGGCCTGCGATTCCACCATCAGCACAGCTTCGTTGGTGCCAGCAACCATGAGCTCAAGATCGGACTCTTTGATTTGCTCCATGGTCGGGTTGAGCACGTAACCGCCATCAAGATAGCCAACCTTCGCGCCGCCAATAGGGCCAAGGAAGGGAACGCCGGAAATCGTAAGCGCGGCAGAGGCGCCGATCATGGCGACAACGTCGGAATCGTTTTCGAGGTCATGGCTCACAACCGTGCAGATCACCTGCACTTCATTGCGGAAACCTTCTGGAAAGAGCGGACGGATGGGCCGATCAATCAACCGGCAAATCAGCGTTTCTTTTTCAGACGGGCGCCCTTCGCGCTTGAAGAAACCGCCTGGGATTTTACCAGCGGAATAGGTCTTTTCTTGATAATTGACCGTCAGCGGGAAGAAATCTTGCCCTGGCTTGACAGATTTTGCAGCGACGACGGTGCACAGCACAGCCGTTTCGCCCATGGTCACCAGTACGGCGCCGTCGGCTTGGCGCGCGATGCGGCCACTTTCAAGGGTCAGCTTGCGGCCGCCCCACGTCATTTCTTTGACTACTTTATTGAACATTGACTGTATTTTGTCCTGTCGGAACGTTCGGTCTATTTTTTAAAAAAAGAGAGTGAGGCCAAATGCCAGTAAACGGCCCTTGGCCGCTATCGATACCGGGTTGTCAGAGGTCTCACGCCTACATCGGGGCTACATAATAAAAGCCGCCGCCTAGCAGGCGGATAAGGTGGGACCGAACGATCCCTGTGTCATTTCAGCGTCCCCCATGGACGCCTTTCCTTCTAAATGTCCACCTAATCTGGGGGCTCTTTAACCTAAAGCTGCAGCAATTGCAATCGCTGCGAATCGCTCCAAAACCAACCTTTTCAAGCCGCGCCTTCCAAGACTTTACAATGGCCATGTTAGAGGCCGCGCTGCCTTTTTCCTTAACTTGTCTCGGCCAGGCTTAGGTGTTTCGCCCCCCGTTAGATGCCCAACACCATGGGCGCATGCGCACTCGCCTGGTGCCGTCCAATTGTGTTTGATTGCATCATCTGCTACCGAAGCAAGGGGGGATGGGCCAATGAGATGCCTGGCTTACGTATTTGTATTAAGCATATTGGCATTACCTGCTTGGGCGCAGATCAGCTTGTCTATCGGGCAAAGCCGCGCTTTGCCCGGCCAACCGATTGACATCGCCTGCAGCCTTCAAGAGCGCGAAGACTACAAACCGACGTCCATCAAAGCGGTGCCATATTTGATAACCCGCAGCGGCAAGCGCCGTGAGCGCGGCGGTATACGCGGATCAGACGTCTATGCGTCAGCAGGGGGCTATTTATCCTATCGGCGCTCTGAAATCCTCGCTGGCGATTGCGGCGGCGCGCACGCGCCCTTGGTTCCGGGCAGATATGAATATGACGTCACGATGCGTGTGCAGGGCAAGCCCGATGAAAAACCCTTCAGCCTGTCCATCACGGTTGACCCCTTGCCGCCAGAACCAGACATGCTCACCTTTAACCGCATCACCACCGACAAATGGTATGGCTGGCGGATGGCGGAATATACGCTGCAGATCCAGGAGGGTCGCTGCTACCCTGTCAGCCTCAATCCCCTCCTCACGCATCTAATCGTTTTTGATGCCAGTACAGGCAGGGTCATCTCAAACCTTACGCCGGGGTCACATTCAGAATATCCAGGCGGCAATAAAGGGACCATTGACCAATATAACTGCATTCCTGCGGGGACGATTGTAGACGCAATTCGCGCACCAGACCCCAGCGATCCAGGCGATTGGCATATCGCGCTGGTGGTGAAGAAGGCATCTAGGAAGCTGTGCGATACCAGTTGCACCCGCGGCGGCACGTTGGTTGTCAAAAATCTCAACGTCATTGCTGTCACGCCTCTGGAGAACACCCCCCAAGAACCGCTAGGCAATCTGTACTTCGAGCGCCGCACGGAAAGAGGCAATCGCCCATCGGCGGAAGCCTCCATCGGCGATATCGTGCGCGTGGTCATGGAAAAGCCCAAGGAAACCACCGAGCGGCAGGTGACAATTACGGCGGGCAAGCAAACCAAAACCGTTGATTTGGTGCCGGATGGCCATTTGCTCGCGAGCGAATGGTTCACGTTGGGGCTCCCTGGCGATGAGTAAACTTCTGCGCGGCCTTGTCTCCTTCATCTGCGCGCTGAGCCTCAGCCTATCAGGCGTCGTAAGCGTCGCCGCGCAAACGCAGCAGCGATTTGCCCTTGCGGGCACGACATGGGAAATTTCCTACCAGGATGCTCGTCTGGGCGAGGTTCAGGGCCTTGCTAAATTTGGCGATGGCCAAACGGTCAGCGGATTTTATCAAGACCCACGCGATGGGTCGGAGCATCCCTTCACAGGCGTTGCCCGGTTGGAGATGATGGAGGGCATGCCGGTCGCCACCATATCCATTGTCCAAGAAGGCCCATGGATTGGCCCAAGCCCCGGTGATCTCAGCGTGAAGCCAGGCGGATATGTTAATGCCAAGCTAGGGACATCCAAAGCCAGCTTGACCATCTTGGAGACCAGCCCGGTCACCTTGTCCTTAGAGCTAGACGAAAAAACATCTGTTTTTGACGGTCTTTGGACGTCAGAGAATTTGCTGACAAAGCCGATGCGCGCGGGCGGCCTCAATCGATCTGAAGACGGCAATCGGTATGCCGCCGGGCAGGAACGTTGGGTGCCGAGCACTGCCCGCTTTAAAGGCACAGCTGAAATACGCAGTTCAAACCGCAATCTCTTTGACGATAAAAACACAAATGAGCAGACGATTAGCATTGATCTACGCGGCATTGGCTTGCCGCGCTATGAGGATGTGAAGAAACGCACCGTCGATTTTAAAGAGCTGGCAGACACGCTGACCCTCGATGTCGTTTCGCCCAATGATGGTAAATTTGGCCGCTCTTTAGACATCCGTGTGAAGGCGAAAGAGGTTCCAGGCCCGGGCACCTATCCACTCACGGTCAACGGCGTGGACGGGACATGGACCTTGGAATACCGCGACCTGCTGCCCAGGGTGCGTTTGATACGCAAATTGCGGGTGGATGAATTTGAACCTGTCTCGCAAGTCTACATTGGTGAAGATATCTTTGCCGAAGTAGAGTTTGAAGAAAAAGACCGTGTCGAAGCGCTTGATTTTCAGACCTACGATACGACGATCATAGACTCTGCTGACGCGTTGCATCAGATCACTGTGCGCAAAACAGGCCGCGGCTTGTATCGCAGCGGGCCTCTAGCGTGCCTCGCCGCGGAAGATCGCACCAATCGCGAGATTGCAGGCCAATTGGTGTGCGAAGACAAAAGCGAACTGACCGCGATTGTTGAAGGCGCGCGCGGCTATCAACAGTCCATCAACAAACCCGTCGTACGTGCACCCTCCCCTTTGTGGGATCGCGCAATGGCTATGGCGAAGGCCTGCCGCACCGGGGGCTTTGACCAAACCGTCAAAGGCGTTAACGTTCAACCCCAAGTCCATGCGGCCTTGATCTTGCTGCGCGATGAAATGAAGCGCTCCATCGCTGGCACGGTGGAGACCTACAACACCTTAATCGGTCCAGACGATGACCAGCGGATGAAGAAGCTGGCATCCGACCTAACGCTGTATAAGGCATCAATCAAATCCGGCGAAAACGACGGCGCCCTGATTCAGCAAGTGAGCCTACCGAATGCCTCAAAGAGCGATGCGAAAATTTCGTTGCGGGACGCTTTAAACGGCAATTACGAGCCAAAGCTGAGCGATAAGGCGCGCGCAGATTATGAAAAGATTGCCGCGAGTGAAGCCCAGGGGATGATGCTGAGCGCCGCGGAGCGCACCAAAAAGCGCCTTGATGGCGTAGGTGCTTGCGATTTGGCTGGGCTCTTGCAATTCGGCAAGCTGGGCGCAGGGGCATTTAATGAAAAGCTGAAGAAGAAACTGCTGCGTAAGGGCTTGCCTGGCGAAGCTGATTGGATGCCTGACCTGGCTGCGCGTGCAGCGGTGGACTCCGTTGCGGACGTGGTTGCTGCGGTCAAGGATGAAGCAGATTATCGCCAAGCCCAGGTTGATTTTGCGCTCACGATGGTGAGCCTGGCCACAGCTGTGCTTGCCATTTCTGCAACAATTTCAACCAAGTTGGCGGCAGCAGGGACGCGCGTGGCAGGCCGCTCGGTCGGCAAAGAATATTCAAAGGCCACGCTAGCCCGTCTCGCTGCGGCGGCAGAGCTGTCTGAATTGGCTGAACTTGGCTCAGCCTTCACAAAGGTGGTGGACGCCCAGACCCGCGGTCAGGAGGCTGTGGACCGTGCCCGTGACCTTGCTCCAGTGATCGGCGCGGATGCGTTTGACCAAGCGCAGGCGGAAAAAGATGCCCAAATCAAAGGCGCGGCCATTGCTGCTGCCGCGTCTGCCGCTGGCGCGGTGGGTGCTGGTGTTCTCGGGCGGGCGGGTAAAGCCGCGCCCAATAAGCGCGTGCCGTTAGCAGAAGCAGCTGGCCTGCCCACCAAACCGTCCTCAACGTCCGCCGCCGCCAATGCCCTGCCAAATACGCAGTCCACACGCCGCGCTGGTGATGGCGGCACGCCCCTGGAGCCACGCCCAAGCGACCCTGCACCAGAAACACTGCCAACGCGAACCGCCTCCGCCGATGAACCACCGACAGGCCTTGCGCAGAACGTGGAAAATGCCCCGTCAAACACCGCGCCGCGCCCGCGCGATCGCGATGCGACAGTTAAGGTTGAACCTGATAAAACTGTTTCCATTCCCCGCAATATGCGCGGAGAAGGCGTGAGCACAGGCGCGCCGCGCACCGCTGATGCAGCGCCAACCCCTGCACGGCCACGCGACCCAGATGCCACAGTCAAAGTCGATCCTAATAAGACGCTTGCGATCCCGCGCAACATGCGCGGTGAGGGCATTAGCACCGGAACGCCACGTGCGGCCGATACTGCTCAGCCGCGCGCCGCGCAGCCTAAGCTTCCCAAAGCAGACCCAACAGATATCGCGTCCGCGCCGCGAGCAGCCGAGCTTAACAGCGCGCGCCCTGAAACAGCCGCACCCCTAGCAAAATCCAGCCCCGCAAAAGCCGGGGCGGAAATTACCGATGGGGGAACAGAGATTGTCCGCCGGGGCCAGCCAAGGGGCAGGCCAGATGCGGCAACCAAAACGGTTAGGGCAGGCAGTGATAACTACACCCTTGGCGAACGGCTGGGACAAGGCACGTCTGCCGATGTGTATCGCAACGCATCTGACGCGTCTGACAATACCGCGCTGCGCGTCATCCACGATCAGCGCCCGTCAGCAATTCCCTCAGAGCGTGCCGGCCGCAAAAATTTGGAAGCGCTGTCAGCACAAAATAATGGCGAATTATTTGACGTCGTTAAGCAGGTCGAGCCGCCTCGTTTGATTGACAGTTCCGATGCGCCCATGCTTCTCCAAGGCCGCCAGGTTGAAGTGGTGGAGCGGATAAATAATATCGCGTCGGATGTCCTGAAAAAGAATGATCCACCCTATACAGGCCGGATGACGCCCGGCCAGGCCGCTGCCCATAGAGCCGCCACGGATTACATGAACGACAATGGCATCGCGTGGATTGATAATAGCCCGGATAATTATGGCCTGGTCAAATTACCTGGCGTGGACAAATGGAAAATGCGCGTTGTTGATACCGGCGGCGTGGTCAAGTTTGATGGACCAAACGGGCCGACGCGCGCGCGCTTTGCAAAATGATATTGCCAATCCCCCAGATTCCTTCGTCGAAATCGTAAGAGAAGCCCGTGCGACCGGAGCCAATGACATCGTCTATTCAGCGCGTTTACAGCGCCTCACAGATCTTGCCAATGAGTATGATGAATTTGTGGATTTCACAGGGACGCGCACCACAACTCTTGGCGATCTTGGCGGGAAACCTGCCATGTCCATCAACTTTCCATCGATAAGAGACACAGCGCTGCCTGACCCCACCCCGTTTGAGTTTGAGGGGACGGGCCTGAACATGACTCCAACTGGTACTGTTAATACTGGCGCTCGCAGTTCGTCACCCCCGGCAGGGTCCGTTGATACGCCCCCGACCAATAGCAGCACCTCTACCGCCCGCCCGCGTAATGACCAGTCAAATGGCGGTGATACAGCGATGGTTGATGAGCTCACGCCGGAAGACCTGGGCTTAGAGCGTGTGGAATCGCCGCAAGAGGCCATCCAAAGACTGCGCAAAAAGCGAAACCGGACTGAGGCAGAGGAGGTTGAGCTGTTTCAAGCGCGCACAAAGCAGCGCGCCGCGCGCGATGATTTGCGGCGCATGGACGGCGAGCAAGAGCTAGCTGCACGCCAGGCCGAAGCCGGCACTTTCAACCTCGGTGACGCCCAGGCCCGGCCCAACAACGGACAAGGCGGCATGGAAGCAGCTGGCTTTCCGGCCCGCCGTGTTGTCCCAGGGGATGCGCGCTATGTTAGCAATATCATGGGCGACTCCGGCTATAAACGCGGCCAGGCCCGTATTGTTTCGGACGGCGTCAACAAAGCGGTCGATCAGATTCTCTCCGGCGGACCCTTCCCGCCTGGCCGCAACGCGGGCCCAATCCGCATTCGCAATACAGACAACACCATTCAAGATGGGCATCACCGCTTGATCGCAGCCCATATTGTCTCGCGCCTCACCGGCCGCCCCCTTCGCAGCGGCCCAAACCGTGTCATCCCCGAAGGCTGGATTGAATTCGTGCCGCCAAGTAGGGGCGACAAGGAGCCAAAGGGTTGGTCCACGGCAGGTATTGAATAGGTGGCACTGGAGCTGCCTTAATGCAGCAGTGATATAATAGCCTAGAGCGCAGCAGAACCGCCGGGTTTAAAAGGGGACAAACACATGCGCTGGTCCAAACTCAAACAAAAGGTCGAAGCTAACTTTGCCGACGATGTTCGCAAAAAGCTAGCCATCCACAGCACCACCTATGGCGACAGCACATGTGGACATGCGTGGCTTACACTAGATGGTAACGTGATCGCTAATTTCTGTACGCGCGCCTTTTTCAATCGGTTCGAATATGGCGATAAAGACCGGGATCGCGGACTAAGCGATACACAAATAGAGCAATACCAAGACCAGTTGGTGGACTACGGCGAACTAAGCCGCCAAAACGTTTATGAAGCTTGCTGGGCCTTTGTTCACGACCTGGGGTTTGACCAATCTCTTAAATCCGATGACCCTTTAATCCAAAGCCTGGCTGTTTTAGATAAGCGTTTGGGCAAACGCCGATACGGCCATGTGGCCGCCATGCCGCTGCATCCGCTGGCTCGTAAGCTGTTTGACCTGCGTGTTTCAGAAGAAGGACGCGCGTAAAAACCATATACATTATTATCATTGCGGAACAACGTTACGGTGCCCGGCACAATGAACAGTCGCAAGATAATTGGATTGATAATCATACCCCTTCTCCTGCTCGCCTGTTCAAGCCAGCAGCCCAAATCAAACAATATCAAGGTCAATTGAAATCGATGAAGTTTCTGGATGGGGAGACAACCGGCGTCTTGGATGAAAGAACCCTCGCTGCTTCGCGCGAACGGTACCTGTATCGTGCGCAATTGGACGATGACCAGCCCGTGCCAGAACGGCCAGCCATTACCGAGAACTTACTCGATGCTTTGGAGGTCACACGGGCAAACGCGATATAGCCGGGAGTAGCACTATCAGGTGGTCGGGCTTTTGCTTCGGAACTCAGCTGGGATCGGGCAATTGACGCACGCTTCGTCGTCGCAAAGACGGCAAAGGCGGCAGCGGTCTAGATCGGTCTCAGGCAGCCCAGATAGGACCTTTGCTAAAACATTATCTAAGGCCTGAAGATCACTAGCGGCAAGTGGCTCTAGAAAAGACCTGACCGCTGCGAGCCGACCTTTGAGTAAAGCTTGCCGCGTCGCATGGCCTTTGTCCGTAACATAGAGCGCGATTGATCGCTTATCTCGGTGTAGATCGCTTCCGCCTTAAAGATGGGATGGCCATTGAAGAACATGTGATCTTCGACTCCGCTGTGCTTACACCGGAAGGCCGGGGTGGAATCGAGCATTCGGTTCTGGCCACGCCGTGATCAGGTTTGACATGGCTTAAAACCAACGCGGTGCATGCGGCCACAGCTTGTGGGCGAGGATCGCACGCGCGCATCTGCCAATTTGGTACAACCAAAAGCGTTCAAAACAGGTGTTTTAAACGTATAATGCACTCGCTAAACTACGCCGGAGGGTGACCCATGGTAAAAACCAACGACCACTTTGAAAGCTTTGCTGAGTTCTACCCATTTTACCTGGGCGAGCATTCGAACCCGCGCAGCCGGGCGCTGCATTACGTCGGCTCTTCCCTCGCGCCTGCCATATCAGTGGCTGCGCTGATTTTTGGCCCATTATGGCTGCTTTTCACTGTCCCAGTCGCAGGGTATCTATTTGCTTGGATTGGGCACTTTTTCCTAGAGCGCAACAAGCCAGCGACGTTCAAGCATCCGCTGTGGAGCCTGATGGGAGATTATAAAATGCTCTGGCAGGCGTTGACGGGCACGCTCGATACCCGCCATTTTCACGGCCACTCTTAAGGCTTAGCGGCGCAGGCCTAAGCGTTCGATGAGGCCTTGATAACGAGCTTCATCCTTGCGCTTCACATAATCCAGCAGACTGCGGCGCTGGTTCACCAGCATCAACAGGCCGCGGCGGCTGTGATTGTCTTTTTTATGGGACTTAAAGTGTTCGGTCAGATTGGAAATCCGCTCTGAAAGAATGGCCACTTGTACTTCTGGTGACCCGGTGTCGCCCTCTTTGAGTGCATATTCTTTAATCAGCGCTGCTTTGCGCTCAGCTGTAATCGACATCAGCTATCTCCTTCATGGTTCATATCATTGCTACTTAAGTGAAAGACACGGCGCGGCTGCGCCAAGATGCCCGTCACCTGCGCGAGAGCAAGCGCGTATCCATCAACTGTCAGGAGAACGTCGCCATCGCATTGCTCATCAATCTCAATGGCCTGGCCATGCTTGATTTTTTGAGCAGCCTCTCCCGAAACGGCCAATGCCGGGATGTCGTCCAGCACGGTCTCTAACGCGAGAAGCAAGCCGGGCTTATGACGACTGCTTTCCAGCTTTTCAAGTGAAATCGCATCTTGCAAGGCAAATGGCCCAACACGGCAGCGCTCAAGGCGCGTCACATGGCCCTGCGTGCCAAGCTGCTTGGCCAGGTCCCGCGCTAATGAGCGGATATAGGTACCTTTGCCGCAGCGAACGTCGATGAGCGCGGAGTGCGCCTGGCAAGAGACGATCTTAAGCGCATGTATCTCAACGGGACGGGATTTGAGTGCGACAGTCTCCCCTGCCCGGGCGAGCGCATAGGCACGCTTACCGTTCACTTTAATGGCTGAAAAGGCAGGGGGCGTTTGTTCGATGGTTCCAACAAAGCTCTTAAGCGCCTCAGAGAGATCGGCCGGCATTGGACGTGCGTCACTGGTCTCCAATGTCTCGCCTTCCAGGTCATCCGTCGTGGTCGAGCGGCCCCATGTGACTTCAAACCGGTACGCTTTGCGATCATGGACCAGAAACGGCAGCACCTTTGTTGCTTCGCCAAAGGCGATCGGCAAAACCCCGCTTGCCAAAGGGTCCAGCGTGCCGCCATGGCCAGCCTTTTGCGCGCCAAGCAGCCAGCGCGCTTTGCCAACGGCTTGGGTGGAGGTCATTCCGATTGGCTTATGAAAGTTCAGCCAGCCAGAAATGGGCAAGCCTTTTCTGCGGCGGCCCATTAGCTAGCTGCCGGATCGTCTTTCTCAAGGTCAGCGCGCACCTTGGGCTGATTGAGTAAGCGGTCTATGCGGTCGGCTTCATCGAAACTTTCATCGACGCGGAAACTAAGTCGCGGCGTGTATTTGGTCTGAACGACCTTGCCCAGTGCCTTTTGAAACGCCGGCGCGACGCGGCCGAGCACCCGCATCATTTCATCCAGATCCGCGCCGCCTAGGGGCATCACAAAGGCTGTGGCATGGCGCAGATCAGGGCTCACGCGCACTTCGCTGACCGTAATGGAATGGCCTTCCAGCTCGGTCAGGCCCAGCTCATTGCGCGAGAGCATCTCAGAGAGTGCATGACGCAAGCTCTCACCCACACGCAGCAGCCGCACAGATGGCGCTCCCTTGGCGCTTTTATGCTTCATCACCTATATCCTGCTAAAGAGCAAGAGCGCGTGGTTAAATGACCCGCTCGCGCTCAGATTCCTTGTAGACCTGGACCTCATCGCCGGGCCGAATGTCAGCAAAATTCTCAAACGTCATGCCGCATTCAAGGCCATTGCGCACCTCAGGAACATCGTCCTTAAAGCGCCGCAGCGAGCCGATTTGGCCAGTATAAAGAATGACGTTGTCGCGCATGATACGCGCTTTTGCATCCACCTGAATAACGCCTTCGGTCACCTGGCACCCTGCCGCTTTGCCAGTTTTGCCGGCCGAGAAGGCCTCTTTGACCACCGCGGTACCGATCACTTCCTCGACAATTTCCGGACCAAGCTGGCCAGCCATGGCAGCGCGCACATCATCGAGCAAATCATAGATGATGGAATAGTATTTCAGCGGCACGCCTTCTTTTTCCGCCAGCTCGCGCGCTTGTTTATTCGCGCGCACTTGGAAGCCAATGATCAGCGCCTCTGAGGCAGCGGCCAGCGTGATGTCGCTCTCCGTGATGCCGCCAACGGCGCTATGCAACACAGTGACTTTGATGTCATCATTTGACAGTTTTTCAAGCGAAGAACCGATGGCTTCAACGGAACCTTGAACGTCGCCTTTTATGACAACTGGGAAGAGTTCAGCCTGCTTGTTTTTAAGCTTGGAGAACATGCTTTCCATAGAAGCCGGTGCAGACACGGTGCGTTTTTTGCGCAGCTGGTCTTGGCGGTATTCAGAGACTTCGCGGGCCCGTGCTTCATTTTCCACAACAGAGAAATCGTCCCCCGCGGACGGCGTCCCTTGCAAGCCAAGAATTTCCACCGGCATTGATGGCCCGGCTTCTTTGATCTGCGCCCCGCGATCATCAATAAGCGCGCGAACACGGCCCCATTCGGCCCCGCACACAAAGATATCGCCAACGCGTAAGGTGCCTCGGTTCACAAGCACAGTGGCAAGCGGCCCGCGCCCTTTGTCGAGCTTGGCTTCAATAACCACACCTTCAGATGCCCGGTCAGGATTGGCTTTTAATTCAAGTAATTCAGCTTGGAGCGCGATCAGTTCGAGAAGCTTGTCGATATTGGTTTTCTTAAGGGCTGAAACTTCAACCTCTTGAACATCGCCCGACATGCTTTCAACAATGACTTCATGCTGCAAAAGCATGGTGCTGACTTTGTTGGGGTCGGCCCCTTCACGGTCCATTTTGTTGATCGCGACAATCATCGGCACACCAGCGGCTTTGGCATGATTAATCGCCTCAATCGTTTGCGGCATGATGCCGTCATCCGCGGCGACAACGAGGATCACGATATCCGTCGCGCTAGCGCCGCGCGCGCGCATTTGCGTAAAGGCTTCGTGACCTGGTGTATCCAAGAAAGTGATTTTATCGCCGCTGGGGATTTTCACCTGATAAGCACCAATGTGCTGCGTAATGCCGCCCGCTTCGCCAGACACAACATCGGCTTGGCGAATGGCATCTAAAAGCGATGTTTTGCCGTGGTCTACATGGCCCATGACGGTCACCACTGGCCAGCGGGCTTGTAAGTCACCCGTATCATCATCATCGCCGACGAGGCCAATCTCCACATCCGCCTCGGACACGCGCTTGATGGTGTGGCCAAATTCGGTCACGACGAGTTCTGCTGTGTCTTGATCGAGCGTCTGGTTGATGGTCACCATCATGCCCAGGTTCATCAACGTGCGCACAACGTCCGCGCCCTTCTCTGACATTCTGTTGCCCAACTCTTGCGCTGTAATTGCTTCGGGCACCACAATCTCGCGCGGGGCTTTTGCTTTGCCGCGCTGAGACTGTTGGTTGCCGCCTGACTTTTGCTTGGCCCGGGCGCGCTTCAGCGCTGCCAGCGAGCGTGTGCGTTCCTCATCATCGTCATCGAGCGCGCGTGCAACCGTCAATTTGCCCGAACGGCGGCGATCGTCCCCGCGGGTCCGGCTCGGTTTGGGCGTTTGCTGCTCCTCGCGACCCTTAGGCGCTTTCGCGTGCTTACGGCGCGGCGCATCATCATCCTCAGCAGGCGGCAAGGCCGCTGGGTCAGGCATATCCGGCGCCTTGTCAGCGGCTTTTTGTGGCTTGCGGCGTGCTTCTTCGCGCGCCCTTGCTTCTTCGCGCTCAGCTTCCTCACGTGCGTCGCGGGCAAGGCGTTCGCGCTCAGCTTCTTCCTTCTTGGCATCTTCCTGGCGGCGGCGGCGCTCTTCTTCAGCAAGGCGGCGCTCTTCTTCCGCGCGTTTCATGGCCTCACGCACCATATCCTGACGGGATTCGCGGCCTTTTGCAGCGGGCTTTTCTGGCGCTTTAGCAGCCGCTGGCTCAGGTGCCTTTTCAGGCTGAACTTCCGCTACCTCCGTTTCTTCTACCGCTGCTTCTGGCTCATCGCCTTTGCGTAAAATACGTTTACGCTTGCGCTCCACGACAACAGACTTTTTGCGCCCGTGCGAGAAGGCTTGCTGAACCTTACCGGTCTCAACGGTCGTGCGAACGCCAAGCGTCTTACGGCCAGACAGGGTTAGTTTCTTTTCGTCACTCATGTAGTCTCAGACCCTTCTCGTGTCGTGTCGTCAAGCGCAGCTGCGCTGACATCATCTTCCTGCGGTGTATGGCCTATGAAAATCTCATAGGATTGGGCCATATTCAGCAGAGTTTTCCAGCCGCCGCGCTGTGCGAGCGCAGCGTGTACCACATTTTCCCTGCCCATTGCCAAGCTCAATTCAGTCCGGCTGAAGAGCGTGACAGCGGGAATACAGGCCGCTTTGGCTCTGGCTAGGAACTTCGAACTGTCACCAGCGCCATCACGGGCATTCAGCAAAACGGCAACTTTGCCAGCGCCAGCTGCTTTTTCGACGCTATCAGCGCCCAAAAACACCCGGCCAGCTTTGCGCTCTAGTCCAAGCATGGAGAGCATTCGGCCCTTAAGCTGCTCGGCAACGCCCTCAGCGAAGTTAGCATCGATAGCAACGCAGGATGCATCAACGCCGAACTGCTTCGCCGCTATGTTTTTAAGTTTGGGAGAGCGCGCGGCTTTTTCAAGGACTTTGCGATCATAGCATACATAAAGCCCGCGCCCAGGCAGACGCTGCTTTAAGTCCGCCATCAAAGCTCCGTCTGGGGATAAAACCAGACGCAGCAGAGTTGGCTTTGGCGCTGTTTGGCCAGTTAGCGCACAGCGGCGCTCCGGTATTGCTTTTGCTGACATGTGCAAGAGTGGTGCCTCACCTTCCCGCCGGCGCTTACGCGCCGTCTCCATCAGCTGCAGCTGGCTCAGGCTCTGGTTCTTCATCCTCAAACCAATGCGCACGTGCCGCCATAATAATCGCGTTACCTTCTTCTTCAGACAGATCAAATGCAGACAAAACGCCGTCGCGCTTATCGACGAGCTCATCGGTTGCCAAATCGCCTAGGTCGTCAAGCGTTAGGATTTTCTTCTTACCGAGAACAACCAGCATTTGCGGGGTGAGAAGCTCGATCTCAGCGAGACCATCTTCCACGCCAAGCTCTTTGCGCTCATCATCAGCAGCTTGCGCTTGCCGCTCAAGCGCTTCATTGGCCCGGGTTTGCAGCTCTTGGGCTAGGTCATCGTCAAAACCCTCGACCGCAAGCAGTTCATCCAGTTCGACATAGGCCACTTCTTCAAGCGAGTTAAAGCCTTCCGCAACAAGCAGCTGCGCCAGGGTTTCATCCACATCGAGCTCAGCAACAAACATCTGGCTACGCGCAACAAATTCTTCCTGCCGACGATCAGATTCTTGCGCTTCGGTCATGATGTCGATAGTCCAGCCTGATAGCTGGCTCGCAAGGCGCACATTCTGGCCGCGGCGGCCAATGGCCAGCGACAACTGATCATCCGGAACAACCACTTCAATTCGGTCGTTGTCTTCATCCAGCACGACCTTCGCAACTTCCGCTGGCGCAAGCGCGTTCACGATGAAGTTGGCTGGGTCTTCTGACCAATTGATGATGTCGATTTTTTCGCCATGCAGCTCAGAGACAACGGCTTGAACACGGCTACCGCGCATACCCACGCAGGCGCCGACTGGATCGATCGAGCTATCATTGGAAATCACGGCGAACTTCGCACGGCTTCCAGCATCTCGGGCGACAGCTTTGATTTCAATAATGCCATCGTAAATTTCCGGCACTTCCTGACGAAACAGGTTGGCCAGAAATTCAGGCGCCGTGCGCGATAAGAAGATTTGCGGGCCGCGCTGTTCGCGGCGGACATCTAAAATAAAGCACCGCACCCGGTCGTTCTGGCGGTGATTCTCCCGCGGGATGACTTGATCGCGCCGGATCACGCCTTCCGCGCGGCCCAGATCAACAATGACATGGCCATATTCAACACGCTTCACGACGCCCACAATAATTTCGCCAACGCGGTCTTTAAACTCGTCAAACTGGCGGTCACGTTCGGCGTCGCGCACTTTTTGAACGATGATCTGCTTGGCCGCCACGGCTGCAACCCGGCCAAAATCAATCGGCGGTAATGGATCGGATATCACATCACCTACGGCTGCATCTTCTTTCTTAGCTTTCGCTTGCGCCACGGTCACCTGGGTCGCGTTATCTTCCACGTCCTCATCTTCAACCACATGCGTGATGCGGAACAGATAAGTTTCGCCGGTTTTGCGATCGATCTGCGCATTGATTTCATTGTCTTCGCCATAGCGGGCCATGGCCGCTTTTTGGATCGCTTCTTCAAGCGCGCCAAACACGATGTCTTTGTCGATCAGCTTTTCACGCGCGACCGCATCCACGATCTGCAAAAGCTCTATTTTATTGGCGCTGGTGGCTGAAACCATGTCTTTGTCTCCGATATACGATGCACGCCATATAGGCCGCAGCGCTTGCCATCATCTTTCTAGTGTTGTTGTTCCGTCTGATCTTGATGCGCCTTGATCAGCGCATCTGTCAGAATGAGCTTTGCCTTTTCCACTTTTGAAAAAGGAATGTCGTAAGTACCATCGTCGCAGGCTAAGCGGACTAACGTGTCTTCTTCAACCGCTTCCAATCGGCCCGTAAAGCGGCGGCGGCCATCGATTAATTCGAGCGCTGTGATTTTCGCATCGAAACCAACGTTGCGGCGATAGTCATCCGGCCTCACGAGCGGCCGGTCTATCCCTGGGGATGAGACCTCGAGCACATATTCTTCAGCAATCGGGTCTTCGACATCTAAAACCGCACTAATATCGCGCGATAACGCCTCACAGTCTTCGATCGCGAACGTCCCATCTGGCCGTTCAGCCATGATTTGCAAAATGGCGCGGCTACCGCCACCAAAACTGACGCGCACCAGTTGATACCCAAGCGCTTCAGCGGCGGGCTCAATCAAGGTCCATAAGCGATCCGTCATCGGGTCCATTTGCAGCAAGACAATCCTCTCATTCCTGGCTCTTAAAGCATTGGTCCTCGTTTGCGCCGCCGAAATAGCAACGCACCCTGCCGTACTTCAAATATCAGGAGTTGAAAGCGTTATATGCCGAGCACTGCAAACAAATCAAGCGCTCAATCCATGCGGCGAGCCAGAAAGCGGATCGTCTTTCCGGGATCGCTTTGATTAGGGTCGAACGTGATGTACGCGCCCGCCATCCATTTGCGCTGCAAATCATCATAATGGGGGCTGTTAAAGTGGCCTGATTGTCCACTCGAAATCATAAACTTAGCGTTTTCTGGCTGCGCCAAATCAATCAAAAACCGCAGTGATGGTCCAAAGCCGCCACCTGCCGCATTCGGCAAACTATCAGCGCGCAAGCCAGCAACATTGGGCGCACCCGGTCCCGCCGGGCGGGACGTTTTGCGCGACAGCATATCTCCAATAAACGGAATTGCGCCTAGCCCTAAATGCCCATGGGTGTCGCGGTGGATGTCGGCCCACTGTAAACCGGCAAGCGTGCCATGCTGACGCTTGAGCGCAGCGGCGGCGGCTGAGAGTGTTTCACTTTGAATAAGGTCGCAGGTTTCAGCCTGTTCCATGGTGCGGCGGTCATCGCACCAATGGCCAAGCGGCCCTGAGAGAATATCCGCCAGCCGCCGCATGCTCACCCGGGTAAAGTCAGGCGCAATCTCGCCAAGCTCGTCCCATGTGAGGGCCTGGGTGAGTAAGCTGACCCACTGAGCAAAAATGACAGGCCCCGGCCCTGCTGCTGACCAATCACCGGACCAGTCCTCCACATAGGCCAGAGCCTCAGCTGCATCTTCATCAGCCGCGCGTGTCTCTATAAGTGCTGGCAGTAGCTGCTCGATCACTGGCGCATAGGTATCTAGTTGGATAGCAGAAAAACTATCCAAATCATGACGTTTCTTCGCTTGCAACAGGGTCGCTATGCGTTCTTGCCGAGATGGGTCGGCTGCATCAACCGAACGCAAATAAGGATATTCATCTGGCACCACGCGGGCGTTGGCCGTCACCAGGGCCCCTGCCGCTGGATTTGACACATGCGGCGTGAGGTGTTGCGGGATCATGCCTTGCCACTGATTGCCTTCCAGCCACCCATCTGATGGCATCGCGCCCAGCGTCTGATGCGCGCGCGAGCGGATCGGGACTTTACCGACAACGATGAGGCCGATGTCCCCATTTCTACCAGCGTAAGCAATATTTTGCGGTGGTCCGGCAAAGAGGTCGGCGGCCTTTTTTATGCCCTCAACATCTCTTGCGCGGCTCATGGCCATGATCGCACTCAGCGTTAAATCAGGGCTATCCAGAGCCGTCCACGCGAGGGAATAAACCCCGGCATCATCGCGCGGCAGAGGGACTGGTAGAGCGCCAGGTTCAAGGACTGGCCCGCGCACGGTCTTTCGGTAGCGGCGGGTGACAGGATCCCCAAAGCGCACTTTGATGGTTTCATCGCGAAACTCAAAAGGCGCCCAGCCATCTGCTGTGCGGTACTGCGCAGGTTGTCTTGGCTTCAGCTGTTCTCGGTACACATCTTGTACATCGCTATCATGCGCGTTGGTCGGGCCCCAAGCCATTGCCGCGTTGTGCCCCACAACGACGGCGGGAATGCCGGGTATGGTCGCGCCCGCTGCCATGCGGCCGCCCATATTCATATGCGCAAGATACCAAAAGCCTGGCATGGTCAAACCCAAATGGGGGTCATTGGCGAGCATGGGCTTGCCAGATACACTCCTAGAGCCGGCGACAGCCCAATTGTTCGAGTTCTCGCGCGCAGGCGACAGGTTCAAATTGACGCGCGGCGCTGAAGCTGGGGTGTCAGTCGGCAATCCCAATGTACGCGCCAGATCGGGCCATGCCATGGCCACATGCGCCTCCTTCGGATAGGGGCGAATAAATGCCTGCGCAACGGGCGCTCCAGCTGACACGGTAAGCCGCGCACGCGTAAATTCCTCAAACAGATTGTTAGACAGGTTCGGCCACAGCATCTTGGCCACCAGCAGGCTGTCTGTTGGCCTCCAGGCCTGAGGGTTTGACATCAACCAAATGTGCTCGGCTGGCCGATTGTATAAAGGCGACTGGAGATACGCATTGACGCCGTTGCTATAGGCTTCAACCCTGGCCTTGTCCGCTGCACTAAAAGATGCCCAGCTATCCTTTACCAGGGCGCCAAATTCGAAATGGCGCATGAACGCATCGTAGCCCAGCGTGACAGACCCAAAGACCTCACTCATTCTCCCCGTCGCGGCGCGGCGAACCAGGTCCATTTGCCATAGCCGATCTTGCGCATGAGCAAAGCCAAGCGCGTATAAAGCGTCTAATTCATTGGCCGCGCGAATATACACGGCAGCGTTCTCATCACGCGATAGACTGGCCTCAGCAGCCAAGGCCGGCGCTTCTACATCACCAGAAAAGACTGGCTGAGCTGATGCCCCGCGCCACCATTGGACGGCGATAAAGGCACCTACCAGCATTGCTGCAAGCAGCACGATATACAGTGCCCATCTGAGCGTCGCTCGTAACGCGGTCATAAATCGTTCCGACGCAGAAATGTGAAATGGGCGTCCCGTCGTCCCTCCAGAGCGGCTTTTTCCGCATAGCGCGTGATGGGCCAGTCCGCTGGCCTTTGGCGCCAATCATCCGCGCCTTTGGCCGGCCATTCAAAAGCGCGGTGACGCAGGACATGGTGCAAAGCCCAAGCACTATAGTCGGGCCAATCGGTACCCAGTCGAAATAGACCGCCTGGCACCATGACGCGGGCCAGTTCCTCGAGAAAAGCAGTCTGGATCAAACGGCGGCGGGCATGGCGCCATTTCGGCCATGGATCAGGATGCAGAACGAAGACACGGGTAATGGATTGATCCGGGAAACGGCTAAGAAGTCTGCGCGCATCACCAGCGCATAGTCTTACGTTATTGAGTGCGCCTGCTTCAATATGTGCGAGGCACTTAGCAACACCCGTGATGAAAGGCTCCACGCCAATCATACCGATGTCCGCGTTATTCTCGGCCTGCCACGCTAAGTGCTCGCCAGCGCCAAAGCCAATCTCAAGCCACAGCTCTTTTGCCTCATCAAACAGCGTTTTGGTATCAAGGGTCGGACCGTCTTCGTTAAGCTCTATTGCTGGCATCGCGCGCATTAACAACGCCTGCTGCGAGGGCCGCAGGCCGCCATGACCCACCTGGCGACCGTAAAGCCGCGGACCGTGCAGGCGCTGCATCACAACGCCGGTGCTAGCATTTTGTCTTAGAGTGCAGCGACCAAAGCATCAACCAAGTCCGTCTTTTCCCAAGAAAAGCCGCCATCGCTGTCGGGCTCCCGGCCAAAGTGGCCATAAGCAGCGGTGCGCTGATAGATGGGTTTGTTCAGCCCCAGGTGCTCGCGAATGCCGCGGGGAGACAAGTCCATCACTTTACCGATGGCGGCCTCTACATCATCTGCAGTGACACCCGGCTTTGCGCTGCCATTGAGATCAACATAAACGGCGAGCGGCTTTGATACCCCAATCGCATAGGCAAGCTGTATGACGCAGCTTTCAGCAAGACCCGCCGCAACAATATTCTTCGCCAAATAGCGCGACGCGTAGGCTGCCGAGCGATCCACCTTTGTGGGGTCTTTACCCGAAAAAGCGCCGCCGCCATGGGGCGCGGCACCGCCATAGGTATCGACAATAATCTTACGGCCAGTCAGGCCCGCATCCCCATCAGGGCCCCCAATTTCAAAAACACCCGTTGGGTTGACGTAGAATTCCTCGTCTGGACACATCCAACCATCTGGCAGAACTCCGGCAACGACCTTGCGCACCAGCTCGCGCAGCTCTTCTTGGTCAAAGCCAGCGCTATGCTGCGTCGAGACGACGACCGACGTCGCGCCAACCGGCTTTCCGTTTTCATATTTCAAAGAGACTTGGCTTTTAGAATCTGGCTCCAGCATCGGCATGCCGCCATCATGGCGTGCGGCCGCCAGCGCTTTTAGAATTTCGTGAGAATAAAAAATCGGAGCCGGCATTAAGGTCGGCGTTTCACGTGTTGCGTAGCCAAACATGATGCCCTGATCGCCAGCGCCTTCGTCTTTATTGCCTGCTGCATCGACGCCCTGCGCAATATCAACAGATTGCTCATGCACGAAGGTCTGGAAATTTGCATTTTCCCAGTGAAAGCCGTCTTGCTCATAGCCAATTGCTTTCACAGCACTGCGGGCTGCTGCTTCCAATTCAGCTTCCGTCACTGGAACAGATGACCGAACCTCACCAGCAAGCACAATTTGATTGGTCGTGACCATCGTTTCCACCGCAACCCGCGCCTGTGGGTCTTTTGAAAGATACACATCCACAATACTGTCAGAAATCCGGTCGGCCACTTTGTCTGGATGGCCTTCAGACACAGATTCACTTGTGAAGATGTATTCGGCGCGGTCGGTATTGCTCATAAATAGGCACCCTTCTTATGGTCAGACTAGCGAGCGCTGTGTTGCACAGCTTCACTTTCATTCCAACACATAAGTTGGGCGCCGGCTGGCTGAGTGGGCTTAGGCGGATACCGCGCGAATAAGATCCAGCAGCCGGCGACGAATGCCGCTGTCTTTAATACGCGCATAGGCGCGCACTAAATCCTGCGTTTCAGCATGCATTTTTTGATCAATTTCGAAGGGCGCACTGTCTTCCGCAACGGCATCATATACAACCTCTTGCGGGTCCTCATATCCTTCAAAGAAATAGGGGATTTCAACGTCTAGAATTTGACTGAGATGATAGAGGCGCGAGCTGCCAATGCGGTTCATGCCGCGTTCGTATTTTTGAACTTGCTGAAATGTGAGCCCAAGCGCTTTGCCTAGTTTCTCTTGGCTCATGGATAAGGCGTTACGCCGTTTTCTGACTTGCTGACCGACATGAATGTCAACTGGATCGGGATGCTCTGCCATATCTAACGTTCTCTTACTCTGTTTGCATACATATGCATGTGGCCATGCAGCAGATGGTATCAAACTTAAGTGTAAACTCGGTCACACACTGATTATGTTACAAACTGATTACACTGCACCTTCGTACAAGCGCGCAACCGCAAAAGATAGCATGAAAATGCAACTAAAATAGGTCACGGACATTCCCTTAGTGATTGAAAACAGTGGCACCTTTAAGAGTGGCTTGGGCAATTTGCTGACCAATGCGTCTTTTTCGTCAAGCTCTAAGGATGCGATCATTCGGCCATAGGGATCAAAGACTGCGCTTATGCCCGTACCTGTACTGCGCACCAACGCCGCGCCATGCTCAATGGCTCTCATTAGGGCTAGGTTCATGTGCTGATAGGGCCCAGCTGATGCACCAAACCAAGCATCATTTGAGATATTCAAAATCCAATCCGGCCGCACTTCCAGGGCCGTGACCATGGATGGGAAAATACCTTCATAGCAGATCAAGGGAGCAACAAGGGGCAGCCCATCGATCTCCAATATCGTCGGCCCTGGCCCTGGCACAAAGCCTGCCAGAGCATCAACAAGCGTGCCAACGCCGAGTTGTTTTAATAGGCCGCCATAAGGCACATATTCACCAAAGGGCACCAAGTGCGACTTATCGTACCGGGCAACAAGCGCGCCGCCACGCAGAACAAACAGTGCGTTGCGCGCTGTTTCTTGGCCACGCTGCCCAACAAGCCGGTTGGCGCCAAAGAAGAGGGTCGTCTCCTCTCCCAATTGGCGTTGAAGCTCGCGCTGGCTGGCAGGCGATGTGTCAATCAAATAAGGGTAGGCCGTCTCAGGCCAAATGACGATCTTGCGCGCATCCGGGCTGACCGTCGCCGATTGGGACAATTCGATGTGATTGCGTAGATGGGACTCTAGCAGGCCGCGGTCCCATTTATCCTTTTGGGCAATGTTGGCTTGCACCAAAACGAGTTCAATGCCGCCTTGAACGGCAGACGGCCCTTGCGGGATGCGCCAGGCGCCAAAGCTCCAAAGGCCCAGAAATACACTGCCTGCTAGGAGAGCAGTTAAAATACGCCCGCGCGGCGGCATCGAGCCAGTTAAACTCGCGCCAACAAGACCAACCATGAGCATGGTGACTAGGCTTAATCCAAACACACCCGCCACGCTCGCAAACTGCGCCATTGGCAGTACAGTCGCCCATAGAGCGCCGACCGGGTTCCATGGAAAGCCTGTCAGGATAAAGCCGCGCGCCACCTCCGCCAAGGTCCAAGCCATGGCCAGTGCCAGTGCGAAGGCAACACCGCCGCTGCCGCGGCGCGAAAGCGCATGGGTCAAAAGCGCTGCAAAGCCAAGATAAAGCGCCATGACTAAGGCTAGGCCCATGACTGAAACAACCCCCTGGACGTAGCTAAAACCCTCTCGCACCGCGAAGGCATTCGCGATCCAAGAGAAGTTCAACGCGAACTGACCAAGCCCGAAGCAATAGCCAATCCAAAAAGCATCGCGCCTGCGCCTTGCGAGAAACAATAGGCCGGCCCATACCCCAAGCGCGAAGCAAGCCGGCAGGATGAGGGCATGCGGCGCATACCCAAAGGCAAAGACGCCGCCGCATAGGCCTGCAAACGCACGAACGAGAAGTGGCCGCTGCAACACTGCTAGTTTTATTTTGGCGACGGCGGAGAGGCTGGCGGCGTTTCATCGCGGGAGATGCGGACTTGTTTGATCCGGCGCGGGTCCCCATCGATCACTTCAAACAAAAAACCCGCGTCATGACGCACTTGCTCCCCGATAACAGGAACCCGCCCTGCGATGGACACCACTAAGCCGCCCAGGGTATCGATATCGTCTTCGTCTTGGCCAAAAGCTGCGCCAAGCGTTTCTTCTAAATTACTGATTTCAACACGGGCATCAGCCAGCCATTCGCCTTCCGTTACAGAGGCAATAACGTCGCGCTGTTCTTCGTCATGTTCATCTTCAATGTCCCCAACAATCTGTTCAACCAAATCCTCAATGGTGATCAAACCATCCGTCCCGCCAAACTCATCGACGACAATAGCCATATGGATGCGCGCTGCGCGCATCCGGGCAAGCAAGTCGATGACACGCATGGACGGCGGGACATACAGGACAGAGCGCACCAAAGAGGCAATGCTAGGCTGCTTGCGCGGCTGGCCGTTTGCCTTAGGCGTTAAAGGGGCAACCACATCCTTGATGTGGACCATGCCGACTACATTATCGAGTGTATCGCGGAACACTGGAATACGTGAATGCGCGGCCTCGATAAAGAAGCTCACAAGGCTTTCAAAGCTTTCTTGTTCATCGATGGCGATAATATCGGCGTGGGGCACCATCACATCGTCAACGCACACTTCATGATACTGCAGAATGTTGCGGATCATGCGGCGTTCATCGTCGCCTAGATTGGCTGTCGCTTGACCCTGCGCTAAATCTGCTTCGACAATGCTCTCGAGAGATTGGCGAACATCGCGGTCTTTAGAGGCGAAAGGTTTTTTGAGCCAACGCAGCCAGCCCGGGCTGGGCTTGGTTTCAACTTCGCTCGGAAATGGCGATACGGCGCTGGATGATTGCTCTTCCAGCGCGGTGGGACTAGAGGCCGGCTCTGCGTCCTCCGTACGGGTCTCGCTATGGGGGTCTAAAGTCGTCAAAGCCTGTCCTTTCGCACTGGCCCGTTCATCATACATCATCGCCATATGGGTCACTTAGCCCCAATCTGGCGCAGATGTCTCGTTCAATCTGCTCCATTTGCTGAGCAGCACTCTCACTTTCGTGATCATATCCTAACAGGTGCAAAACACCATGAACGGTTAGATGGGTGAGGTGCGCCGCTGCCGCAATGCCTTTGCCCGCCGCTTCTCGCTCTAAAGTGTCCAGGCTGAGCGCTAAATCGCCCAACAGAACAGGATAGCCCTCATTAATGTGCCCCTTCCATTCCCCTGGCTCGTAAGTTGGGAAGGATAACACGTTGGTGGCCCTGTCTTTGCCGCGGTGCGCGCCGTTTAAGCTTTTTAGACACGCGTCGTCTCCCAATAGAATGGAAATTTCAAACGCGGCTGCACTTTCGGCGACGGCCAAATGGTCGAGAACAGCCCCGCAGGTTGCATCAAGCGTTTGCGTTACGTCAGGGAGAACCTGCGTCCAGCGATCTGCTGCAATGTGTGTGTCAACAAGGAGCGGCAAAACTAAGCCGCACCGCCCGCTGCCTCGCCGCGGTCAGCGCGGTCAGCTTCATCATAAGCATCGACAATCCGGCCTACGAGAGGATGGCGCACAACATCTTGCGGCCGAAAACGCACAACCGAAATACCTTGGACAGTGCCAAGTGTATTAACCGCGTGCGCCAATCCCGACCGCGTTTTGGGCGGCAAATCCACTTGGCTGGGGTCGCCTGCAATCACCATCTGCGAGTTTTCTCCAAAGCGGGTGAGGAACATCTTCATCTGCATCACCGATGCATTTTGCGCTTCATCCAAGATGACGAAGGCGTTGGACAACGTTCGCCCGCGCATAAACGCGAGCGGCGCGATTTCTATCTCGCCCGACTGCATACGCCGTTCCACAAAGTCGGCAGGCAATAAATCATCCAGCGCGTCATAGAGCGGGCGCAGATAAGGATCGACTTTCTCGCGCATATCGCCTGGAAGAAAACCAAGATTTTCGCCTGCTTCAACAGCTGGGCGCGATAAGACAATTCTATCGACTTTCCCCGCCAGCATCGCTGAAACAGCCTGCGCTACGGCAAGATATGTTTTGCCTGTCCCCGCAGGGCCAATACCAAACACCATGGATGTATCAGCGAGGCGCGCAATATAATCGGCTTGCGTCGGCGAGCGCGGCCGCAGGACTTTTTTGCGGATTTGGATGCTCACATTACCGGCCGGGCCGGGCCTGTTTTTTGGCCGCGCCTGCCGCGGCGTTGGGACTGTTTGAGAAACAGGCTCAACCTCAACGTCAGACATTTTTTCAACCATTCGGATTGCGCCGTCCACATCGCCAAGTTCAATCGGCTGGCCAGACTTAGCGCGGCCGTACAGCTCTTCCAAAACCACCTGGGCTTTGCCAACAGCATCCTCCCCGCCAAGCAACGTAAGCTCATTGCCGCGGCTAGAGAGATCAAGACCTAAGGCAGCCTCCAGCTGGGAGAGATTTTTATTATACTCGCCGAACAGCGGCGGCAGCTGACTATTGTCTGCAAACGATAAGACGCGTTTGACTTTCCTGGCCCTTTGACCAGCGCTCGCGGCAACCTGGGTTTCGCTTTCAACCACGACATCTTGCGCAAACGGGCTGGCTTCAGGCAAGAGTTTTTACGTCCTCAGTTAGGAGCTGACCTGCCAAAGAGTTTGGACCCGATTGGACAATTTCGCAATCATGTATCTCGCCAAGAAAGTCGATTGGCTCCGCGCCCGCTGGCAACGTCACATGCACGGCCTGCATATAAGGACTGCGGCCAATAATCTGCGCCTCATATTTACCACTTCGCTCAAACAAAACCGGCATGACCTGCCCGCATGCACCGGCATTGAAGGCAGATTGCTGCTCGTTTAGCAGGGCTTGCAGCTCAGCAAGGCGCTCCGTCTTGAGCTCTTCGGGAACTTGGCCCTCCATATCTGCGCCCGGAGTACCTGCACGAGGAGAATATTTGAAGGAGTAGCACTGAGCGTATTTTACGCGGCGCACCAAATCCATCGTATCTGCAAAATCTGCATCACTTTCGCCTGGGAAGCCAACGATGAGATCGCTCGACAGAGCAATGCCTGGCCGCGCAGCACGCAGCTTATCCACTAGGTCAAAATACAAATCTCGGCCATGGCGGCGGTTCATCCGTTTGAGCACTGCATCTGACCCAGACTGCACCGGCAAATGCAAATACGGCATAAGCTGAGGAATAGTGCCATGCGCGTTGATCAACCCATCATCCATATCACGTGGGTGGGAGGTTGTGTAGCGCAGCCGCTCGATACCGTCGATGTCCGCCAGTTCGTACAAAAGCCCGGCTAATGATTGAGTGCCGCCGCCAATTTTTTCGCCATGATAGGCATTCACATTTTGGCCAAGCAGCGTCACGTCCCGCGCGCCGCGTGATGCCAAGCTGCGGGCCTCATTGAGGATATCGGCTTCTGGCCGCGAAAACTCCCCGCCGCGGGTATAGGGCACGACGCAGAAGGTACAGAACTTGTCGCAGCCTTCTTGGATGGTCAAAAACGCAGTTGGAGGCGAAGGACGATACAGCGCAGCAGACTTAAGCGCAGCAAACTTATCTTCTGGCGCAAAGGACTGGGAGACGGCTTGCTGCTTTGGCTTTTGCAGCAAATCTGGTAGCTCTTGATACGCCTGCGGACCGACGACGACGTCTACATTTTTAGCCCGCCGCAGCATTTCATCACCCTCTGCTTGAGCGACACATCCGGCCACAGCTATTTTCATCGCTTTACCGCTTTGGGCCTGCTTATCTTGCATGACGCGCAAACGGCCAAGTTCCGAATAGACTTTCTCAGCAGCTTTTTCGCGAATGTGGCAAGTATTCAGAACCGTTAAATCGGCGTCTTCAGGGGTATCAACCAGCGCATATCCATCGCTGCTCAACACATCTGCTATGCGCTGCGAATCATATACATTCATTTGGCAGCCATAGGTTTTGATAAAGGCCTTACGGGTATCGCCCACGGTTAGTCGCTTTCAGCTACGAAGAAAGGAATGAATTTCCTTGCGGCATAAGCCAGTCACAGGGCTTTTGCAACCAATTGGCTGGCTTCCAGCCGCCCGGAATTGGCGAGCCGCACACCTTGTCCGACCACAATTTCGCAGTGCTGAGCAAGCGCTTTGCGGCTATCAAATTCTTCAAGCCTAACAGGTTCATGAAAGTGAACGGTCGCGTCTATAGCGCTAAGGCCCATGACTTGAAGCAAGTGCGGTAAAAACTCCATATCGCCGACCCAGGAAATAGCATGCCGGTTTGCCCGCACCAGTGGAATGGAATTCACGCTTGTATAAGCCAGTGATACCGGCTGAATAACGGGCTCCAGGCCTTCCGTTTGCGCCGCCTCCACCACAGAGAAGAGCGCTGATTTAAAGGGCAAGACGCCATTGCCTGCGCTAGATGTTCCTTCCGGAAATAGTACCACATTATGACCTTGCGCGAGATGCTCAACGATTTGGTTACGTTGCTGCGCGCTTGACGTACGCCGTTCGCGCACAACAAAAATGGTTCGCTGGAGTTTCGCTAACGTGCCGAAAAAGCCCCAATTTTCAATCTCTGCTTTTGCAACAAAACTGCCGCGGATCGCCGCGCCTAAAACTGGAATATCCAGCCAAGAGATATGGTTTACGACATATAACACGCCAGGTGCGTCGCTGCGGGTGCCAACTCTGCGGAGCCGGACGCCGAAGGCCCAACACATCACGTTGTGGAACGCAATCGGGATGGCAGCGTAAAAGCGTGCAGCAAATTTAACGATCAGCCCTTGCCAAGGCAGCATAATGACGACGGCCAGGAATCCGAGAACGATCGTGCGAAGAGCTGCCGCGTTGACCTTAGCATCTTTCGCGCCAAGGGCCCCCATTTCGCCAGCTGGAATAACAGTCGCTGACGGCTGCGCGTCAGGTGATTGTGGATAAGGGGTCTGCGCTGACACTCAACCCATGCTCATGTCTTGATTTTCCGCCCATAGAGTTCCATGCGGTGATCAACCAACTCATATCCAAGTTTTTCAGCAATTTGTCGCTGCAACTCTTCAATTTCTTCGTTGTGGAACTCAACAACATCGCCGCTTTCCAAATCGATCAAATGATCGTGGTGATCATCGCTAGCAGGTTCATAACGCGACCGACCATCTCGGAAATCATGCCGCTCTACAATGCCTGCTTCTTCAAACAAGCGCACTGTTCGGTAAACGGTTGCGATGGAAATGCGCGAATCGACATCAACGGATCGCCTGTAAAGCTCTTCAACATCCGGGTGGTCTTCCGCATCGCTCATCACTTTGGCAATCACACGGCGTTGGTCTGTCATCCTCAGACCACGCGCGGCACATAGGCTTTCCAAATCAATCATCACACACTCCATCGCGCGCCCGCTGCTGGCGCCATCACCGCATTCGAACTGAATGCGTGGCCGTCCCTATGATATAGAAAAAGCCTTCACTTTGGCCAGACCGGTTCGGCAAAAAATCCTGCGCGTATGATCAACCCTTCCTTTTCTATTCGAAGGAAAGCAAAACCACCCTAAGCAGAACGCTCGGTAAAAAACGCTACTTACGGCGGCCTTTGCCAAGACCAATTTGTTTTGCCAACTTCCGCCGCTGCTCTGCATAATTTGGTGCAACCATTGGATAATCAGCTGCCAAATTCCACCGCTCACGATATTCATCAGGCGACATATTGTACCGAGTTTTAAGATGGCGCTTGAGCATCTTCAGCTTTTTACCATCTTCAAGACACACGATAAAGTCAGGCTGGATCGATTTTCTGACCGATACGGCCGGTTCAGGGCGCGGCGCTTCTTCAGGAACTGGATTTTCCAACCCTGCAAGCGTTTG
This sequence comes from Pseudomonadota bacterium, assembly GCA_039814715.1. Classification (GTDB taxonomy): domain Bacteria; phylum Pseudomonadota; class Alphaproteobacteria; order Sphingomonadales; family CAKZYD01; genus CAKZYD01. The sequence goes on from JBCCAR010000007.1 coordinate 73,243, forward strand.
ATAGACTTGCTGGATGAGCGTAGGGACATCAGACACAGCAACAGTATTATTTGATACATGGGACGATACTATATCAGCAGTCAAAGACATCACGTCTTCGGATGTTGTAGGATTCGTGGTCATTTTTTATCTTTCAATATTTAAACGGACAAGGGGCAAACGCAGCTATTACAGGGTAATGTCAATGCAGGACTGGACTGTCAAATGATAATTTGTCACCGGTTTTATTCATATTTCAAAGAAACACCATTTGACTATTTATATAGGTGCGACCTTTATTCGCTTTTCAAGTGTAAAAGCCTTCGCAGTTTTACCTGTTTTGGTACGATAGTAGTTTGCTCGCTCTCCTACAGATTGAAATCCCGCGCTTTTATAGAGCGCGCGGGCGGAAGCATTGCTTTCTCGCACTTCAAGAAAAATACGTGAAATCGCTTTAGTTTGCATGTCCTGCATGAATTCATCGAGCAAGGCTTTTGCAATTCCGCGTTGGCGATATGCAGGGTCAACGCCTAGCAAAAGTATTTCAACTTCATCCACAACGCAGCGCGACAGGACAAAAGCAACCATTTTCGCTGGGCTAGGCGCGTCAACCAGCATTGCAGCGCTCGCTGTGACCCCCGACATAGAAAAAGCAGAGACAATATCGCGCGCACTCCAACGCTCTCCCCAGTCACTGGGAAAGCTAATCGCGTTAAGCTGCGCAAGCTGCTCGCCATCACGAGGCGATAAAGTGACGAAGTCTAGCGTCATAGCGCCCTCTTTCGCGCTCCACAGTGCCTTGTCCATCGCTCTGGTTATAACGGCCGCGCATGCAGCTGCGCGCGCTGCGCTTTTGCATCAGGCGCACGCACATATAGCGGCGCGATGGCTGTATGGGCGGCGCCGGGTTGTTCATGTGTTAGGCGCGCACATGCTGCGGCGAGCACGTCTGGCGCGGGCATCTGCGCAATCACCGTATCTTGCGGGTATTGATGTTTCAAATCCGCCAATTGATCACTGGGCACAAGCATGGGCGGGCCTTGCGCGGCCCCGCTCTGGGTAAAACGCTGCACAAAGTGTTCGCCGCGCCGCGCGTCTATTTCAACCCGCACTGGACTATCAACACTCGCCGTAAGGGCGATGCAAGCGAGGCGATTGAGCGCAGCGATTGGCGTTTCCATCAATGCCGCGCGTGCGCGCGCGCACGCCAGGCCGACACGCAGACCCGTAAAACTGCCTGGACCGACACACACACCGATCTTACCAAAGGCAAAAGCTGGCGGCAGGCCTGCGCGCGCCATAAGTCCGGCCAGTGCCGGCACAATCGCTTCAGACTGCCCAGTCACCATGTCTACATATGACGTATCAAGGACAACAGGGCCGTCACACAGGGCAAGCAGCAGCGCTGGCCCGCACGTATCAACAATGAGGTTCACGTAGCGCCTTATAAGACGGTGTTTGCGTCTTCAAACGATAATCGCGGACTGCGGTCAAATAGGTTATTCTGCGTGCCATAGCCAATGGCGCAGATGAAGTTTGAGCGTATGCTCGTTCCTTCAAAAAAGGCTTCATCAACCGCCGCATTATCAAAGCCGCTCATGGGGCCGCAATCGAGCCCGAGCGCGCGCGCAGCAATCATAAGATAGGCGCCTTGCAGCGTGCCATTACGAAAAGCGGTTGCTTGCGCCACGTCCTCAGAGCCTGAAAACCAATCCTTCGCGCCGGGGTTATGTGGGAACAGCTCGGGAATACGCTCGTAGAATTCAAGATCATGGCCAATGATGACCGTTGCCGATGCCGTTAGAACCTTATCGGTGTTACCAGAGCTAACGCAGGCCGCCAGCTTTTTCTTTGCTTCTTCTGAATGTGCCCAGACAAAGCGCGCCGGGCTACAGTTGGCGCTGGTCGGACCCCATTTCATCAAGTCGTATATAGCTTGAATTTGGACCTGCGTGATGGGCTTGTCAGCCCAGCTATTGAAAGAGCGCGCGCCGCGTAAAACCGCGTCCAGCGCACTGTCACTTAAAATGTCGGCCATGCCACCTGTCCCTTTTAAAAAGGTGCCAGACTAGACCGCTTCAACCGCGCTGACCTCTGGCACATAGTGCTTGAGCAAATTCTCAATACCATTCTTTAAGGTGATGGTGGACGAGGGGCAACCGGCGCAGGCGCCTTGCATGTGCAAATAAACAGTTCCCTGCTTGAAGCCCTGGTAGATGATGTCGCCGCCGTCACGCGCAACAGCGGGGCGCACCTTAGCCTCAATCAACTCACGAATTTGGGTGATAACAGGCTCATCGGCTGGATCATCGTCAAAGCTCGCGCCCTCGGACGTCTCAGCTTCACCCGTCAGCAGCGGCGCGCCAGAGGTGAAATGATCCATGATGACGCCCAGGACCTGCGGCTTGAGCTGCGCCCAGTCAGTCCCCGCTTGGCTGACGGAAATAAAATCCGCGCCAAAAAACACGCCTGTCACATCGCCAAGACCAAACAGCGCCGTCGCCAGAGGCGAAGCATCGCCAGCGTCTGGCGTTTCAAAGTTCAGCGACCCATCCGCATAAACAATACGCCCTGGGTTAAACTTCAACGTGTTTGGATTGGGTGTTGGTTCGGTGGAGATATACATGACACGGGTCCTATCAAACTGGCGCTTTTCCAGCGCCCATATTCTTTAGGTGGCGGCGCGGCGCGCGAAGGTCAAGCTAAATCAGACTAAAACGGTCTGAATTTAACGTTAGACGATTTCATCAATGCGCGATGGATCAAGCGCGCCAGGCACAATCACGACTGGGCATGGCAGTGTCCCAGCAACATCGCCGGAAAAGAAATCAACGAGTGCCCCAGGCGCATTGCCTGGCGCAGCGCCCAATATAAGAGCGAAGAGAGTGTCATCTTCTGCAAGGTGTTGCTGCAACATGTCTTGTAATTGGCCTTCCAACATAACGACTTCCGAGCGCAGGCCTACATACTCAAAGATCGCGTCTGCAGTTTTTGCAGCGATTTGCTCAACAGCATCGCGCGCTTCTTCTTCCATTTTTTCTTTAACAGCGACCCAGTGGCTCTCGGTTTGCGGCTCAACAACGCAAAACAAGGTGACACGCCCGCCTACAGTGTGCGCTGCCCGGCCAGCAGCGAAACGAATAGCGGCCTTGCTTTCAGCCGAGCCATCGACCACCACACAAAATTTACGGTACCGGCGCTTAACGCGCCTGGCTTCATTGTCTGCAGAGGCGATGGGAGAATGGTCGCTCATCGAAGGACTGTGCCTTAGCTCTGCGCGGCGTGCAACACACAAAGGCAGCGACGCATGAAGCGGCGCTGCCTGTCATTTACTCAGGAGATGGCGAGATTAGCTATCAGGAACTTCCACAACGATTTCCTTGGTGACGCCAGACTGACCAGGAAAATCAGTAAACATCGCCTCGATGAGGTAAGGCATTACTTCCGGCAGACCGTTATCACGCCCGACGGATTCCACCTTACCTTCAAAGACCACCTCTTTCGGTGCTAAGCCGTTGGCCGGGCGGTACATTTGCAGATTAAGGCCGCGCGTATAGGCTGTGTAGCTATACACATCCGGACCAAAGCCGCCCGCGCCGAAGGCACCAAAGCGCCCGAAACCGCCGCCAAAGAATGGATGGAAGCCAGCGCCGCCAACGGGCCCGCCAACAAAGCCAGTGTTGCGTGTACGGATCACTTGATCACCGTCGTTCACACCATATGCCATGGTGACGATCAAATCAGCGGCCGTGCCATCGCGGGCCGGCTGAAAGCCTTCTTCGAGCAACTGACGTTGAACCAAGGCGGCATATTGCGCAAACTCTAAACCACACTCCAACGTTTCATCTTGCGGAACGATGGCAAAGGTCGCCCCCGCCGGCACGCCTTGAAGTTGATGGAACCGAGCGACATCGGATTTTATGTTCTGGGCACATGCGCCTACAAGAAGCGACAACGCAAGAACAGGACCCAACTTGAATAGTTTCATGTTTTAAGACCTTTTTGCTGCGGCGGACAATCCGCCAAACCTGCAGCCCCACGAGCTCTTATATAGTGCATATTTAAAGCTGAACTGTACATGAATTTCCCGCACATACGCTCACGAAAGCGTGAGGTTTTAGAACGCTTTAGGCGTTATTCTTCGTCGCTTTGGAAATTAAGCCGAAATAGAGCCAGTGCGGTAACATGCGCAAAAACTTCAGTTGGTAGGTAAAGCGCTTCGGAAATGTGATTTCAAAATGACGCCCCCGCATACCATTGCAGATATACTCAGCCGCTTTTTCCGGCGAGATAATAAATGGCATGGGAAAATCATTTTTATCTGTCAGCGGGGTTTCGACAAATCCAGGCGTGATAACCTGCATAACAACGCCGCTGCGATCATATTTAAACTTCAGGCTCTCACACAAATGGATAAGAGCTGCCTTCGTCGTACCATATTCCGCCGCGTTTGGCAGGCCGCGATATCCAGCCACGCTTGAAATAATTGCAAGCCGGCCCTTACCGCGCGCTTCCATCTTGGGCCCGATTGCGGCAAGCGTGCGCACGGCGCCCATGATGTTGACATCAATGTTCTTTTGAAAGCGCGCAGGATCGACATCTTGCTCTTTCGTTGGGTCCCACGCAGCAGCACAGTACATCATAGCGCCCAGGCCGCCGAAATGTGCATCGATTTTCTCTGCCGTATCAACGAGGCCCGCTTCATCGAGAACATCGAGCGGCCAGACACTTATCTGATCAGGGTACTGTTCCTGCAGCGCTTTAAGCTTGTCTTCAGAGCGCGCCGAGACCGCAACTTTTATACCGTCAGCGGCAAACTTTTGCGCCACTGCTTTGCCGATACCAGATGATGCTCCAATCACCCAAATAGAAGAGAAATCATAGCTCATGACTTGCTTTGCTGATCGCCCTCACCCGCTGACAACTGGTACGTTTCGCCATCGGTTTGTGCGTCAAACGCCGACTGACAGGCGTCTAACCGTGGGAAGGCATTTAGGTCGGACCGCTTTTGGGTGAAGTAACTTTCGAGACGGTAAGAAATCATCACATCTTGCTTGGGCGGCAGAAACTCCAGCCCGACAAAACAACGATTTTCCGGCGAATACTCCGCAAAGATACCGCTCAGTTCGCCTTCGCTTTCATAGATGGTCGTTTGCGCCGCATCCCCGCTTGGCAATGCCACTGAACTGTCCTGGCCTGGACTGAAGCGCACATCGGTAACCTTGCCTTTTTGTGTATTGAGAATGGATACGCCTTCATCCAGCAGGAGCGGCGTCCAATAGCTGGTAGGCGCAATTGGCCCTTCGATGGTGTATGTCTGGCCATCTTCATCTGTCATTACAAATAGATCGCCATCACGGCGACCAGAAACGGCGATATCCTTCCCATTATTATGGGTCTGCGTTTCAATGGACAGCAAGGTCTGGCCATCGGCGGACCAGATCTCGCGGTTGCGGTGCTCGTACCTATAGGCGGTGATGAAGGCGAATTTTACTTTGATCGTAATCGCCACATCGACTTGCAAGCGCCCATCATCAAGGGGGGTGTAACTGATACTATGATGGCCAATTTCAGAGCCTTTTCGGTCCATCGCAAACACGATGTCCCCAGCGCGTGATTGCGCAACAACTCCGTCGATTTTATCTGCGAACGCTGATGCGCTGAAGCCAAAAAAAAGGGCCGCGACTGCTGCGGCCCCCCGAAACATGTTGCCGCCAACACAGGCGGAAAGACTATGGATCATAAGGTCAAAACCGAATAAAGGGGTTGAGAAAGCGGCCAACACGGCCAGTCAGCTTCACGGACGCATCCAGCACAATCAAGCACAGGCACCCTGCCTCACCATCGGCGACGGGCTGATGGTTTTCGGTCTCATCAGCTTCTTGTAAATCACCGCGGCGGTAGGTCTCGCAGCCATCCACATACGCTCCATCAAGAACGACCGTGATTTCACGCCCGCTATGGGTATGTTTGGGCATCGCGCGGCCCGGCTCAATCCTCAGCAACGCTGTTTTTCCCGAATTTGAACCTGTGCGGATGTCATATTCTTCAACGCCAGGTGCCGCGCTGCGCCATTTGAGCTCGCTCAAATCGCCTGGCAGATATTCCCGCAGTGGTGCAGGGATGATGTCTGAGGTTACCTGATTAAAGCTCACAGGGCGCCCGCGGATGGGCTCGTCGTCCAATCGGCCCAAAACGCCGGCAAGACCAAAATCGCCATCGTCCTCGGCGCCCAATGGCGCTAATTCTTCCAGCATGGCCCCGCCCATTGCATTGAGCGTATCGTAATCGCTGGCAGACTTTTTGCTGAGCGACAGGTGTGTTGCCATAGCCAAAGACATTGGCTCGTTTAGCGCGCCGCTGGCGTAGTCCAGCAACAGGCTTTCATCAACATTGTGCACGACCATAGACATTACGCTGGTAGTTCCTTTGATAAGCGCCCCTTCATCCGGTTCATCGCTAAACGTATCCGCGATTTCACCGTCCCAAGGGGTAACGATAGGTCCTCTGCAATTTGGCTATGGGATTTCTCTTCAAAGAAAGCCATCGCCAAAACTGTTTTTTGATCGTCCGGCAAAATTTCCATCGATTGCCGCACAATAGCATCGGTCTGCTGCAACGCCATGGCCTCATCTTGAGGGCGCTCGGGCTCGGTCATAGCGATCAAGTCGTCTGCCTCGATCTCCGGCCTGTTTTGGCGGCGCAGTAAGTCAATTCTTTTATTCCGCACGATTGTAAACAACCATGTAGACACCGTCGCTTTGCGGCGGTCAAAGGAGGCCGCTTTGCGCCACACCATGATCATGGCTTCTTGTGCCAACTCCTCGGCTGTAATCGCATCTGCCCCAGCGCGCATCCCATACGCTTTCAGGCGCGGCGCAAAATGGCGATACAGGGCTTCAAACGCCTCGCGATCGCGGCTCTCTGCAATCCGCTCAATAAGCGAACACAAATAGTCGGACGTAAGCTTATCAACCGGTTTTAATGCCGGACGTTGTTTCATACCGCGGGGGCCTTTCTGCCGTGCAGAGCGCCCTACAATAGAAATTTCCGCCGAAGTTGTCACCAAATGCCTTTCCAGTTGCGGTGTTATGAAGCTTTTACGGGCCGAGTGGCGGCGTGGATGACATAAAGTGATTTTTTTGAGCGTTTCTTAGAAATAGGGCAAACTGCTGCAGGTAAACCGTATTACTGCAACACCATATCGCTGCTTCACAAAGCGCAGCGATGGCCTTCATTGTTATGCAACATATAGAACACTTCCAGGCTTTTGAAAATCTAGCGTGAAGCATGGTTTATTTAGAGCCACCGGCGCGCCCCGCGGCGCTATGGTGCAGCGAAAAACACAGCTGGTGGATTTGACTTTTTCGGCTTTGCTTTGACTTGACGCGCTTGTTTCACGAACGTGAATTTTTTGCCCGATTTTGCACTATGAAGTGTGATTGACCCATCAGGATTAACCCGCCAAGCGTTTCGCTGCCCATAGAGCCCAAACGTGTCGGGCGCACTGCGCAGCCATCTCTCTGTGTTCTTGCCATCGTTGATCCAGCTAGGCACAGCCGTAGCAAGATTTTGGTTCACCATGGTCCATCGGACCGAATTATTGGAATTGGCGACACCGACATAGGTACCGTCAATAGCCTTAGAGCCGGGAAACAAAGGTTTTTTGGACGGCACATAAATTGTGGTCGTCTTTTTCTTTATAGAATAGGCGCTGACCGTGCCATCATCCAACAGCGTGACAACGTCCGCTTCGTTTCCAAAGGAATTCTCACTGCGGCGTGCAAAGACCGTTGGAGTCTTGCCCTTTGCCCAGCTCGACGCAAACGACAGCAGCGACTGATTCACCATTTTGAATTGCGCGGAATGCTGCGGCTGATCCCTTACAAAGTATGTCCCCGTCACACTGCGCTGATTGGGAAACATAGGACGGTTTACCGGGTACAAGCGCACCTGATAATCCACCCGATCATCTTGCATAATCACGTAGCCTGACTTGCTCGTCGCATATTGAACAAAACCGCCGGTGGTTAGAGCGCGAAAAAAATTGTTGGGCGTATTGCGTTTAAAGGCCAAGGGTTTGGCATTCTTGCCGAAGCCGGATTTTACCATGAGTGTGTCGCGGCCATTCATGGAAAACTGCCAATCGCTCGGCGTTTCATAGTCGGCCACATATTTGCCCACGATCTTCACATCCGGCTTAAAGTACTCGTTGGGGATGTTCTTTCGCCGACCGCGCAGATAGCGCGCAAATTCCTGTTTCAGAGCAAAACGCGTATCTTCATAAATCTGCGTTTCACCGGGAAAGTTGATCGGGTTCAGCAGTTCATAAATGGGGCGCAGATCCAGCAAGATCGGGTAGGGCGTACCGCCAGCGCTATATCCATTTTGATCCCACGAACCGTTGCCACCGACGGCGACGAAGGTCGCGCCTTCGCTCCCAATGCTGCCAGAGGTCCCGGTTTTCCGCCCGCTCATTACCCCGCCATGGAGCGATCCGCCAAGGCCATAGAGCTCAGCAACAACCTCCACAGAGGTAGAATTTGAAGACCCAAATTCTTCGATATAGCTCTCTTCAGAAAATGACTGGGTCATCTTCGCCGTAGCGCCATACGTCACAGCATAGGGATAATGGGTGCCAAAAGTGGAAAGAATGGATTTCAGATAGGCGTTTGAGCGACCAGGGTTCTTTTTGAGAGCAGCGGCCGCATCCGACAGCATATCGACAAATCGATCAGAAAGTGTCGAATAGGCGTAGTTGAGCACCAGGGCATATTGCTTGTTGCGCGAATACCCAATGGCCTGGGCAGATGTATTATTCTCCTGCAGCGCATAGGTGTTTTCCCTGACAGTATCGGCTGCCACGGTCGCCTTCACGACATAGGGAATATCTGCGCCAGATTTACCGCCGAACGACAATGCAAAGGACTGCTGCAACTGCGTCCCATGCGTAATAATGTCTTTGCGGTAGACCATGCCCTGGCTGGCCTCTTGCACAAGGCGCACACCAATGGGCAGCACGCGGCGCTCTTCAATGTAGTAGGCGCCAGCATCGGTGAAGATATTCTCTTTGTCATTCGATAGGAGATAAAATGGGTCCTGCGTAGAGATATCATAGCCTTGGCGAATGGCGCTGAGATTCTCGAGCGCATTGTTCATGTAAAAGGCGTCATTTGGATCGACATTGAGGCGTACTTCGGCGGCCGATTGTGCAGGGTGCGGGCGGTAATAGGCTTTGTTGTTGACCTTGATCCGCGCAAGGCCAGAGCGCGTCACGTCAATCACCAGCGATTGGCCATGAAAACTCGGCGGGGTGGCCCGGTATGTCTTCTTTGCCCCGCCGCGGCGGAGAACTTTGTCAAGGGTCTGGCTATCCGCGCTCTCAAATGTCGTGGCACGGTCAGGTGCAAGCGCGTCAATGACCGTCAGTTCCTTATTGGAGTTCTTTGATGGCGCAATAACCAGCATAGAGGGGCGCACATAAGTCCCATTGGCAAGCGATAACAGCTCTCTGGAATCACTCGCCCAGCCTGCGGTATCGACTGACATATCTAGAGAGAGTTTGCGGTCATCGGTCCAAACCCCATCCACCCGGAACCAGCAGGCCCCAGCCAAATCATCGGGTGGGCCAGCCTGCGCTTGCATGATGGGCGCAGAGGCAAAGACACGGTCCTTAATCACCTCGCGCGGGGATTTGATGGGACTAGAGGCTAAGCTTGGGTCGCCAGGCGCCGTGCGTTGTTTTTTGCAGCCTTGAAAGGCATCCACGGGCATTTTGGCAAATGCCGGTCCAAAACCGCCAAATACCAAGCCAAACAGCCCTATGGCAATCAATATGCACCACTGCTTACAAACTGTCATTCACCCGCCCCGTACGCCTCAGCTTTTTGCCATGGAAACGTGACATGCTGGACTGGGATTTGCAAACGCGCGACACGCGCCGCGCGGATTGAAGAGCGGCGAACAGCAAGCGCTGCGCAACGCTTTCGCCATTACGGCATGTATCGCAGTGGTGGGCGCGCGCCTGGGGCAGCCTCGGTAGTTACCCGCCAAACGTCTCCTTGAGCAAGGCAGCAAAGCTGCGCGGGGGATGGTCAGTGATCTGCTCCACGCTCTGTGTTAGTGCTTCGCCGCCGCCGCCGGCTAGCAGTTCAAATTCTTCTGTCACAGCGCTCGCCGTCCACTCATCCTGACCTGTTTTCATCATCTGCGCTTTAAAAGCATCAGCAGGGATAAGCGTGCACGCCACATCTTTGCCCAAGGCGCTGGAGAACAGCTGCGCAGCGTCGGCAAAGGTGTGGAGTGCTGGTCCGGTGAGGAGATATGTCTTTTTTGCATGGCCATCTTGGGTCAATACTTTGGCTGCGCAATCAGCAATGTCGCGCACGTCCACCATGCCCATTGGCCGATCATCAGCAGGGACGTAAAAAGCCCCTGTCGCTTCAATAGCGGGCATAAAATACAGCATGTACTGCATGAAGAAATTGCCGCGCAAAATTGTGTAGGCCAGGCCGGATGATTTTAAATGATCTTCCGCGCGGCCGTGCGTGTCTTTCAGCTTGTTAAAGTGACCCGCTTCAACCCCGATTGCGGACAGTTTCACCAAATGAGAGACGCCGGCTGCTTTCGCAGCATCAATGAAGCGTATCTCATGCGCTCGTTGCTCTGGCCCGTTGGCCATGAGCAGAAACGCTTTATCGATACCGTCCATAGCGGCGGCAATTGAAGCTTCATCAGCCAAATCTCCTTGCACAACGTCAACGCCAAGTGCTGCCAAGTCTTCCGCTTTTTTTAAGTCACGCACCAATGCGCGCACAGGGTTGCCCGTGGCCGCAACGGCTTTCGCAACATGCTGGCCGGTTAGGCCGGTTGAGCCAGTGAGGAGGATCATGATCATGTGCCTTTCGCATTGCTCTTTAACCTGCCCTACCCTGCCCAAAGACTGAGAGTCCAGGATCATAAATAGTTTGACATAAAACTATTGTCGGCCAATACTTTTTCGACATTCGCAGCAACGGGTGAACAACAGATGCATGTCATGATTGCCGGCGGCGGCATTGGCGGATTGGTTGCGGCGCTCAGCTTGCATCAAGCGGGCATTGAGGTGACGGTGTATGAGGCTGCCCAAGAGCTAAAGCCCATGGGCGTGGGCATCAACATTCTGCCCCACGCAGCGCGAGAGCTCATAGAATTGGGCCTAGAACAGGATATTGACGCGTTTGCGATTCGCACGTCAGCGATGAATTACTATACGGCGAGCGGTCAGCTGGTTATCAGCCAACCATGCGGGACCAGCGCTGGTTATCACTGGCCACAATGGTCCCTCCACCGCGGCGATTTGCATATGCTGTTGCTGCGCGCCTTTAAAGAGCGCGCGGGCGCGGGCAAAGTGATCACAGATGCCGCGTTGGCCAGCTTCCAGCAGGATGACAGCGGCGTTGACGCAACCTTCACGCAGCGCAGCAAAGGCAGACCAAAGACTGCGCGCGGCGACGTTCTCATAGGCGCGGACGGCCTCCATTCACAAACCCGGCGCATCCTCTATCCGCAAGAAGGCGATCCAATGTATTGCGGCATGGTGCTATACCGCGCAGCGGCAGAGGCACCGGCTTATCTTGACGGCAAGACCATGATTATCGTTGGGGACAAGCGGCTGAGGCTGGTTGCTTATCCTATGAGCTCAGCGTTGCAACGTGACGGCAAAGGCCGCGCTTTGATTAATTGGATCGGCGTACTACCGATGGATCAAGATGCTGCGCCTGAAGAAAACTGGGACCAGCAATCGCACGAACAAAAGCTCACGCAGCGATACAAAGAATGGACATTTGATTGGATAGATGTGCCGCAAATCCTTGGTGCGTCGGACCAGATTTTCGAGTTCCCAGTTTATGACCGCGATCCCATAGAGCGCTGGACTTTTGGCCGCGTTGCACTGCTGGGCGATGCGGCCCATCCGCTGATCCCGGTGAGTTCCAGCGGCGCCGTTCAAGCCATCCTAGATGGGCGGGCGCTGGCTTACGCTTTAGCGACACAGCCAGATGCGCCTAGCGGATTAAAAGCGTATGAGGCTGACCGTTTGCCAACGGCCAACGCCACAGTCAGATCAAGCCGCGAAAACGGCCCGGATGAAGTGCTAGAAATCGTGCATCAACGCTGCCCGCCCGGTACAACTGATGTTCATGCGCATGTTCCTCTCAGCGAGCTACAAACTGTGATAGACACCTTTAAAGAGCGGACGGGGTTTGGCGTTGAAACGCTGAATGCCCGTCATTCTTATAGCCTAACCTAAGGGAACAACACATGACAGGCGCCTTATGGTCCCTCAGTGCAAGCGATATGGCTGCCGGTATCGCTGCCAAAAAGTTCTCCAGCAGAGATGCCGTTTGCGCATGCCTAAGCCGGATAGAAGAAACCAACCCTGCGCTCAATGCAGTGACAGAAGTGCTCGCAGATCAAGCTTTAGCAGCAGCAGATAAAGCTGATCAATCACCCCCTTTAGGCCCGCTACATGGCGTGCCGGTCTCCATTAAAGGCAATATTGATGTAGCCGGTTCCGCAACAGTCAATGGCTGCGCCGCCTTTCAAAACGCGGTTGCCAAGGAGACATCGCCGGCGGCCCAAAACCTCCTCAATGCCGGCGCCATAATCTTAGCGCGCACCAATACGCCTGAGTTCTGCGTGCGCTGGGAAACAACAAACGATGTGTATGGCGCGACCAAAAACCCTTGGAACAGCGCGCTCAGCCCTGGCGGCTCCAGCGGCGGCGCAGCAGCCTCGATTGCAGCGCGCATGACGCCGCTTGCGCATGGGACAGACCTTGGCGGGAGCTTGAGACATCCCGCGCAGGCGTGCGGCGTAGCCTCCCTGCGGCCCACGAAGGGGCGTGTGCCCGATTATGTACCGTCTGAACCAGAGCCAGCCATGGGCTATCAGCTTATGAATACCGACGGTCCGATCGCGCGGCGTGTTGCCGATCTGCGCCTGGCGCTTGGCGTTATGGCCGCGCCGGATCACCGCGATCCCTGGCAAGTCCCAGCGCCGCTTGCGCAACCGGCACCTTCCGACTTGCCTATTGCCGTCATCTCAAACCCGCTAGGCAAAGGCATAGATACCCAAGTCGCTCACGGCATTTCTAAAGCCTCTAGCGTGCTGGAACGCAGCGGATATGACCTTGAATACGCAGAACCCGATAGCCTGGCAAACGCTGTCGATATCTGGAAGCGCACGCTATTTTTCGAGATTTTCAATGGGCTAGAGCCCGCAGTCAAAGATATTTGCGGCCCAAGGCTACGCCAAACCTTTGACCTCTACCGCGCTGCAACAGACCCTATCAGCGTTGAAGACTATCATGCCGCGTTTGGCGATCGGCGCCGTGTCTTGCGCGAGTGGATGGCGTTCTTCCAGCGCTATCAAGTGATCGTTGGGCCCGTTTGCACCGTGCCGCCCCAACCAGTCGATTATGACATCGCCGATGTCCAGAGCACGAAAGCCGCCATTGCTTCCATGACAATGCTGATTGCCATTAATGCCCTTGGTTTGCCAAGCGTTGTTGTACCTGTTGGCATAGAAGATGGGCTGCCGCAGGTTGTGCAAGTCATTGGGGCGCCATTTGAAGAAATGCGGTGCCTTGCCGTTGCTGAAGCCATCGAAGCGCATGTAGACCCTTTGCCCATCCCGGTTTTCTAAAGCGCCTGCACCGCGGCATCGAGCTTGCGCAGCAAGCGTATAAGCGATGCGCGATCACCCTCTCCTAAGGCGCTCGCTAGGCTTGCCTCCAAGGAGAGCACTTTTTCCTCAAATGCGTCTGCCATCATTCTGCCCGCGGGCGTCAAATAGAGTTCATGCGCGCGGCCATCGCTTTGGCTGCGTTCGCGCACGACCCAGCCGCGCTCTTCCATTTTATTGAGGAACGGCACAAGTGTAGATTTATCGCGCCGTATCGCCGCGGCCAAGGCCTTTTGTGAAATCCCCGGATTGCGCTTTAGGAGCGCGAGGGTTGAATAAAAACCCGGCTGGAAATCTTCCCCCATAGTACGATTGAAGTGGCTATAGGCGGCATAAAACGTCCGCTGCAACGCGATGCCAAGCATCTCATCGAGCGGCCCGAAATCAAGCTGATCCGTATTTTTATCCATGGCCTACAATTGTGGCTAAGGCACCGTGCGAAAGATATAAAAAAAGCCGGAGCGCGGGGGGACGCGCTCCGGCTCATATTAGGCGCGCTTAAGGAGGGGGAAAGCGCGCTTTAAAAAAGGGAGACTAGCCTTTGAGGTATTCCAGCATCGTATCTGCGTCAGACACTTCAAATGGATCAGTTGGGCAGTTGTCACCAAATTCTGACTCAATGAACATTTTTTCGATTTTTTTATCATCGACAACCATCGAATAGCGCCAGCTGCGATAGCCAAAGCCGAGATTGTCTTTATCAACCAACATACCCATTTTGCGGGTGAACTCGCCCGAGCCATCCGGCAGCAGGAAGACGTTCTTGCGGCCTTGGTCAAGGCCCCATTTGTACATCACAAAGGCATCGTTGACGGACAGACAAATCACTTCGTCAACGCCAAGCTTTTTAAACTCTTCGTAATGGGCTTCATAGCCAGGCAAATGGGTAGAAGAGCAGGTTGGGGTAAAGGCTCCTGGAAGCGCGAAGAGGGCAACTTTCTTGCCAGCGAAGATATCGTCTGTGGTTAGGTCTTTCCACTCGAACGGATTGTCCCCTTCAAGCGCATCATTGCGCACACGGGTCTTGAAGGTCACGTCAGGGACGAATTCTCTCATTATGGAAACTCCTGTTATATTTCAATTGGTTAATGGAAAAGCTGGCGAAGCCCAACTACCCTTACCTGATGATATAGACACTTCGGCGTGAATATCCATGTCCACGCTGATGAGGAGTATTGATGTGTGTAAGTGGGAAAATCGATGACGAGGCGGAACGCCGTACACGCGGCTGATTTAGCGCACTTGTCGGCGCCAAGCATCGACGACCTGTGCGACCTCGCCTTCCGTGCCTGTATCGCTAGACCATTCAGCGCTAAACTCTGCCGTCGCGGATCGAGGACGCTGCTCTTTTGGCAGATTATCAAGGCGCACGCGCTGGGGGATGGGAACCCCCTCGCCCACAACAATGCTCTCTGCATTGCCAAGGGCAGGCAGGAAATCAAGCAAGCCGTGGGCACTATCAGCCAATGTGCCGCGCACAATTTGCTGATCGCGCACGGAGTTCATCCGAAAGGCAAAGAGCGTGTTACATTGCGACAGGATCACCGGAGCGATCTCTGCCGGGCGCTGGCTGACAATGCCCATCGACACGCCATATTTGCGGCCCTCTTTGGCAATGCGGGCGATGGCTTGTTTGGTTGGTTCAAAGCCAAGATGGTCATCTGCAGGCGCGTAGCGGTGCGCTTCCTCGCACACCAAAAGAATAGGATGCTTGCCCTGGCTCCACAGACCGAAATCAAATGTCATCCGGGCCAAAACCGAAACAACGACATTGAGCACTTCAGACGGCACACCTGATAAATCGACGATCGTCAATGGCTTGTCATTGACGGGAATACGGAACAGGCGCGACAGGATTGCCGCCATATTGTCTTTCACGGTGACGCCGCCAAACATGAAATTATAGCGACTATCCGAGCGCAGCGTTTCGACGCGCGATTTAAGCCAGCGATACGGGCCAATGATGTCTTTTTTATCCGGCCGGCTCATAACCTCATCAATATGGCGCAGCACGTCGCGCATCGTGTAGGGGATTGGCGTATCGACCGTGATGCTCTGCTCTGACTGCTGTGAAGTACGGCTCATGTTCGTTTTAAAATAAGAGCGGCGCGATTGCGTAATCAGCTCAATTAAAATCGCAGCGGCCTCTTCGCCAAGATCAGAGTTCTTTTTAGGCCCAACAATGATCTCGATGATCTCTTCGGAATTCATTAGCCAATAGGGTAATTCTAGATCATCTGGGTGAATGGCCTCCGCGCAATCGGCGAAAGCAGCAGAATATTCATTGTGCGGATCGAGTAGCAGCATGTGCGCTTTTGGGTGCGCTTCCAGCGTACGCCGCAGAACGAGCGTAAGGCCGCATGATTTGCCCGAGCCTGTTGTGCCAAGAATAGCAAAATGATTGCCCAGCAAATCATCAGCACTAATATAGGCGCTGCGACTATCATCTTCATGCAAGGTCCCGATGCTGAGGCGCGCTTTCCCGCTCGAGGAAAAAACGCGATCAAAATCACGGGCATTGGCTGCAAAAATTGGCATATCCAGCGACGGATGATTGCTCACGCCGCGGCGGAATGGCAGCTCATGGCCCTTTTCATCCAAAAGACACTCGCCCACCAAGTCCAGCTCCGCGAGCATGATTTCCGCAACATCGTGATTCGTGCTTGGGGCAGGAATGGAGAGACCCGTTACGATCCCATAGGTCGTCGCCGTATCACTATACAGCTTCACCAGCGTTCCTTTGGTGAGCTTAGCAAGCGGCTTGCCTTCATCGTCCAATTTTAAGTCAGCGACGACCTGAGCGCCAGAAATGCAAACGATCCGGCCAAGGCCGCCAACCTTTTCATCCAAAGGGTCAGGCAGAGTTGCATCATCGTCCGTGGCCGGCGCTTTGGGAGACAGGCCAGCAAACAAGCTATTGGCCAAGCCAGTGGTCACAGCCTCCACCTCATCAGCCATTGGCCGGGCTGGATCAGACACAGCGGACTCTTCGGATTTTTCCGGATCTGAACTAAAAATTGGCTGTGACGGCTGGGCCATGGGCACCCCCAAAACGAACTTTAAGGGGCGGACAATAGACGCCAAAGCCCAACAGAGGGTAAACGCGCGCGCGTCTCGGGTGTTTTACCCCCGCATTTTCCCGTTTGCTGGGAAACCGCGCGGCGGGGCTTTACCGGCCTGGGCGCGTTTACCAAGCCAAGGAACGAGATCAGTTTCCGTGCGCGTCCGGCCAGCGCCGCCGCCCATGGGCCAGCTCAAACCGTCTTCGAGCGCAAAGGTTTTGACGTCTGAAATCGGGCCATCTTTGCCTTTAATCAGCTGGACACCCTGGCCCCGGCTCAGCTCCGATAGCTCTTCTAGGGGGAACACCAAGAGCTTTTTGTTTTTTATCGATACTGCCACATGATCGCCCACCGCCTCTATTGCTGCAAGCGCACGGCTTGCGCCAGACACGCTCATGACGGCTTTGCCGCCGCGTGTGCCAGCTTCGACTTTTTTTGCATCCACAATAAACCCGCGCCCGGCCGTGGACGCCAGCAGCAACCGTAGGCCCTCGCGCTGCACAAACATCGCGATAATGTCTGCGCCTTGATCAAAATCGATCATCAGTCGGAGCGGTTCGCCATGCCCGCGCCCGCCCGGCAGCTTATCCGCGCTTAAAGTGAAGAAGCGGCCGTCGCTGGCGAATAACAGCAGCTTGTCGGTGGTGTGCGCTGGCAGCATGAATTTCAGCGCGTCGCCGTCTTTGAATTTGAGGTCACTCTCTGAAACATTGTGGCCTTTAAGAGCCCTGATCCAGCCTTTCTGAGAGCACACGACAGTGACGGGTTCACGCTCAATCATAGCCTCCATAGGCAGTGGCTCACCATCGGGCGCGCTACCAAACCCAGTACGCCGGCGGCCAATGTCCGTGCTCTTGCCAAAGCGCTCGCCAAGCGCTGCAAAATCATCACGCACGGTCATACGCTGAGCCTCAGGATCAGCTAGTAAGGCTTTGATATCTTTACGTTCTGCACGCAAGGATTTGTCTTCCTTGCGCAGTTCTAATTCCTCAAGCTTACGCAATGAGCGCAGCCGCATATTCAAAATCGCCTCGGCCTGAACGTCAGTCAGTTCAAAGGTTTTCATCAGGTCTTGCTTGGGATGATCTTCTTCTCGGATGATGCGGATCACTTCATCTAAGTTTAGATACGCGATCAAATAGCCGCCGAGTATCTCTAAGCGCTGCTCAATCTTGCCAAGGCGGAAGCGCTTGCGCCGCACAAGCACATTGATTTGATGATCAATAAAGGCGGTGAGCGCGCTGCGCAGACCCATGACGCGCGGAACACGGCCGCCATCGAGCACATTCATGTTCAAGGAGAACCGATTTTCCAGATCGGTCAGACGGAACAAACCCTCCATCAAGATATCCGCGTCCACGTTCTTTGATTTTGGCTCAAAAACGATCCGTACGTCTTCGGTCGATTCATCGCGCACATCAGCAAGGATGGGGATTTTACGCGCGTTGATAAGGTCCGCGATTTTTTCAATCAGCTTTGATTTGCCGACCTGGAAGGGAATTTCAGTGACAACAATCTGATAGGTCCCGCGGCCCGTGTCTTCCTTCTCCCAGCGGGCGCGCACGCGAATGGAGCCGCGTCCGGTTTCATAGGACTGGGCCAAAGATTCGGGCGTTTCAACAATAATGCCGCCGGTGGGGAAATCGGGCCCTGGCACCCGGCCCATCAGAGCGTCATGAGAGCAATGCGGCTTATCAATTAGCAAAATCATTGCTTCGCACAATTCTGCCAGATTATGCGGAGGGATAGAGGTCGCCATGCCCACCGCGATGCCGCTCGCGCCATTGGCGAGAAGGTTTGGAAAGCCGCCTGGGAATACAACAGGCTCGCTTTCTTCCCCATCATAGGTTTCGCGGTAATCGACGGCATCTTCATCAAGGCCATCCATCAAGATGCGCGCAAATTCTGTCAGCCGCGCTTCGGTATACCGCATAGCAGCCGGATTATCGCCGTCCACATTGCCGAAATTGCCCTGACCATCGACCAGCGGGTAGCGTACGGAGAAATCCTGCGCCAAACGCACCATCGCGTCATACACAGATTGATCACCATGAGGGTGATACTTACCAATCACATCACCAACAACGCGCGCGCATTTCTTATACCCAGACGATGGGTCTAACTTGAGCTGGCGCATGGCATAGAGCAGGCGCCGGTGCACGGGTTTGAGCCCGTCGCGCACGTCTGGAAGCGAGCGCGACATAATGGTCGACAGCGCGTAGGCGAGATACTTCTCAGAGAGGCTGTCGGTAAAGGCAACATCACGAATGATTTCCGTGTCGTCCGTAGCCATCTACTCATCCTTGTGGGTGCAGACCGTTTGTAGCGCAAAATATGCTATAGATGACCCCATATCCGCAAGCATTGGGGCCACTTGTCCACACAATTAAGGGGCATTGGGAGGCGCCATCGCGCGCAGCAATAGCTGCACGAAGCGCTCCCGCGCTGCAGGGAGCGCTTTTGAGCGCGGCTGGAAGACCCAGCTTTCCAAAAAGAAGCCGCTTAGGGCCAGC
This sequence comes from Pseudomonadota bacterium, assembly GCA_039814715.1. GTDB lineage: Bacteria > Pseudomonadota > Alphaproteobacteria > Sphingomonadales > CAKZYD01 > CAKZYD01. Next base: position 92,522 of record JBCCAR010000007.1, read on the forward strand.
CCATCACGCACACTGTCATAGGATATGTCACCTGCTTGCCGGCCAAGCAGAAATTGCGGCAACGTCAAGAGCTTATCCCGGTAGGGTGCGCCCGCCTCTGCGCTCACCGCGCGGCCGGTTTTAGGGGACACGTAAATCAAATCGTCAACGCCGCCTGTGGCTGCGCAGTGCCGCAAATCGAGCGCAAAGCCAAGCGCAGACAGAAGGTCTATTTCATAGCGCACCAATGCTGGGCCAATCGCCTCGACGGGCAGGGCGGGCTGGACAAACAGCGCTAAGAGCTCCTCAAGCGTCTCTTTAAGGCCTGGAAAGCTCTCTCGTTCTGGGAGCGCCTGGGAGAGGACGCCAAGCAAACTCATCATGGCAGCAAGGCGCAGCGGCTGGCCCATCACTTGCGCTGCCCTGGCCTGGACGAGTTCGACTTGAAGGGTTCCCAAATGATCTGCCAAGCGGGCGCGCCAACGCGCTTTGACTTCATTGCCAGGTTCTAAAACCGGGCGAAGGCGCCGCCCCGCCCCGCCGGGCACATAGCCGCTGACAAGACCGTGTTCAGCGGTAAAGAGCTGCGCGATAACACCGTTTTCACCGTGGCGCCGCACGGCGCAGAGCGTCCCTTGCGCCGTCCATTCCAAAAGCTACTCCACCCAATCAAGGCCGAGCGCGGCTAAGTGATGACGATCTTCGCTCCAGCGCGGTTGAACTTTTACGAACAGCTCTAAATGGACCTTACGCTCAAAAAGGTCTTCCATCGCCGCGCGTGCTTCGCTGCCAATGGTCTTTAGCTGCTGGCCGCCTTTCCCAATCACGATGCCTTTTTGGCTATCACGGGTGACGAGAATGACTTGGCGGATATGGATGCGTTTTTTATCGACAGTCCATTCTTCTGTCTCAACGGAGAGCGCGTAAGGCAATTCTTGGTGCAGCCGCGCATAAATCTGTTCGCGCGTCAGCTCAGCAGCGAGCAACTGATTGTTGACGTCGGTCACCTGGTCTTCGGGGAAGAGCCATGGTGTTTGTTTGGTCCGCTCCTTAAGAGCCTGCAGCAGCTCTGCCGTGCCATCGCCGGTTAAGGCTGACACCATGAACGTCTCATCAAAATCGATCTGATCATTGAGCTTCGTCGCAAGAGCAAGCAGCTTTTCTGGCTGCTTTAGCAGGTCCGTTTTATTGAGCGCTAAGATCAGGCTCTGGGTCTTGCGCTTGGCCAATGTCTCGACAATCGCCTGCGTTCCCGCATCCAAGCCTTTGGCGCTATCGATTAGCAAGACAACAGCATCTGCATCTTCAAGCCCGCCCCAAGCGGCGGACACCATAGCCCGGTCAAGGCGGCGGCGCGGTTTGAAAATGCCTGGCGTATCAATTAAGACAAGCTGTGTATCAGCTTCAGTGACCACACCCATAAGCCGAGCGCGCGTGGTTTGCACTTTGTGGCTAACAATCGCGACTTTAACGCCGATCAATTGGTTTACGAGGGTCGATTTACCTGAGTTTGGCGCGCCGATGATGGCCACCATTGCCGTCTTCTGGGAGCTGCTTTCCACGCTCATACTTTCTGCCCTTGCGTCGTGATTTGCAGCCACAAGGCTGCGGCGGCTTCCTTTTCTGCCAGCCGCTTGGAGCCTGCTGTTGCCCGCAGCGGCGCATATCCGTCTACGTTCACTTCCACTTCAAACTGGGGCGCATGATCTGGCCCTGACCGGCCCGTGATCTTATATTGCGGCAGTCCAAGACCGCGCCCCTGTGCCCATTCTTGTAGCATGGTTTTCGCATCGCGCTTAGCGCCCGCATCAGAGGCCATAAACGCTTCCCACTGAGAGGCAATAAAAGCGCTGACCGGATCAAGTCCGGCGTCCAGGTACAGCGCGCCGATGAGCGCCTCCATCACATCCGCGCAAACACCGTCTTGCTTATGAATGCCTGCCTGGCGCGCGGCATCTTCCAAACGAATGACGCTAGGGACGTTTACGCTGCGCGCGATATCCGCCAACGTTTCCTTGCGCACCAACTTTACAAAGCGCCGCGCGATCGTGCCTTCGTTTTCTTTTGGGAAGCGCGCTAAAAGCTGCTGCGCGACCACAAGCCCCAAAACACGGTCCCCTAAAAACTCAAGACGCTGATAGGAGGCCTGGTTTTGCAGCGAGGGGTGCGTCACCGCTTCGGTTAAGAGGCGTTCATTGTCGAAACCATGAGAGAAGACAGAGCGCGCCCACGCCTGGAGCGTTTGGCCCATCAATCGTCGCTATCACGCCGCAGCGAATCAAAAAACCGGTCAAAGCGCGCAGCAGAAAACCAGCGCCAAGGCGTCCACAGCCGGGCGCTACCGTCAGTGGAGAAGAAGATGATTTCAGCGCGCCCAACCAAATTTTCGTAGGGCACGAACCCCACGCCGCTGGAAATCGGCCGGCGGCTATCGAGGCTGGCATCGCGGTTATCGCCCATCATGAAATAATGCCCCTCAGGCACAATCCAGGGCCCTGTGGTATCGGACGGGCCTTCAGGGTCTAAATCAAGGACCTGATAGGTCCGGTCATTGGGCAGGGTTTCGCGGTAGCGCGGGTATTTGCACACCAATGTACCGTCGCCAAGCGCGACGCGGTAACGCGGGCGCTCTCGGCAATCTGTGTTCTCGGTAACGGGGATGATGAAATCATCAATCCGCTCTTTCTTGACCGGCTTTCCATTAATGACCAACACGCCATGCACCATGCGGATTTCATCGCCAGGGAGGCCAATAACACGTTTGATGTAATCGGTCCGATCATCCCGCGGGAGCTTAAAAACCGCGATATCCCCGCGGACGGGCGGTGTATCAAAATACCGGCCTGAAAACAGCGGCGGGCTGAGCGGCAGGCTGAAACGGCTATAGCCATAAGAAAACTGAGAGACGAAGAGATAATCGCCAACCAGAAGATTAGGCAGCATGGATTCTGAAGGAATAGAGAACGGCTTATAAAATACGGTGCGAAGGAACAAAGCGATGAGCACTGCATAAACGAGCGTTTTTAAAATATCAGCCCAGCTTTCCTCTTCCTTCTCAGGTTTGCTTTTGCTGGCTTGCACAGGCGTTTCAGGTAAGTCGGACATGGGTTTTAAAACTGCTGGTGAAAAAGGCCCGCCGCGCAGACAGGCCTGTTAAAACGTAGGCGGGAGATGGCATGAAGCTGCATTGAAGTCAATTCATCGGTCAAATCAGGCGCTGCGATCAATCCCCTATATGATGGGCAAATTCGCGCTGAACAGCCGTTATCAGGACCTGTGCCTGGGCCCAAGGATCATCATCTGTAATGGTCAGCGAGACCTGCGGCACAAAGCCTTGCGGAACCAGCGTGTCTAAGTGCATTTTAGCGCCGCCAGTGAGAGCAATGGTTGGCTTGCCGCTTTTCAAATTCACCACGCCCATATCGCGCCAGAAAACGCCTTTGCGAAACCCAGTCCCAAGCGCCTTAGAGCACGCTTCCTTGGCCGCAAAGCGCTTGGCGTAGCTTGCCGCACGTTTGGAGCGTTTATCTGATTTGGCTTGCTCAATGGGCGTGAATATCCGGTTGATGAAGCGCGCGCCAAAACGATCAATGCTGGCTTCAATCCGGTTGATGTCGATCATGTCGCTGCCAAAGCCGATCACAAACATGCGCGCTCAAACACCTCCGCGCGCCGCGTCCATGAGCCGCCGCATCTTTAAAATGGCGGCATCAAAACCAATCATGATAGCTTCACCGACTAAGAAATGACCAATGTTCAGCTCTTGCAAAGCACCAATGGCAGCAATGGGCGCAACGGTTGTGAAGGTAAGGCCGTGGCCAGCATGCACTTCCAGGCCTGCATCAAGCGCGATGCGCGCAGCCTGTTTAATACGCTCCAGCTCCCGGGCGCGCTCTTGGCCCGACGTGTCACAATAGCGGCCCGTATGCAGCTCTATCACCGGCGCACCAATGGCAACAGAGGCTTCAATTTGCGCAGGCTCCGGATCAATAAACAGGCTCACGCGCGATCCAGCGGCGCGCAGTGTTTCATTGTAATGCTTCAGCTCATCGACCATCGAGGCAACATCAAGCCCGCCCTCGGTCGTTACTTCTTGGCGTTTTTCTGGAACGATGCAAACCGCGTGGGGATGGTGGCGCACTGCGATGGCCAGCATTTCAGGCGTCGCCGCCATTTCAAGATTTAACGGCAGATCAATGTCGGCGCTGAGACGGGCAATATCGTCATCAGAAATATGGCGTCTGTCTTCACGCAGATGCGCTGTAATGCCGTCGGCGCCGGCATCTGCAGCCAATTGCGCGGCGCGCAGCGGGTCTGGGTGACGCCCGCCGCGCGCATTGCGGATGGTCGCAACATGATCGATGTTGACGCCCAGGCGAAGGCGGTTTGTAGAGTTGGTCATGCTGGCGTTGCTATTTTCGACTGGCGTTTACGCGCGATTCGATCAAGGCGCTTCGCTCTGTAAAACCGGAAAAACCGCACGAGCAGAAAATAGGTCAAGGCCCATGAGCCAAGGGCAAGCGGCAATGCGCCCAGCAGCATAGGCGCAAAGATGGGCCCAAAAACACCCCAAGGATCAGACAAAATAGCGCCGAATTGCAGCTCATTAAACGGGTTCATATCCGCGCCCATGCCGCTAATGGCAGAGCCAACCAAATAGGTGACCCACCATATGAATGGGAACGTCCAAGGGTTGCCAGCAATTGTCCCGAAAGCGGAGGCAACCAGATTGCCACGCACGAGAAAAGACAAAATGGCTGAGAGAACGAAGTGAAAGCCGATGAGCGGTGTAAAAGAACACGCAACACCGCAGGCAAATCCAGCCGCCAAACGGTGCGGCGTATCCGGCAGCCGGCCTAAGCGGTGACGGGCATATTCAATCGAGCGGCCAATACCGCTGCGCGGCCATAGATAAGCGCCCAGACGCGTAAAGAACGTTAGCGGTTTTTTGCGCTTAAAAAGCACCTAGTCCATCCCCTATCTGCCAGCGCCTGCCGCTGACACCGCAGTCAACCCAGCACACCAACCCATTATGTCGCCGCCACGAATGTGCGGCTGCCGGGTTTAACCGCAGGTAAATCTTCAAGCTCCGGCGGTAAATTATCCGCTTGATACGTTGGAACGTCGAGCTGTGCGAGTGATAATAACGGCACACCGATGTCCGCCGTTCCATTTGAACGATCAATCAGGCTGCACCCGGCCACAACACGCCCACCCGCCTGCGTAATGGTGTCGATACATTCGCGCGAGGACAGGCCGGTGGTCACCACATCTTCAACCATCAAAACGCTTTGGCCTTTTTCAAGGGAAAAGCCGCGGCGAAACTCAAATTGGCCATCAACACGCTCAGTAAAAATGGCGCGAACGCCAAGCTGGCGTCCCATTTCATAGCCCACGATCACGCCGCCCATAGCCGGGGAGACCACAATATCGGGCGCCTCCCCCAGAGCTGCTAACACTTTTTGCGCAAGTACGCTGCAGAGCCGGTCTGCGCGCGCTGGATCAGACATCGCGAGCGCGCACTGCAAGTACTTCGAACTATGGAGCCCAGAGGACAGCACAAAATGGCCCTCCAACAGAGCGCCAGCACCGCGAAACTCTTCCAAAACATCATCCGTTTTCAAGGGGCATTCTCCATTCACTACTCTTGCGAGCGCTCTGCCGTATTGACGACGGCGAGGCTGCGCAACGACAAGACAATGTCTGTTAGATGCTGGAGGGATAGCACAGCAATATCTACAAACATTGTATAAATCCGTCGATCGCGGTCGAGAATGCGTAAATTCACCACATTGGCCCCGCCATCGGCAATCGTGTTAGCAACTTGGGCAAGCGCGCCGGGGTCATTATGCAAGGTCAGCGCGATACGGCCTTCATAATCCAGCGTCTTGCCCGCCATGGCGTCTGCAGACCATTGCAGGTCAAGCCAGCGTTCTGGCACATCTGCAAAAGCTTCCAGCGCGCTGCAGGTAATCGTGTGCGCCGTCACCCCCTCGCCAAGCAAACGAATGCCCACTAAGCGATCGCCAGGCAGGGGATGGCAACACTCGCCGAGCTTGACGGCGACTTCGGTGCCAGCGCCTTTAATGGGCAAACTGACTTTACCAGCGCCTTTGGAAGGCAGTAATCGATGGGCACCGCCGTCTTCACGTAGGTGGGGGAAAAGGTCATAGACCAAGTCGTTTTCCTGAAGTGCGCCGCGGCCCACCATTTCCAGCAAGTCTTCTTTGCTTGCCGCATCATGATGCTGCAGCACCCGCTCCCACGCTTTGGCTGGCGGGGATAGGTCGAGCCGCTCAAAAGCGAAATCCACGAGGGATTGGCCAAGCGCAACAAAGCCATCTTTGTCCTTTTGCCGCAGCGCCTTGCGCACTGCGGCCCTTGCCTTGGGGGTTTGCGCGATATTCAGCCAAACCGGCGCCGGCTTCTGGGCCGCCGAACGCAAAATCTCAATTTGGTCGCCATTCCTCAGCGTGCGGCGCAGCGGCACAATATGGCCATTCACCTTCGCTCCCACGCACGTGTTACCCACATCCGTGTGGACCGCGTACGCAAAATCAATGGTTGTCGCTCCGCGCGGCAAAGTGACGAGGCGCCCCTTTGGCGTAAAGCAAAAGACCTGGTCTTCAAACATGGCAAGCTTGGTATTTTCCAAGAACTCTTCGGCGCTCACCGCTTGTTCGCTCAGTTCAAGCAAATCGCGCAGCCACGGATAATCCGGTTTATCGCCAATTGACACACTGTCCTTATAGCTCCAGTGAGCCGCCACACCGCGCTCAGCGACAGCGTGCATCTCTTGCGTACGCACTTGAATCTCAATAGGGCGCCGACCGGGGCCAAAAACAGCTGTATGAAGCGATCGATAACCATTGGGCTTTGGTTGGGAGATATAGTCCTTAAAGCGCCCAGGCGTGCACCGCCAGATGTCGTGGATGACCCCCAAGGCGTGGTAGCAGTCCGCAGAGGTTTCAACAATGACGCGAAAAGCGACGACATCCGCGAGCTGTTCAAGCTGAATGCGCTTTTCGTGTAGCTTGCGGTAAATGGAATAGGGTTTTTTTTCCCTGCCAGTCACTGCTGCTTCAACGCCCGCATCGCCAAGCGCGTTTTTGATCGTCTCGACCACATCGTTGACGACCACATCACTTTGAACACGTAGCCGGTCCAGCTGCGATAGGATCGACTTCTCAGCCTCAGGATGCAGATATTGGAACGAGAGAGACGACAACTCATCTTTGATCTCATACATGCCAATTCGCTCTGCCAGCGGCGCATAGATGTCCAGTGTCTCTTGCGCAATGCGGCGGCGCGAGGCTTCTTTGGGGTGATGGTGCAGTGTGCGCATATTGTGCAGGCGGTCAGCGAGCTTGACCAGCAGCACACGAATATCCTTCGCCATGGCGAAGATGAACTTGCGAAAGCTTTCAGCTTGGCGAGAGGAGTTGGAGGGGATTTCGATTTGGCTCAGCTTGGTGACGCCGTCCACCATCTGCGCCACATCGCTGCCGAACAGCTGATTGATTTCATCCTTCGTCGCAACAGTATCTTCTATGGTGTCATGAAGAATGGCGGTCGCGATGGTATCTCCATCCATTCGAAGGTCCGTTAAGATACCGGCCACTTCAATAGGGTGGGACCAATAAGGGTCACCAGAATGGCGTTGCTGGGAGCCATGGGCTTTGAGCGTGAACACATAAGCGCGGTTCAGCAAGTCCTCATCAACCCGTGGGTCGTAGGACTTTACTTTCTCTATCAGCTCGTATTGGCGTAGCACCGCCATAAAGCCGCACACTCCTGCACAAATCGTCAAAACCAGGCGCGGCTAAAACAGCGCACGCCTAGTCTTTTAATGTGTGCGTAATTATGCGGTTTGAAAAGCTTAAATGCGCAGATTTTTTCCGCGCAGCAAAACAGCTTATCCGATGCGCCCGTCGCGTGATTGCGGCTGCGGCGCTGGAACGGACATAGGCATGCCATCTTCCTCAGGCTCGTCTACCTCAACAAAGCGCTGATGCGATTCGACAAGCATCTCGGTCAAGTCTTCTGGCTTGAGGGTTTCATCGGCAATTTCGCGCAAGGCAACAACGGGATTTTTATCATTGTCCCGGTCCACAGTAAGCGATCCCCCCGAGGAGATTTCCCGCGCCCGCTCTGCTGCCATTAGCACCAGATCAAAGCGGCTGTCCACCTTTTCAACGCAGTCTTCTACCGTTACCCGTGCCATGGCGTGTGTCGTCCTTATTCATGATCGCGAAAGTGAGTTAAAGGCGCGAAGCCTTACCTAATAGCCCGCTCTTAACGATTGATCACCAAAAAGTCAAAACGTGAGCGGACCTAGCCGCGTCAGTGGGCCGCCCTTAACCTGCCGCAACAGCTGGAGCGCGGTAAGTTGGGAAATGGGGTGCACCCAGTTCGGGCACAGCTCTGCGAGCGGCTGCAATACAAAATTACGCTGATCGAGACGCGGATGCGGCAATCGCAGCGCGCGCTGCTGCGCTATTACGGCCGACGCAGCAGACACATGAGGCGGCCAGGGCCTGTTTAGAGCCAAGCGCCAAGGCCCATCACTGGAGACGATGTCCCCATCATAATCCAGCAGGTCCAAATCAATGGGGCGTGCCTGCCAGGCAAGCGCCCGGGTGCGCCCAAGCGCTTGCTCAATACTATGCAGCGCCGCCAGCAAGTCGTTGGCAGACAACCGCGTTTGGGCTGCCGCTACAGCATTTATGTAAGGCCTTTGCCGGCCTGGGCCAACCGGCGCGCTGCGATAAAGGCCGGAGGCGGCAAGTAAACGCGTCTGCGGCACTTGATCGAGATAGGCCGCCGCCAGACGCACCAGATCAACTGGAGACAGCCCCTCGCCGGCGCGCCATATCGGCAAGTTTGATCCCAGTGAAATAAAGGCAATCATGGACCTGCCCCCGTATTTGCAGCTATGCCGTGGGGTATGGACTTTCCAACGCCCCAGCGCCACCCATTTGACCCACCCCTTGACTGCAGCCGCTGCCAGCGCCTGACCGATTTTCGCATGGAGGCGGCCAAGCAGTGCCCTGGCGGGTTCAATGGCGCCGTGCCCAGCTTTGGCGATCCCAGCGCATGGCTCCTTGTCGTCGGCCTCGCCCCTGGCATGCAAGGGGCCAATAGAACAGGACGGCCCTTTACTGGAGATTACGCCGGCGACTTGCTTTATGAAACTCTGGACTGGGCCGGCTTATCGCAAGGCACCTATGGCCGCGAACCAACCGATGGACTGGCCTTAAAGGGCGTCATGATCACCAACGCGGTGCATTGCTTGCCCCCGCAAAACAAACCCACGCTTGCCGAAGTGAAAACCTGCCAACCCTATTTGCAAGAGTGCTTGCGCCAGCTGCCCAATCTCAAAAGCCTGCTGTGCCTGGGTAAAATCGCCCACGACGCAACCCTGCGCGCATTTGATGTCCCCCTATCAAAACACCCCTTCGGTCATGGCGCCACGCACCAAGTCGGCGGCTACACCCTCATCGATAGCTACCATTGCTCGCGCTACAATACGAATACAAGGCGGCTCACCACGCAGATGTTTCGAGATGTGTTTGAAATCGCCAAGAGCGTCAGCACTTTAAAGTAATTGGATTATTTTTAAAAATATTCGAAAATAATTTCAAATGCTTTTGTACTTGTGAATACAATAAATCCTGAAATTTTTCAAAATTTAAACAAGAGATAAACTATCAATTATCTATAATAAAATAATTTTTCAAAATATAAATAGAGAGTCGATATTTTTTACAGACACACAATGGTCACAAACACG
>JBCCAR010000010.1:0-91314 GCA_039814715.1 Pseudomonadota bacterium
GCCTCATCGCGCTTTGCGCGCTGCTTAGCCTGCAGTTCTTTCATTTTCGCAGCATGTTGCTGCGCCTCTTTGCTTGACGTCATGGCATTGCTCCCTGCATGTGTTTGGCCATGTATATCAACCTGGAAAGAGGTCCATGGGCCATAGCCAAAGCATATTGATTTTAGGCGGCGCGCGCTCTGGTAAAAGCAGCTTTGCGCAGGCACTGGCTGAGGAAATGGCGCGCAGCCGAGGCGGCCGGCCAGGTATAGTTGCCACGGCTGAAGCGCTGGATGATGAAATGGCCGCGCGCATCAACAAACACAAATCAGATCGAGGCGATGAATGGTTGAGCGCCGAAGAGCCACTAGATTTGCCTTCAGAGTTACTGCGTTTTGCGCCGCAATGCGGTTCTATCCTTGTGGATTGTCTCACATTATGGCTGTCAAACCTGATGCACGCGCAGCGCAATTTAGAAGAGGAAGCACAGGCGTTGATTGCTGCGCTAAACAGCTGCGTTGTGCCCGTCATCATGGTGTCGAATGAGGTTGGCCTTGGACTGGTGCCAGAGACACCGCTGGGGCGCGCCTTTCGCGATGCGCAAGGCCGACTCAATCAAGATGTGGCGCAAGCATGCGATCAGGTCACGTTTATTGCTGCTGGTTTGCCTTTGCACCTGAAGGGCTCTGCTAGCCTTTAAGCGCTGATTTTAGTCTGTCTTCTTGCTCTGTGTTCGCTGGAAGGCCGAGCCTTAAATGGCGCTGTGTCCACTCAAAGCGGCGTGTGTAAATGCCTGACCGCGCCAGGCTTTCCCATAAGGCATGACTGTCAGTTGCCTCTATATACCGAAATAAATCGGTCCCCCCTGATACAGTGATCCCAGCGTCCTCTAGGAGCGCATCCAGCCGCTCGCGGGCGCGAGCCAATCGCGCGCGTGTTTCTTCTGCAAAGGCTTGATCGCAATATGCCGCTGCACCAAGTTTTAATGCCACGCTGCTGATTGGCCAGTCGCCGAGCAATTGCGCTATCTTCTGCAAAAGAGCTGGCGCTGCAATCACAGCGCCGAGCCTGACGCCCGCAAGTCCGAAGAATTTCCCAAAGGAGCGCAGGACAACGAGGCCGTCAGCATCTACATGTCGTGCTAAGCTCCTGTCTGGGCAAAGCTCGCCATAGGCCTCGTCTACAATCAGCGTGCCGCCGCGTTTCTTTAGTCTTTGATGCAAGGCGCGCAACGCGTCTTTGCAAAACAGTCTGCCATCGGGATTGTTAGGGTTGCACAGCACGGCTGCATCTGCGCTATCGGCTACCTCTAGGTCAGTTGGTAGCGCGCTGATGCGCGCGCCTGCATTTCGCCAGCTGCGTTCATGGTCACCGTAGCTCGGCGTCAGGCAAGCGACCTCGTCTGCTGGTATGACATGAGGCAACAACGCGATGGCCATGGCGGTGCCCGGGACAGGCAGAACATAGTCTTCAGCGACGCCGAAAGAGGTTGCCATCGCGGTGCGGCAGGCCTGCCAATCGCGCTGGGTTGGCAAGGCTGCAAGCAAACCGGGCTGCTGCAAAAGGGAAGGCGGCACTGGCCATGGCCAGGGGTTGATCCCAGTTGAGAGATCGATCCATGGTTTGCGTGCTCGCGGAAATTGCTGCTCAAGCTGATCGAGCGCGCCGCCATGGCGCATGTCATAGAGCCCGTTCATGCTGCACTCCAAAGCGTAAGGGCAAGCAATACGCTGGCAAAAATGGCAAGGGCGCGCAGATACAGGCTCAGTCCTTTTGCTACATCTGCGCTTTCGGCGTCCCGGCCTGATCCATTGAGCCAGGGGTGTGCGCCTTGCTTTGCCGCGCTGGGATAGGTCCGCGGTCCGCCAAGACGAACGCCTAGTACGCCTGCCATTGCTGCCTCTGGCCAGCCTGCGTTGGGCGAGGCATGTTTGCCTGCGTCCACCGCCATCGCTTTGACGGCTCGGCTGCTCCAACCAGCCAGCGCGAAGAGCACCCCAGTGAGCCGCGCAGGGACCAAATTGGCAATGTCATCCAGCCGCGCAGCAAAGCCGCCAAAGGCCCTGTGTCGTTCATTTTTGTGTCCAATCATGGAATCGAGAGTATTAATGGCCTTATAGGCGGCAAGGCCTGGCAAGCCAAAGCAGCAGCCCCAAAACAAGGGCGCGATCACGCCATCGCTGGTGTTTTCTGCAAGGCTTTCCAAAGCTGCTTTGGCCACGTCTGTCTGTTCCATCATCGCTGTGTCCCGGCCAACAATCATGGCAACCGCCGATTTTGCAGCTTCCAAGTCGCCCGCGGCCAGCGGCGCATGCACAGCGCCCACATGGCTATACAGGCTCTTTGATGCCAATAGGCTCGACGCCGCCATGCTTTGGAATACAAAGCCCATTACAGATGGTGGCATGAGGCTCGTCAACCAGGATGCAAATAGCGCCGTTCCGATCACGACGCCTAAGCTTGTTAAAGCGCCAAGCCCATACCGCACCCAGGGTGTATGGTGCGTTTGGTTCAGCGCTTTATCAAGCAGCGTGATGGCGCTTCCAATCCATACAACGGGATGGCGAATAAGGTTGTAGAGCCAAGTGGGCCAGCCAATTGCCGCCTCAATGGCCCAACCGCAAAGCATGATGAGAAGGGTTTCAGCCATATGCTTGGTGAGGGCCAGGGCGGGCGGCGCAGGCGAACAGCGCGTCGATGTCAAGTGCGTCTTCTAGCCCATCTGCCAATGCATCAAGCGCCTTGTCCACGGCGGCGTCGTAATTCACAGAGGCGTCGCTGGCCGCGCCGGCGCGTTTCAGCCAGGCCTGCCGATACCCATCAGCAGCAAAGAGACCATGCACATACGAGCCTTCAACCCTGCCATCGGCGCTGCGCGCGCCGCAGGGGCGGTCCATAAGGTGCAGCATAGGGCGATCTGTGTCCGGCCCGCGTGTCTGGCCCATATGAATTTCATAGCCGCGCACGCCTTCACCTGTCAGCGCGCAGTGTCCAGTGACGGGCACCACCGTTTTTTCGCCGTCCATATGGGTTGTCACATCGAGCAATCCGAGACCAGGCGCGCGGCCCGCTTGACCATCCACGCCGCCAGGGTCTTCAATGCTTTGCCCCAGCATTTGATAGCCCCCGCACAGGCCCAGTACGCGCCCGCCAGCGCGGGTATGGGCAATGATGTCATGGTCCCAGCCTTGCGCGCGCAAAAAGGCTAAGTCGCCAAGGGTCGACTTGGACCCAAATAGGATGATGACGTCGCAATCGCAGGGGATGGGTTTGCCCGGCGCAACCCATTCAAAGGCAAGGCCCGGCTCCATTTTGAGCGGGTCGGCGTCATCAAAATTGGCAATGCGCGAGAGCATGGGCGCGCAGATTTTAAGGGTGCCCGTCTTTCTAAGGCCAGGCTTGCTGAGGCTGACAGCATCCTCCGCTGGCAGGTGCGCGGTTGCATGGAGCCAAGGGATCACGCCGAACGAGGGCCAACCCGTTCGCATTTCTATGTCTTCAAGACCAGCATCAAACAGCCTTGGGTCGCCGCGAAATTTGTTGATGACGAAGCCTTTGATAATGCTGGCATCCGCTGGGTCGATCACAGCCTTCGTACCAACCACAGAAGCGATCACGCCGCCCTTTTCAATATCGCCGATCAAGCACACTGGCACGCCTGCAGCTCTTGCGAAGCCCATATTGGCAATATCGCCTTGGCGCAGGTTCGTTTCTGCGGGGCTGCCGGCCCCCTCAACCAGCACAAGATCATAAGCGCTGGTCAAACGGTAAAAGCTCTCGAGCACCGCTGGTAATAAGCTGCCGCGATTGGCCATGTACTCTGCTGCCTCCGCGGCGCTATGGGCTTTGCCGTGCAGAACGACTTGGCTGGTGCGGTCGCTTTGCGGTTTTAAGAGGACCGGGTTCATATCCACATGAGGCTCCAGCCCCGCCGCGCGCGCTTGCAAGGCCTGGGCCCGGCCGATCTCCCCGCCATCAGCGCAAGCTGCAGCATTGTTGGACATGTTCTGCGGCTTAAAGGGCGCCACACTGAGCCCGCGCCGCCGGGCGATGCGGCAAAGTCCAGCTGTGAGGACGGATTTGCCAACGTCAGAACCTGTGCCTTGCAGCATAAGCGCTTTGCCCATCACAGGGGCTCGGTCACGTGTACGCCGCGTTCGTCCACTTGGGCTTTGACGCCATAGACGCTTGCCATACGCTTAGGGGTCAGGGTGTCAGCGGGCGGGCCATCGGCAACGACCGCGCCGTCTTTCATCCACACCAGCCGGGTTGCGAAGCGCGCGGCTAGATTGATGTCGTGCAGTACAACCAGCGCGCCGCCGCCGCCAGCGACATAGGCGGCGAAGAGTTGCATCACTTGCAGTTGGTGGCGCGGATCAAGCGCTGCAACAGGCTCATCGGCAATCAGCAGCGGGGTTGCCGCGGCCAGTGCGCGCGCGCAGTGCATGCGCGCACTTTCCCCGCCCGAAAGCGTATCGGCGCGGCGCGTTGCCAAGTGGGCTATGTCACACTTTTCCATGGCGTCTGCGACGATGTTTGCATCTGCGTCCGGCAGTTTGCTAATGCTCGTTCCATAGGCAAAGCGGCCTAGTGCCACCACATCATGGACTTTGTTAGGCCAAGCCAAAGGCCTGATTTGCGGCAGATAGGCAATCATGCGGGCGCGTTCGCGCGCGTTCATGGCTGCTGTATCTTGGCCGCCCAAAGCAGCAGTTCCCGATGATAGGGGCGCAAGGCCGAGGGCGCCCCGCAGCAAACTGGTTTTCCCGGCGCCATTAGGCCCTAACAAGGCGATGAGGTCCCCAGGCTCTAGTGTGAGCGATGCGTGCTTTACCAGCGGTGCATCGCCGATTGAAACACTGATATCGCGCAGCTGAAGACTAGGCATCTCCTCCTCCCTGGCTGCGCCGTGCTGCTGCAATCCATACAAATGCGGGCGCACCAATGAGGGCTGCGACCACGCCCAGTTTCAGCTCATTGGAGGTTGGCGCCAGCCGCACTGCGATATCTGCGGTCACCAAGATAATGCCAGCCAGGAGGCCGGCAGGCACAAGCGTGCGGGCAGGATCATAGTCCACCCAGGGCCGAACGATATGCGGCGCAATGATGCCAACAAAGCCAATGGCGCCAGCAATCGAGACCGCCGCGCCCGACAGCAGGCCCGCGCCAAGTACAACGGCAATGCGCTGGCGGCGCAAATCAAGACCAACTCCTTGGGCGGCTTCATCCCCAAGGGTGAGGGCCGACAGACCGCGCCGTGATGCGATGAGGATGGTCAACCCTAAAAGCAAAAACGGCGCGGCAAAACCTAAATCCACAAAGCTGCGGTTGGCGACGGTGCCCAGCATCCAATTGATTAAGTCTGACAAGGAAAACGGGTTCGGCGCTAGGTTCATTAAGAGGCTCATAGCAGCGCCCGCAAAGCTGGAGAGGCCGACCCCGATCAAGATCAACGTGACGACCGCCTGTGTTTTTAGCGCTGCGATGGCGATCAAGGTTGTGGCTGCCAATGCTCCAGCAATAGCCGCGAAGGGCACTGCCCAAGGAGATAGGGAGGCGAGGCCATAGTAAATCACAAAGGTGGCCCCTAAAGATGCGCTGGCAGAGACGCCGAGAACGCCAGGCTCGGCGAGAGGGTTGCGCAACAGGCCTTGGAGCGCCGCGCCGCTGATCCCAAGGGCCGTGCCAACCACAAAGGCGGCAAGCGCGCGCGGCAAGCGGATGGACCAGACAATGAGTGTATCTGCGTTTGTGCCCTGACCCAGAAGGGCTGCCATAATCCGGCCTGGGCTCATGGGCGTGGAGCCTAGAAAGCACGCGGCGATTAAAACGCTAAGAGATACGCAGCCTAGGGCAATAAAAAGCGTACGCGCGCTCATGATTTTGGTTTTCCTGCTGCCAGCGCTTCAATGGCATCAAGAAGATACCAGCCGCCGCACGATGTCCAGGCGCCTTCTAAATAGGTGGTAGGCGTGTCGCGCAGCTGCGCGCGCGCGACAGGATGGCGCGTTGGGCTCCAGCCGGACTTATGGTTCGTTTTCGTTTCAAAAAACGCGGCCGCGACCATATCAGGCGGCTGTAATACAAGCTGTTCTAGCGGCAAGGCGCGCCACCCGCGAGTGCTTTGATAGTTCTCCAAACCGCTGGCGATCAACATCTCATGGACCAATGATCCTGGCCCTGAGGTGACGCCAGCGGGCGTCATGTAAAGCGCGGATGGTTTTGCGCCCCATAAGTCAATGGCTGCGAGCCTGGCATCCATTTCCGCCACGACGGCAGCGCCGCGTTCTGGTTCTCCAAGGCTGGTGGCCATCTCATTAATCACGCGTTTCACCGAAGCAATATCGTTGGCCCATCCAACATTGAGCACGGGTACGCCAGCTCTTTCTAAAAAGCCTTTCACATTGGGCCCGCCGCCATAAGAGCGGACCACCAGGTCAGGTTTGAGCGCGAGCACATCTTCCGCGCTGGCGCGCACCTGCGGTAGGCCGACCGCTGCCTCGCGCATATAAGAAAAGCTGCGCTGTGCATCTTTTGACAGCGCCAAAATACGCTCTCTATCAACCAGCTTTAAGAGGAACTGATCGGCGCAGTAATCCATGCTGACAATGCGCATAGGTCTGTTGTTTGAAGTGCTTTGCGACGGCGGGGTGTCAGCTTGGCACCCGGCAACCACCGCAGCCAGTGCTGCGATGATAAACCAAAGTGCATGCTGCGCCCGCGCGATCATAAGCGGACGCGAAAGCCTACTGAGCCTGAGAAACCCGGCGTCCCAAAGCCCAGAATTTGCTGATATTGCGCGTCCAGCAGGTTCTCAATGCGGGCGAAGGCCTCTATGTTTTCGGTAAAGCGATACTGCGCGGCCAGATCAACGCGCACCCAGTTGTCCACAATGCCGCGGCGGTCAATTTCATCCCCATTGTAACGAACGGCAATGTTGCCTGAGAAGGGCCCCTCGCTCGCATATTCAAGGCGCAAATTGGCTGTGTTTCGAGGAACGCGTTGCAGCGTGTCGCCGTCTTGATCTTGTGCATCAATCAAGCTGTAGTCGCCCGCCACGGTGAGGCCATCAAGCACTTCATATTGGACAGACAGTTCGATGCCCTGTGTTTCAGCCCGAGCAATGTTGAAATAAGACCCATCGGCAAAGTTGATTTGGTCGGTCGTATCTTGGTTGAAATAGGTCAACGAAACAGCCGCGCGGTTGCTGCTACTGCGCCAATCAACTCCCAAGTCAAAGCCGTTGGAGCGTTCTGGCCGTAGGTCCGGGTTTGGCTGCATTGCTGGGCTAAAGAACTGCGTGAGCTGGAAGATCGTCGGCGCTTTAAAGCCTTCGCCCCAGCTTCCGCGCACGGTGAATTCATCGCTCACCTGATAGGCCGCTGCTGCGCGAAACGTCGTTTCTGAGCCAAACTCGCTATTGTCATCATAGCGCACACCCGCGCTCAGTGTGAGGCCATCAATGGGCTGGGCTTCAAAAACACCGAACAGACCCAGGATGTCGATCTCGTCCGTATCGTTGGATTCGCTGGAGTCATTTTCAACGCCGAACAGCAAGCGATATCCGTCGGTTATATTTGCAGTGCCTTGATAGCGCAGGATGACCCGCTGACTCTTGGCTTCAAAGTTGGGCATCTCATTGCCATTCCTGAAATTTGCCCGGTCTGTCTGCGTGTAGCCAAACACGAGCAAGTTTTCCAAACGTCCATCAAAGACTGGCGCATAAAGCGAGACCCGTGTTGCCAAATCTTCGACTTCACTCAGCTCATCACCGTCGGAGACGCCACCTTCTGATGCAAAGGAGAACGAATCGAATTCGCTATCGGAGCGGTTGTAAAGGATACTCCCTTCAAGACGGATGTCGCTGCCGAAGTTGAGCCCGCCATTGGCTGAAAGGGTGCCGCTCTCAAAGCTATCATCTTCGGTATTGCCATTGGCTTCATCTGCGCGTGAGATGCCGCCGCTGGAAATACCGCTGGCGCCGATGCGGATATCGCCGCGTTTGCCGCCATAGCTGCCAGATAGTCCGCCGCGGAATGTTTCAAAGCTACCAAACTCGAAGAAGCCTGTGCCATGCAGGCCGTCTGTCGGGCGTTTGGTGGTGATGGAGACGACGCCGCCAATGGCGTCTGTCCCCCATAGCGTTGATTGTGGTCCGCGCAGAATTTCAACGCGCTCCACATTTTCTGGATCAAGACGGGCAAAATTATAGCCGCCGCCCGGCGTAGAGGCGTCGTTAACAGGTATGCCGTCCACCAGAACTAGAGTTTGTTCACTGGAATTGCCGCGAATGCGCACGCTGGCTTGGCCGCCAATCGCGCCATTTTGGTTGATGGTTACGCCTGGTGACAAGGTGAGGGCATCCAGCACGAAATCGACGCCAAGGTTATCTAAATCCTGTGATGTAATGATAGAGATGGCGCTGCCTGTCTCTGTGATCGGGGTTGGTAGTCGCAGGGATCCCACTGAAATGGTTTCGACGCCGTCAAGACTGCTCTCTTGCGCTGCGACTTGGTGCGGGGCAACAAGCAGCAAGGCAGACGCCGAACAGGCTAAGAGAGTAGATTTCAAGGGGAGGCCTGAGGCTATTTTAAATGTTTGCATCGGTCGCAATCCTTTTGATGCAGACGCTTCCTTTGTTCGCGCCTACAAGTGAAACAACACATGAAGAAGCAGCCAAAAAAGGCGGCGTCTTCACACTAAAAATGTCGTTTCAAAGGAAATGGCTTCCTCAGACCAATGGCAGCTCCCGGCCGCAGTCTGAACGACGCGATGGCAGGTCTCCTGACTTACCGATCATCACCGCACGCTGCCTTCCCAGAGCCTAGTATAGCTCCAGTGGCAAGATGGCGTGCGGCTCCTGGCCTACAGTTGCGGGTACAGCCCCGGAATTTGACCGGGTTCCCTTTTTCACCCGCCTTTCAGCGGGAACCATCTGGCGCTAGAAGTGCGGCAGGATGCCCCAAATGTCAAATGCCTTTTAGGGCCTTCGCATTATAGGCAGCTGCTGGGCGCCGCGACGGGTAGGTTCAGCGCTTGGCCTACGGCGCCATAGGTGAGCTTGCCCTCACACACGTTCAGCCCGTTAAGCAAATGCGTGTCGCTGCGCAGGGCCTCTCTCCACCCTTGCCGCGCGATGCTTTTAGCATGTCCAATCGTCGCGGCATTGAGCGCGTAGGTGGAGGTGCGCGCGACAGCGCCTGGCATATTGGCAACGCAGTAATGCACCACGCCGTCTACGATATAGGTGGGGTCGTCGTGTGTCGTGGCCTTTGATGTTTCAAAGCAGCCGCCTTGATCAATCGCCACATCGACAAGCACGCTGCCATCCATCATGGTCGGCAGCATATTGCGGGTGACGAGTTTTGGTGCCGCCGCCCCTGGGACAAGAACAGCGCCGACAATCATGTCCGCGGTCGTGATAATATCGGCCAATACGGACGGTGTTGAACGGACCACTTTGGCTTTGACACCAAAATAAGCTGACAGCCGCTCCATCACCAGCGCGTCACGCTCTAAAATCGTCACGTCCGCTTGCAAGCCATTGCAGACGTCGTCGGGCTATCCCCATCCGCTTGCCAACGCCGCATTGTCGCAATGGAAAAAGCGGGCGTTATTGAAGGTTATAGCGCGCGGCTCAGCCCAGCAGCGCTCGGCATTTCTATGATTTTCTATTTGGAGATCACGCTCAACAACCAAACCGAGCAGACCCTGTCACAGTTTGAGGCCGCGGCGCTTGCTTTGCCGCAAGTGCTTGAATGCCATTTGATGACGGGGAAAGCGGACTACCTTATCAAAGTCGCTGCGGTTGATACTCAGGCCTATGAACAGCTGTACCGCCGCGCCATTGCGTCGCTTCCTCATGTCAGCCACATTCAATCGTCGCTGGTGATGAAGACAGTTAAACCCTGGCGCGGCTATATGGGCGGACGTGCTTAGCAAATACGCGGCAGGGGGTCGCCCGTCAGCCAATCAACCATGCGCCGCCCGCCAAGCGGCGTTTCCATTTGCACAAAGCCGTGAGCGTCTTCAGTGATTGTGCCGATGATGGCCGCGTCCTGGCCCAGCGGGTGCCCTTTCAACGCGGCAAGCGCCGTCTGCGCCTCCTCAGGAGAGACGATGGCGATAAGTTTGCCTTCATTGGCCAAATAGAGCGGATCAACGCCAAGCAGTTCGCATGCTGCATCAACCGTTTTGCGGATGGGAATACATGTTTCCTCCAGCACTGCGCCTGTCCCGCTGGAACGGCAGAGCTCGTTAATGGCCGTGGCAAGCCCGCCTCTGGTGGGATCGCGCAAAACTTTCACGCCGTCGGTGGCGTCTAAGAGGTCGCGCACCAGGGTGTTCAGTGCCGCGCTATCGCTTTCGATCGGGCTGATCAGCGGCAGGCCTTCACGCGCGGACAAGATGGTCACGCCGTGATCGCCTAAGGTGCCTGAAACGAGGATTTTATCTCCGGGGGCAGCTCGGTGCGCTGCCGGTGGCTCTGCAATGCGATCTGGAATGATGCCAATACCCGTTGTGTTGATGAAAATGCCGTCGCCCTTGCCGCGCTCGACCACTTTGGTATCACCAGCAATGATGGATACGCCGGCTGCAGCAGCAGCGTTGGCCATGCTACCCACAATCGTGCGCAGGTCTTTTAAAGGAAAGCCTTCTTCTAAAATGAAGCCCGCCGTTAAATACTGCGGCACGGCGCCCGCCATGGCGACGTCATTGACTGTGCCGTGGATGCTTAAAGCGCCAATGTCGCCGCCAGGGAAAAACAGCGGGCTCACCACATGACTATCGGTCGCGACCACCATGCGCCCATGGCCGGTAAAGCGCGCTTGATCATCTCCAGCGCCGAGCATGGGGTTGTGAAACGCCGGTAGAAACAGCTCTTCAAACAATTGCGCCGATGCTTTGCCGCCTGCGCCGTGGGTCAGCTCAATCGCGCCGCGCGCAAAATCTAGCTTTTTGGAAAACAGCCGGTCGGTGCGTTTTTCAACTTTGTCCATGCCCATAGCGCCTACTCCGCTGCCACAAGATCAGCTGGCGCGGCATCACGGAAGCGGCCATAGAGATAATGCGCTGCGCAGGCGCCTTCAGGCGAGACCATGCAGGAGCCAAGCGGGTGTTCTGGCGTGCAACCAGCGGCAAAGACTTTGCAATCCGATGGCCGTTTTTCACCGCGTAAGATGCTGGCGCAGTCGCAAGCCTTATGGTCCGGCCGGGACACATAAGCCATCTTAAATTTGCGCTCCGCATCAAAGCAGGCGAAGTCCTCGGCCACTTGTAGCGCGCTGGCGGGAATACTGCCAAGGCCGCGCCATTCAAAGCTGTCACGGACCGTAAAAACGTTCTCGCATAGGGCCTTGGCGGCTTCATTGCCGCCTAGGCGCACAGCGCGGGCGAAGGCATTTTCCACAAACGCCTTGCCGTCGTTCACTTGCCGAACCAGCAATAGGATGGATTGCAGCAGGTCATTGGGCTCAAAGCCGGAAATCACGATGGGCTTTGTCCATTTCGCTGCCGCGTCTTCATAGGCTTCCGCGCCAATGATGGTGGAGACATTGCCTGGTCCGACAAACCCATCCAGCCGGGCGCCTGTTTCGCCGGTGCCCGTGGTCATAATGGCATCAATGGCCGATGGGGTGAGCACGTGGTTGCAGAAGACGGAGAAGTTGCTCAGGCCTGCGTCGCTGGCTGCTTTGATGGCTGCCGCTGTTGCCGGCGTCGTCGTTTCAAAGCCAATGGCAAAAAAGACGACCTCGCGCTCAGGATTGGCCTTAGCAAGCTCCACCGCTTGCAACGTCGAATAGACCATGCGCACATCCCCGCCAGCGGCTTTGGCAGACAGCAAGGTGCGCCCTTCACTTCCAGGCACACGCATCATATCGCCATAGGTTGCCAAAATGATGTCTGGCCTGCTCTGGGCGAGATCAATAGCCATATCCAGCCGTCCGACCGGTAGCACGCAGACTGGGCAGCCAGGCCCATGGATCATGCGGATATTATCTGGCAATAGGTCTTCCAGTCCGAAGCGGCATAGTGCATGGGTGTGGCCGCCACAAAACTCCATGAAATGGTAGCGTCGGCCAAGCTCAATTTCGGCGTGGATTTGCGCTGCAATGGCTTTTGCCGCGGCTGGGTCACGGAACTCCTCGATATATTTCATGGCGCCACTCCTTGGGTTATGGCGGGTGAGTGCATGGCGGCGATCTGCTGCGCGGCTTCGGCTTGATCAATTTTGCTTAGCGCGTAGCCCACATGCACGATCACATAGTCGCCAGGCATAGCATCTGGCACAAAGGCGATTGAGATAGGAACTTGTACGCCGTCGACGTCGGCAACCGCATCTTCTCCATCGATGGAAACAATTTCAGCAGGCAGGGCGAGACACATGGCTTTAGCTTCCTTAAGTGAGTGACATCTGGCCAGCGATCCACGCTTGGCCGAGGCTTAAGCCGCCATCATTGGCGGGAACCGCAAGCGGCAAATAGGCTTTGATGTTCTGGCTTTGCAGCGCGGTGATGAGCCCCTGAGCGAGCACTTTGTTTTGAAAGCAGCCGCCAGAAAGAGCGACGCGGCGCGTGAGGTCTTCAGCATCAAGTGTCTGGCCAATCCAATCTGCCAATGCCGCAATAAGCGTGCCGTGGAAAAGGTTCGCGCCTTCCTGCGGGTCGCTGTGCGTCATGGCGAGCAGTAATGGCCGCATGTCTAGCACCCCATCGCTGATGTTCCAGCCGCCGCTTAGCACGCTGGGTTTGGTAACGAGCGCTTCTAAGTGCATCGGTGCTTCGCCTTCAAACTGGGCATCGGGGACAATGCCAAGCAAGCCGCAAGCGGCATCAAAGAGGCGCCCGGCAGAGCTCGTCATAGGCGTGTTGATCCGCCGCTCGAGCATCGCTGCGATCATGTGAGCGCCGTCTTTCTCTGAATAATATTGTGTGATCTGATCATTGCAGCCAAGCGCATGCAGGGCTGCAGCGCCCATACGCCAAGGCTGACGCGCAGCAACATCGCCCCCGGGCTGAGCCAGCGGCATAAAATGGCCTAATCGCCGAAATTCCGTGCGGTGCGCCAGCAGGAGTTCACCGCCCCAGCTTTCGCCATTTTCGCCAAGGCCAAAGCCATCCAATGCGAGGCCTAGGCAAGGGCCATCCAGCTGGTATTCCGCCATAACCGCAGCGATATGCGCGTGGTGATGTTGAACCCGCACCAGCGGCAGATTGACGTCCTCAGCATAGCGGGTGGCCATAAAATCAGGGTGTAAATCGCAGGCAATACGCGCCGGGTTTACCTCTAAAATGCTGCTCAGGTGAGCAACTGTCTCTTTAAAAAACCCATAGGTTGAAGGGCTTTCAAGGTCACCAATGTGCTGACTTACAAAGGCTTCCTTGCCGCGAGTGAGGCAAACCGTATTTTTCAAATGCCCGCCGACGGCCAACGTTGGGGGTATCTCTTTGCGCAGCGGGATCGGCGTTGGGGTCGCGCCGCGCGCCCGGCGCAGATAGCGCGGCGCGCCATCGATGACGCGCACAACGCTGTCATCGGCGCGCACTACGATATCGCGGTCATGCGTGACTATGATATCGGCGACGCCCTCCAAGCGCGCATGCGCCTCGGCATTGTCAATCACCAAAGGATCGCCGCTTACATTGGCGCTGGTCATAACCAGGGCGAAGGGCTGCGGTTCTTCCAGCCAATCGAGCCCTGCCGGCGCGCCTGCAGCTGCGTGAAACAGCAAGAAATGCAGCGGTGTATAGGGCAGCATGAGCCCCAAGGTTGGCAGGCCATTGGAGATGGCCGGGCTGAGCGTGCTTGGCTTTGATTTGGCAATCACAACCGGGCGGGCACGGCCCGTGAGCGCGGCCTCTTCCTCGCTGTCCAAATGCGCGAGTTTGCGCGCAGACGCGGTTCCCGACACCATCACTGCAAGGGGTTTCCCATCACGCTGCTTGCGCGCGCGCAGGCGCTTCACAGCGTCATGGTTACGGGCGTCAACGGCCAAATGAAACCCGCCGAGCCCTTTTAGAGCGACAATCTGGCCTGCTTGAAGGGCGCCTAAAATGTCTTTGAGAGTGTGGCTTAACTGGGGCCCGCAATC
The DNA here is from genome assembly GCA_039814715.1 of Pseudomonadota bacterium. Lineage (GTDB taxonomy): Bacteria > Pseudomonadota > Alphaproteobacteria > Sphingomonadales > CAKZYD01 > CAKZYD01. The sequence continues at coordinate 14,072 of JBCCAR010000010.1, forward strand.
CGGACAGGCATTGGGCTGGGCATGAAAGCGCCGGTCGGCCGGGTCTTCGTATTCGCTTTGGCACGTGGGGCACATGGCGAATTTCGCCATTGAGGTTTGGGCGCGGTCGTAGGGCAGGGCGCTGGTTATGGTATATCGAGGGCCGCAGTGCGTGCAGTTGGTAAAGGCATAGCCATGGCGCCGGTTTTTGGGGTCAAATATATCGGCCAGGCAGTCGGGGCACGTCGCAGCATCTGGGCCGATTGCTGTTTTTGCAGCGCCGCTTTTTGTACTTTTTAAAAGCGCAAAGGCGGTTTCATCCGTCGCAGGAACGGTGCGAATGTCGACAGCGTCAATCCGAGAGAGCGGCGGCGGCGACAGCTGCATCGTCTCCAAAAAGCGCTGCGTATTGGCGCCTTGAATTTCAATGGTTACGCCTGCCTCGTCATTCAAAACCCAGCCGACCAAGTCCAACTTGCGCGCCAGGGTCCAAACAAAGGGGCGAAAGCCGACACCCTGCACGGCCCCGCGCACCGTCAGGCGCAGGCGTTCTTGGTGTGCGATATCAGCCCGGGTGGCCATTATTCCGCTGCCATGTGCTGCTGCAGCGAGAGGCCCTCTAACCAAGTCAACCAGCTTTGAATGCCAGGGGCGCCTGTCGCAGATGTTTTGATCACATCCAGCCGCGGCTGCACCTTGCGTGCATTGGCGATGAGCAACTCTACATCGAAATTGAGATAAGGTAGCAGGTCGGTCTTGGTCACGATCATTAGATCAGCGCCTGCAAACATCTCTGGGTATTTCAGCGGTTTATCTTCCCCTTCAGTGACAGAGGCCAGGACAACGCGGCCGGTTTCGCCCAGATCAAATGCGGCGGGACAGACCAAATTGCCAACATTTTCAATGAACAGCAGGCTGCCTGGAGCTGGTTTTAGATGGTTCAATGCGTCGCCCACCATTTGCGCATCAAGGTGGCAGCCTTTGCCAGTGTTGATTTGAATGGCAGGCGCGCCTGTCTCCCGGATACGCTGGGCATCATTGGCAGTTTGTTGGTCGCCTTCGATCACGGCAGCTGGCGTATCGCCGAGTGCTTTGAGCGTTTCTACCAGCAGCGTCGTTTTGCCTGATCCAGGGCTCGACATCATGTTGATGGAAATCAGCTCATCGCGGGCAAAACGCTTCCGGTTATGGGCGGCTAGGTGATCATTTTTTGACAAGATATCCTGTTCAATTTCAATGAGGCGCGCTTGGCTTTGGCCTGGCACATGGACGCCCGCCGCGCCTTTGCCATAATCGAGCGCGCCATCCTCGCCGTGGGTGTGGTCTTGGGCGTGTTCAGGGGTGTGGCCATGATGATGCACATGCTCATGCCCTTCAATCGCCGCGCCGTCTCCATCGCATCCGCAAACTGTGCACATGTCAGATCACCTCCATCGATTTAATTTTCATGTCTTCCCCGCCGGTAACAATTAGCTGGTGCGAGCCGCATTTCGGGCAGCCATCGCCGCGTTTGGCGATGGTCACCTCGCTGTCGCACGCAAAGCACTGCGCTGCGCCTGGCGGGTTTAAGATTTCCAAGTACGCGCCTTCTATCAACGTGCCGCGCGTGGCGGCATCAAAGCTGAATTCCATGGCGTGCGGGTCCACATGGCTGAGCGTGCCGATTTCTAGCGTGACTTTGGTCACACGCTCAAAAACCTGGCTCGCTGCCTGGGCCTCAATGGCGCTGACCATCCCTTGCGCAAGCGACATCTCATGCATGGGCCGTCTCCAAAACGACATCGCAGGGCGCGCAGGGGTCGAGCGCGGCCACCAGCATAGAAGCGCTGGTATCGCTCACGTCGTGAAGCGCCGCGGCAATGCAGCATGCCGCGCCATTGGGGCTGAAGTTCCAATCGGTTGGCGCTTTGGCTGACCACCGCGCGATGACACCGTCTTGCAATGTGATTGCGTGGCGCAGGCGGCCTCGCGCCGTCATGGCAATGCCAAAGCCACTGCCATTTAGGCTTGTGGACATACCAGCGGGAGTATCTTCGCGTAGCTCTGCTGTTAGCTGCCTTAGCTGGGCTAGCATGTTGGCCCCATGCTGACGCTGCGCGCTCAGCCATGGCTCTAGCGTTGCAGCCTGCTGTGCTGGCCCCATTAAAAGGCGCGGTGTTTCTTCAGCGGCGATGGCAGTGTTGCCGCTGGCCTCAGCCTTGGCATTCAGCGCGCTGGTCGTCACACTTTTAATGCGGACATCCTGCGCTTTGGTGCAAATGCGATCACCCAGGCCTAAAACTGCATCAAACGCGCGGGTGAGCGATGTGACCGCGCTGCCCGCGACCTCCCTATCGATTGCCATCGATGCGCCGCCGATGCGGGCCCAGCTGCTTTGGAAAAGTGCGCCTTCCAAGGCCTGGCTGGCTTGCCGTGCATCTTGAACGGCCGCTGCGGGTGGAGGCATGTTGAGCACGTTTGCCCAGCTTAGCGCGGCGCGCCAAACAGCGCTAAAAATGCCCTCACTGAGCAACACCATCTCCCGCGCGGCTGCCTGCCCGCGGGGCAAGACCACACCGCTTGCCTGTTCAGCCGCGCGCAGCGCTGCAATTTGGTGCGCGCGCGGGCAGATTGGAAACAGCAGCCCTGCCAAGGCTAGCCCATCATGAAGCGACTTGCCGGCTGCAACTGTCAGCACATCAGCCGGGCCGCTGCGCAGAACCTGCGCTTGCGCCCCGCCAACGTGCAAAACGTAGCGGCGGATCGGGGGGGTGCTCATGGTGCTTCGTTAGACGGCTTGGCGTCTTCCTCCCAGAATGGACCTTCGCGATTGTTTTTGCCTTCTTTTTTCAAGTTCCTCTTGATCTACCTCAAACAGACCGTCGATTGCTTCTTTAGCAACGGTCACGGCGCTTTGGTGATCAGGGAAATCTTCCATCGGGGAGAAGAGTGAGCACGTCTCGATCAGCCCAACGCCCTGCATCTGCCCCAGAACGAAGGAAAATGTTCCAAAGGGGAAGGCATAGCTGGTTTTTGAGCCCAGCGCGCCTGGCTTTGATTGCCGCTCGGCACTGGGCAGCAGAACAAGGTTCATGCACCACGGCGTCACGATCACGCCAATGCCATTGTCACCGTGTTCGCGAAAGCCGACCGCTTGAATGTCTAAGGCGCCATTATGAATGGGCAGGCCCAGCATGTCCTTTTCTGCATCGCGGTATGCCGCAATCAGTCGTTCCACGCGGGTCGAGATATCGGCAATCACGGCAGGGCCAGCTTTGGCGCCCGCCTTTTCTTTCACCATGAACTTTGATTGCGGGGCATCGCATTGCGGGCAGCGCCAATGCTCCGGCAGATCAGCAAAGGCTGTTCCAGGATCAATATCTTGGCTCTCATCGCCCACCTTGGGGTTATATTCCATCCAGCAAATGCCGCATTCGAGAATGTCGCCGTCCCCTAAGGCGCCGCCGACGGAGCGTTCAAAAACGAGGCTCATGGCGCATAGGCTCCGCGAATTTCATCGAGCCGCGCTGCGCTGTCTTCAAAGTCTTCTTGCGACGCCAGAACGGCGCTTGGAATATCACCCACTTCAAGCGTGTCGAGAATAACAGCGCCGAGCCCGTTGAGGAACTGCACCGCCCATACATTGCGCAGCGCCGTCATAATCACCCGCGCGCTGCCATAGCCGCCTGAAGATGCGCGGACACCGGATTCGCCAAGCACCTTGGTGAGGAAGCTGGTGTCGGCCTCTGTCATCGGAAACAGGGTGAAGTTAACCACATGGTTGGGCGTTCCAGGGCGCCAATCTTGCGCTTTTGCGCGCACCTCTGACAGCACGCCCATCACATTCATTGCATCACGCGGCGCTGTCAGCATATCTAAATTGATGTCGCTGCGCGGCCGGGTGATGGCAAGTTCGCGCATGGCATAAGGCGCATCAGCAACCTCAACCCATTGGCTGCGCAGCACGCCGCTGGCATCTTCCGCCCGGCCAATCCACACGCCTGGCAGAACGGTTTCTGTAATCTGCACATCGCCTTCGTCTGGCGCCCCAGGGCTGATGACGAGGGAGACCTCGCCCGTCCCAAGCGCGTCATAAAACACGCTGCGCTCATCATCGCTCAAATGGTCAAGCCGTCTGCGCCAAGCTTTGCCATCGCTGGCCGCTGCCTTTAGCGCGTCAGAGACTTTCGCCAACATGTCGAGCACGGCTGGGTTTGTTGCCTCAGACAGATCAAGCTCACCAGGGCCGTGCATGGAATTGCCCGTGGGCATGCCCAGTAGATTTGACAAGGCACTTGCTTCAGAGCTGCAGGCGTCAACGCTGTCTTCGCCTTCAAAGGGGGCGAGCACACCTTGCGGGGCTTCATCCTCCCACGTGAATGGATTTTTGCGGATTTCACTCATAGCTAGGGGGTGTCCTTGCAGGTTAGGCCGCGATGGCGCTGGCTTTGTCGAGGATTTTTGGGAGCTTTTCTGCATACACGGCCCAGTCCTGGATTTTAGGAATGGTCTCCAGGTGCTCTGAGCCAGAGAAAAACGCCACGGAGGGCAGCACCATGACGCCGCAGCGGTGCTTTAAGTCATGCTCATCTGCGCGGTCGATAATGGCGATGCGCAGCCGTCCAGGATTGGCGCGTTCTAGCTCGCGCAGCACAACGGCGACGTCCGCTGTCTCCAGTTTCTTTTCAGGATCACCGGTAAAGAATAGCGCGCTCACCGCCGGCGTTTCTTCGCTTAAGAAAGCGTCAAGCGTCTGCGCTGTGATCAATTCAGCAGTGCCATCATCTATCATGGCTTGGATCAATCGATGCGGCATATCTTCTCTTCCTTTTGCTGTTGTTGCTGCGCCTTAAGATGCGGCGGAAGTTGGGGTTCGCGGTCAATGAGGTCGGCGATGAGATGGTCGAAGCTCTCGCCATTGGCGGCGTTATTGACTGCCTCAAGCGCGTTTGCGATTTGCTTGGCTTCCAGCGGCTCCAGCAGGCGAATGGCTGAACCCAGATAGACAAGGACGTGCTGGCCAATGTTTGCTGGGCCAGTGAGTGCTAAGCTGACGGTCTCTTGCCGGTCGCCCCACACGCACAGCGCGCTGGTATCATCAGCCTCAACAACCTGCATGGGAATGCCAAGGCACATGCTTAATCGGCCCCTGCAGCGACATGGGCTAGGATGCGGTCATCGCCAATACGGCAGGCGACTTGTTCACTTGGGCGTCCATTTTCATAAACATCGCGCAAGATGCTGGCGGGCATAATCGGGTCTGCCGGGCCCTGCGCTAAAGCGGGCCCAAGGCCCCACTGCTGCAGCTCCATCGCGGCCATGCGCACTGCTTCTGGCACCCGCGCGGCAGCTTGCGGCGTCAGGCCGCCGCCATAATCTTCCATGTCGACGGGCTGGCAGCCAATGAGCGTAATTTTCTCAGGCTCACTGTCTGCCATCAATTCTGCCAGCGCCAAAATTTCCATCATGGAGCTTTGATGCAGGGAGACTTTTTTCCCAGCCACGAAGCGCGGAACGTCTGCGCCGCGCACGCAGGTTAATGTCCCTGGTGGCAGCTTTGCATCGACTGCATCAAAGATAAGGATGCGCTTTGCGGCGGCGAGGTCATTGATGAGAGCAAGGCCCTGCGTTCCCCCGTCCATGACCTCTACGCTGTCTGGTACGCTATATTGCGCGCAAAATTCTTCTGCGCACCGCACGCCAAAGCCTTCGTCAGCCCATAAAACATTTCCAACGCCTAAAACCAAAGCTTCAACGCCTTGGCGCGCAGCCGTATTACTCATCTCGGTCATCCTTAAAATAGCGCCAGCCAGAAATCATGGTAGAGACCAGCGATTGGCGGCTCATGATGTCTTCGCGAATGGCCACGTAAATGTGGATGATGGAGAAGACGACGATCAGCCACATGATCAAGTGGTGGTAGGTGTGCACAGCAAAGCTGTTGTCGCCAAACACGCCAAAGACCCAGCCAAAGCCTTTAAACCACCAGGTGTCCGTACCTTGGCCTTCGGCATAAAGCGCAAATCCGGTTAAGATTTGCAGCACCAGCGGCACGACAAGCAGGAAGAACATGGCGAGCTGTGCCAAGGGGTTGTGCCCGACATATTTTTTGGGTGTTTTCGCAGTGAACGTGTACCAGCGAATTTCGTGCCACACTTCTTTCCACCATTTGCCAGACCAGACCGGCAGCAAGAAGATTTGCTGGGAATGGTGGTTGCCCACAAAAGCCCAATAAACCCGCATCAAGAACGCGATAGCGAGAATTTGGCCAGCAATGAAATGCACCATGCGGATATTACCGAACAAGAAGTTGTTTGACGCTTCACCCGGCACACTGGGCGGCGGGTCGCCTATGAAATAGCCGGTCACGCAAAGCACGAGAATGCACAGCGCATTCGTCCAGTGCCACAGCCTGACTGGGGCTTCATAGACATAGACTTTCTCGGCGGGCGTCGTTGCTTCTGTAGAGCTGTGCACCAAGCTTTCAAAAAAGCCCTTCTTCTCGCTTTCCGGCTTCGGCGCGGGGATGGTTGCCATGGTCCGGTCCTTTCCCTAGCGTACGGTCACTTCGGCCAAGTCGTCTCCATCCGCGCTCATCACGTGGGTCGAGCAGGCAAGACACGGATCGAAGGAATGCAGCGTACGCAAGATTTCTAGCGGCTTTTCAGGGTCGGCCATGGGCGTATCCATGAGCGCCGCTTCAAAGGCACCAATATTGCCTTCGAGGTCACGCGGGCCGGCATTCCAGGTGGTTGGCACCACGCACTGGTAGTTCTCGATCTTGCCATTTTCGATTTTAATCCAGTGCCCAAGTGCGCCGCGCGGAGCTTCGGTAAAGCCAACGCCTTTGCACACATCCGGCCAGCTTTCTGGCTCCCATTTTTCAATGTTGGCTGTGGCCGTGTCGCCGGCTTTTACATTGGCGATCAGCTTGTTGTAGAAATACAGCATCTTATCAGCAGCCCAGCCTGCTTCCAGGCCGCGTGCCGCCGTGCGGCCCAGCGTTGAGAACAGGGCTGAAACCGGCAGATCGAGCTTGCTGAGGACGGCTTCAACGGGCTCTTTAAACTCAGGATTGTTTTGCGCGTAGCCAATGACGTAGCGGGCTAGCGGGCCAACCTCCATGGCGTTGCCATTCCAGCGCGGGCTCTTAATCCAGCTGTATTTCGCGCCTTCATCAAGTGCATCAATGCGCGTGCGGGTGCCTTTGGCTTTTGGTCCGAGCTCATAATGCGGGTCTGTGACGCCGTCCCACGGGTGCAGGCCCACGGTCTCATCTGCATATTTGTACCAGGAGTGCGATACAAATTCTTTGATCTCGTCGGGGTTGCGCTCGTCAACGTCGCGCACGGTAGACAGGTCACCGTTGATGATCGCGCCGCGCGGCAGCATCAGGTTATCGGCGCCATAATCATTGGCATGATCTGGGATATCGCCATAGCTGAGCAGCGCCTGCGAAGATAGGCCGCCGCCATAAGTCCAGTCTTTATAGAAACTCGCAATCGCCAACAGATCGGGAACATAGACTTGGTCTATAAACACGATTGTTTGATCGATTATCTTTTTAACAAGGTTGAGCCGCTCAATGTTGATTGCGCCAACCGCGCCCACGTCCTCGATATTGATAGGGCAGGGCACACCGCCAACGAGCCAGTTGGGGTGCGGGTTCTTGCCGCCGAAGATCGTGTGTATCTTCTTGATTTCCTTTTGGAAATCGAGCGCCTCAAGATAGTGCGCGACGGCCATTAAATTGGCTTCAGGCGGCAGTTTGTAGGCCGCATGGCCCCAATAGCCGTTCTTAAACAGGCCGAGCTGGCCCGAGTTCACGAACTTTTTCAGCTTGTTCTGTAAGTCGCGAAAATAGCCCGGGCTGGACTTGGGCCAGTTGGAAATCGATTGCGCGAGCTCTGAGGTGGCTTTCGGGTCTGCTGAAAGTGATGAGACCACGTCCACCCAATCGAGCGCATGCAGATGATAGAAATGCACCAAATGGTCATGCACTTGCAGCGCAAGCTGCATGATATTGCGGATGGAATTGGCGTTTTCTGGAATTTGAATGTCCAGCGCATCTTCCACCGCGCGCACAGATGTGAGCGCGTGGGTGCCCGTGCAAACGCCGCAAATCCGCTCGGTAAACGCCCAAGCGTCGCGCGGGTCGCGTCCTTTTAAGATCACTTCCAGCCCGCGCCACATCGTTCCGGTGGAGACCGCGTTGCGGATTACGTTGTCATCATCGACATTCACTTCAACGCGTAGATGGCCTTCAATGCGGGTGACCGGGTCAACAACGATCCGCTTGCCGCTGTCATCGAGATTGAAACCATTAGGGGTTTGGATGCTCATGCCTTGGTGTCCTTAGGCTTGATCATTGGAGGAATTGGAATTCTCGCGCGCTCGTTTCAGCGCCGACAGGCCTGCATGCGCTGCAACCGCGCCGCCGACAGCGATGGCCGCTGTGCCGCCGATTTTGTCTGCGTTGGCTTCCACGCCGAGCGGGGTGTTGACCTTCGCGAGGCGGTCATAGAAGGGTCCTGAATCCCAGAAGTCTTCTTCTGAACAGCCAATGCAGCCATGGCCCGACTGGATGGGGAAGGACACACCTTCATTCCAGCGCACGGTTGAGCAGGCGTTGTATGTTGTCGGTCCGCGGCAGCCCATTTTATAGAGGCAGTGGCCCTTGCGGCTGGCTTCATCGTCCCAGCTTTCAGCAAACTGGCCAGCATCAAAGTGCGGGCGGCGGTAGCATTTGTCGTGAATGCGCTGGCCGTAGAACATATTGGGCCGGCCAATCCTGTCCAGCGGTGGCACGCGGTCAAAGGTCAGCATATAGCTGATCACGCCCGTCATCACTTCGGCGATAGGCGGGCAGCCAGGCACCTTGATAATCGGTTTATCGCGGATCACTTTATGGATGGGTGTTGCCTGCGTCGGGTTCGGTTTGGCGGCCTGGACGCAGCCATTGGAGGCGCATGACCCCCATGCAACGATGGCTTTGGCGCCTGACGCCATCTCTTTGAGCTCTTCAACAAAGGGCCTGCCGCCAACGATGCAGTACATCCCATCTTCGTTTAGCGGCGGGTTGCCTTCCACGGCGAGGATGTAATTGCCGTCATGTTCTTCTCTGATTTGGTGGAGCACTTCATTGGCTTGGTCGCCCGCAGCGGCCATGAGCACGTGGCTATAATCTAGCGATAGCATGGAGAGCACGACATCGGAGACCAGTGGGTGACCCGAGCGGATGAAACTTTCAGAGCAGCAGGTACATTCCAGACCATTGAGCCAGACAACCGGCGTGCGTGGTTTGGTTTCCATGGCGTGCGCAATGTTGTTTGCAAAGGCGGGCGCGAGGCCCAAGGAGGTCGCCGTGAGCGAGCAGAATTTCATAAACGATCGGCGCGAGACGCCTTGTTGACGGATGATGTCGTAGAACGTTTCTGCCATGGCTGCCCTCTCTGCAGTGTCTCTCGTGCCAAGAAGGGGTCCGTCGCTTATGCGTGTTGGCGGTGCCATCGCTGCATCGAAACGCTTCGCCTCCCCTTGGCGCTGTCGAAGAAGGCTGCCCTAGGTCCAAGGGGCATTGTTTGATCTACGTCAATAATCTAGAAAAACCCCAAGCTAGTGTTTTTCAATTGCTAAACCGGACAGTGTTTTCATGATGCAGGCGCGCTTTCAGCTACAGCCACACGAGCACCGCGAACGTCTTATTAATGAGTCTTTCGCGCGCCCTGCGCAGCCTTGCGCTGCAGGCAGCGTCGTTGCGCGTTTGGTCATGCAAAACAACGATAGCGCTGCTAGCAATGATAGAGATCATATCACTCAGCTTTGCCGCCATGCTGGCGCAACTGAGCCGCCGCCAGACGCACGTCACCATGTCGTTAAAATCAGCGGCGGCCAGGTGGTCTGGGAGCGCCATACCGAATTCTCCACTTACACGGTGTATGCGCCGGAAAAAGCAGGCGCAGGCCTGTCCTACAGTCCTCTGGATTTGCTGCCGGTCAATTGGGTCAATGACATCTCAGGCACTTTGCTCTGCGCAACGCGGATTTTGGTCGTGGCTGGAACGCTGGACGATATGGTGCACGATCGGGCTAAAGACGTGCTAGGCGAAGCGCAGTTTACGGCGAGTTCCATGCGCGGCGGCGCGGCTTATGTGGCGGCGGATTTTCGCCTTCACGGCGATGGCTTTACCCGCATGTTCGTGATTGATAGCTCCGGCAATGACACGGTGCGTGGGCGCTTGGTTCAGCGCCTGCTCGAGCTTGATATGTACCGGTTGGCTGCATTGCTCGCACTTCCGCTAGCCCAGGCGGCCCAGCCCGAGCTGACCCAGCATGAGGCAACGCTAGCCAGCCTGCTAGAGACCATGACCGCGCCGCCCGATGATACCCGCGACCGCGATGTTCTCCAGCGTCTGTCGCGCGCAGCAGCACAAATTGAAGCCATTGGCGCAAAAACCGCCTACCGCTTTGCCGCTGCGGAAGCTTATTACCGGCTCGTGCTAGAGCGCATTGAGCAGCTACGCGAAGACCGCGCGGAAGGGCGAGAGCGCCTTGGCGTTTTTATAAACCGCCGCCTAGCGCCCGCCATGCGCACGTGCACGGCTGTCGCCAACAGGCAGGCAGCCATTTCAACGCGCATCGACCGTGTGACCCAGCTGCTAGCAACCCGTGTTGAAGTGTCTGCGGAAGAGCAAAATGCAGACCTGCTCAAATCCATGAACCAGCAAACCAAGCGACAATTGCGGCTGCAAGAGACGGTTGAAGGTCTGTCGACCATCGCCATCACTTATTACGGCGTTGGTATCATTCTCTATTTCGCAAAAGGCCTCAAAGACTTGGGCATGCCCATTCCAAGCCCCTCAATTGTTGGGGCAATTGCAGCGCCGGTTTTGCTTATAGGCGCCTTTTTTGGAATTAAACTGCTCCGGCGCCGTGCCGTGGGCGCAGATCAAGATATTGCTGAAGACTGAAAGGAAACATCATGATGTTTGGAAAACGATTAAGTACTGGGGCAGCTGCATTGGCGTTCACAGCCAGTCAAGCGCACGCCCATCCAGGCGCCCATCTTCACCCCCATGATCTCGCTCATGTGGGCAGCGATCTTGGCATGGGGCTTGGTGCAGCCTTGCTCATCTTTGGTGTGTGCGTGCTGGCCCATAAGTATTTTCGCCAGCGTTAAGCGACTTTCCAAGCGCCGCCTTGGTGGCCGCTTAAATGGGCGCTGGCGGCATGCAATACGTCTCCGCATACAGCGTCATAGCTGTGGCAATACTCTGCTTGCCGGGCCCTTAGGCCCGCTGCAAGGATCGTAACTTCCGCAGCGCTTAGGGCGGGCGATGCAGGGTCGAAACCTACCGAGAGTTCTATGCTGGGCTGATAGGTTTCTAAAAAGGCCGCTGCTGCCTCCACTGTCTCAAAGCGTTCGGCGATAAAGCGGTCGCGCTGCTGCTCAGACTTATGAAAATGCCTTATCGCTGCCACAACGCCGCCGACATCGCGCTGATAGAGGCCAATTTCATACCAATGCGTGGCGGCGCGCTGGTACCCAGTGGCTTCAGCAAGGCAGGACCCTGCAAATCGAAGCGTTTTCTTTCCCGTGCGGCGCAGCACAGTTTTTGGCGCGCCTATGGTCGGCTCCAGCTCCGTGATCTGCGCCGTCTTCGCGTTGGGCATCATCATCTCCTCCTAAATCCGTCAAGGCTGCCAATACTATCGTAAAGGTTGTATAAATACTCTTAATGATAGTGTTTGGGTCTTTAGCGAGGAGTGTCAGCATGCAAAATAGTGAACAAACTTGGCCGGATGATGCGTGGTTGCCAAAAGCGTCCCTTATGCGGGTAGTCGCTGCCATTATTGCACAAGAAGTGGCCGCAAACAGGCGCCAAGATGTGCATCAGCTTCGTCCAGATTTATGGGATGAGGGGGCACAGCTACTGGAGGAAGGCCTCGCCCTTGATAGCCTTGAGCGGATGAACTGTGCCTCAGCGCTTAATCGCTTTTTTCATTTGTCTGATTACGGCGCGGAGGACTATTTGCTTGGCGCGCAAACGCTTGGCGATTGGGCCTATGTGGTTGCCGTTTCCATAGCAAATGGCAGTCAGCAGCTGACCTTTCAAACGTCCGGCACAACCGGCACGCCCAAACTCTGCACGCACCGTGTGTCTGATCTCATGGAAGAAACCAAGGCGTGGGCGGCGCATTTTGCTGGTGCGGAGTCCATCGTCGCCATGGTCTCGCCGCAGCATATCTATGGCTTCATTTGGACAGTTCTTTTGCCGCAATGCCTCGGCGCTGAGGTCGTTGACGCGCGTTTTTTGGCTGTGGCAAAGATCAAAGCGCTCTTTGAGGCGCGCGCGGCTTTGGCCGTCGCCTCGCCGCCCTATTGGCAGTACCTCGCGCGCAGCGGGCTTGCTTTTCCCGGCAGCTTGCGCGCAGTGACGAGTACGGCGCCTATATCGCCCGACCTTGTGCAGCAGCTTAAGGCGCAAGGGCTTTATCACCTCACGCACATATATGGCTCCAGCGAGACGGGCGGCGTCGGCTGGCGACAAGAACCTGATACAGCCTATCAATTGCTGCCCTATTGGCACCTGTGTGAGGGACGCCGCGCTACAGCGCTTGCGCGCACTGACGGCCGCACGGCGCCATTAATGGACCGTCTTGCGGTCTATGAAGATGGCCGTTTTGATGTCTTGGGGCGCAGGGATGGCGCTGTGCAAGTGGGCGGGCTGAATGTCCACCCCAGCCGTATAGAAGATGTTTTGCGCACGTCTAGCGTGGTGAAGGAATGCTGCGTGCACCTGTGCGAGCAATCGCAGCGTCTCACGGCTGAGATCGTGCCGCGTGAGAATGCCAATGCGCGTGATGTGGAAGCGCAATTAAGAGCATTCTGCCTCGATGCCCTGCCGCCTGCTGAACGTCCAGCGTCCTATCGCTTGATCCATCAGCCTTAACGTCGCGGGGTGGCCATTTTGGACGTAAAAAAGCCGTGCTTGCGAAGATAATCCGGCAAGCACGGCTTCGTTGCGCGTCACATTTTTAGTCAGAGAGGTCGAGCTTGAGCTGATACAGCAAATCACCCACCATGGTACGGAACTGTGTTCTCATTTCCAAAATCTGTTGGCGGATGGTGATGCCTTGCAAGCTGATTTCTGCGGCGCTCAGCGTTTCGTCGTCAACGTTCACATGGCACACCAGGTCCTTGGCTGGGTTATACGTTTCAAGCCACGCAGCCGCTGCGCGCCAGTCACGCACCTTTGCGACGCGGTATAAGTCGTGGGCGTCGCTGGTTTTGTTAAACAATCGCACATCGCACACAATCTCGCCGCTTTGCGCTTCATAAAGATTGATTTCATACCAGCGCGCAACGGCATTGTTCCATCCGGTTGCCATGGCAACATGGCGGCCAACAAAACGCTCTGGTCGGCTGCCAGTCACACGCAGGCACTGCTCCAATAAGGGGCTTTGCGCTGGCGCTGGTGTGCCGGCGGACACAGCCTCTAAGGCGTCCGCTGAAAAATCGCTTTCAATCTCCTCGATTGCGCTGTCGCCAGCTTCGGGCACAATTTGGCGCAGCGAGGGGGAGACCTCATTTGCGACTTGGCTATAGAGTTGAACATTAGACATGGGTTGGGGGATCCTTGTTTTCAGGGTTAGGGAAAGACTGAGGGGCGATTGAGACCATCGCCAAAGGCTGCTTGCACCGCGCTGAGATAGGCATTGCGCATCTCAGCGAGGCGTAATTTGATAATGCGTGCTGTATGCGCGAGCCCTGCGTCACCTTCAGCGTTTGCCTGCAGCGCCGCCGGCGTGATGTCACTCACGTCTACGGCGATGGCAGGGTCAAAGCCGGCAATCCAGCGGCGCAGTGCTGCCGGATCGCCAGTTTGGTGGACAACGCTCATGCCTGTGCTGCCAGGAGATGGCCAAAGCTGCACATGCGCAACAAAACCTGCGCTGGTTTCATATACCGCAAGGCGGCATGGCTCATGCCCCTCTTGATGGGTGATCGCTGCCTTGACCAACAAAGCGCCAGTCAGATGGAGCGGCGCTTTGCCAGTTCGCGGCAAAACAAATCCAGGTTTGTCAGGTGTCACTGGCCAGGCCTTTAAAGCGCGTGTCACAATGGCCTCAATCGCGAGCTTTAGCGGTCAATGGCCGAGTTGCCGGCAAACAGCTTGCGCAGCTCGCCCAGCTTTTCTTGCAAAGCGCGTTCGCGTTCGCAGCTGGTGATCACCATCCGCGCGAGGGCTTCGGTTTGCACTTGGGCGGAGGCAGCGCTGCCGTCTTCTACATGAGCTGCACGCAGCCCTTTTAAGATGACACGCAGTTCTTGTTCACGCTCGCACCCCTCGTTCACCAAAGTCGCCATGGTTTGCAGCTGGTTTTGCAAATCATCCACGCTTGGCGTCACGAAGAGGGTATCGACCTCTCCATCAGAGCCATTCATCAAGGCGAGCTCTTCAGCGGAGAAAAAATCCTCTTCAAAGTCCGTATCGCTTGTCGCATCTGTCATGTGTATTCTCCTTGACTTGTTGCGGCGATCAGACCCGCTTGATGAAAATCCAGATGCCTTTTGATGCATCGCTGGTTTTCATCTGGATGCGGACTTTGGTGGGGTTCATTTTGTAATCGAATTCGTAATCGAAAACGGTGTTGATCTGGCCCTCGGAGACAGCTTGGAAAAAATTCTTATAAAAGGCATGGCCTTTGGCGCAGGGGGCAACATCATTGAAGAAGTTCTTGCCCATGACCTCGTCAGCCGAACGGCCACTGATGCCAGATTCCACATGGTTATAGCGCATCACATTGCCCTGCTGGTCCAGTAGCATTGCGCCAAAGGGTAACCGTTCTACCCGTTCGGGATCGACCGCGAGAAGGTTCGCGACGTCATTCGATCCAAATTTGATCATTTCCATAATCAGATCTCCGATTTTGCTTATGCCGCTTCCTTGGCGGCGGAAGTGTCAAAAGAGCCGGTCCAGAACCACTGTTTATTGCGCCCATTCCCGGCCTTAAGCGCAAGCACACCATGCGCCTGCTAAATACACGCAATACGGGTAATATCTTAAAGAAAGGAGAATCAAACCTTAGTGAAAGGAAGGTTTTTCCAGGGTAAGTCTGTAACGTCAGGCATCATGTTAGTAAATTTACATCTATTAGTAGTGTCCTTTAGGTTTTGTTAAGCCTAAAGCGGCCATCTGTTCCGGCCAGTCTTTACGCGCTGGCCAATTGAGCAAAAGAGGCCGCAATATGACTATTCCTGCACCCAGCGTTGATCGCAGCCGTGATTGCCCCACCGTTTGTCTTGGCCCTGACCAGCAGCTAGCCATTGCCGATCTTGAGGCGATTGCCCAGGGTGCCATGCGCGTTGAGATCAGTACTGCCGCCAAAAAAGCCACCAGCGCGTCGGCTGGGTTTTTAGATGCGCTGATCGCAGAAGAGCGCTGCATTTATGGTGTGACGACCGGCTATGGGCCCCTTGCCAACAATCATGTGGACCCGCGCTGCAGCGATGCGTTGCAGCGCAATCTCGTTTATCACCTTGCCAGCGGTGTGGGCGCGCCCCTTTGCTGGGCAAGCGCGAGGGCAGTGGTGACATGCCGGCTGCAGGCGTTAAGTCAAGGCCTATCAGCTGTGTCGCATAGTGTGCTTGATCTGCTGGCCCTGTCTTTAAATACTGGGCTGGCGCCCGTTATTCCAGAAAAGGGCACTGTCGGCGCGAGCGGCGACTTGACCCCGCTGTCGCACATGGCGCTTGCGCTTATGGGTGAAGGGGCGTGGATGGATGCCAAAGGGCTGGTGAGCAATGCGGCCGCGTTTGCGCGGATGGACACGCAGCCCTTGGCACTTGGCCCCAAGGAAGGCCTGGCGCTTGTGAACGGCACCTCTGCTATGACCGGCATTGCTGGGCTCAATGGCGCCAAGATGCGCAGACTTTTAAAGCAGGCCTGCTTGCTTAGCTTGATGAATGCAGAGGTATTTCAGGGCCATCTCAGCGCTTGGCATCCCCTCGTTGGTGCCGCGCGCGGCCAGCCTGGCCAGCAGGCTATTCATGCGCTGCTATGGTTGCTCACTGGCCAAGGCAGCCGTATGCAGCCGTTTGAAGCGACGCCGGCAAAGCTGCAAGGCAGCGGCGATGTGCGCCACGACCAATTGCTGCCGCAAGATCCATATTCCATCCGCTGCGTACCCCAATTGCTTGGCGCCTGCCTTGATATGCTTGAAACGCATGATGATGTTGTCGGGCGCGAGATGTCGGCTGTGACGGACAACCCCCTTGTCTTTCCGCAGCAATCGACCCTCATTCACGCCGGTAATTTCTTTGGTCAACATGTGGCTTTCGCTGCGGACGCGCTCTCAAATGCCGCCATCATGGTCGCTATCTTATTGGAGCGGCAAATTGCCCGCGTGACCGATGTGCAGCAAAGTGCGGGCCTGCCAGCGTTTCTTCAAGGCCGCCAAACGGGCCTGAATAGCGGCTTTATGGGCGCCCAGGTGACTGCCACGGCTCTGGTGGCGGAAATGCGCGCGCGCGGTGTCCCCGCCTCCATCCAATCCATCCCAACCAATGCGAACAATCAAGATGTGGTGACGATGGGCACCATCGCTGCCCGGTCCGCAAGCGCCATCCTCGCAGACGCGGGGCGCATTGCTGCCATCCATGCCATGTGTATGGCCCAGGCCGTTGATCTGCGCGAGGCGCAATCAGATAAGGCTGGCTTTAGCCAAGTCTCCCTCGCTATGCGGGACTTTGTGCGCACCCATACCGCCTTCCTCGGCGAGGATAGGCCGTTGTCAAATGAGATCGAAACGCTGGCGGACGCAATGGCGTTGCCGGGCGTCTTTGCCGACATCTTTGCTGACATAGCTTTCGCAAAAGATGCATTAGCGCAATTTTAAGTTGTATTTTCTATACATGGCGATGTTCGCGGCCAGAAAGGGCGCGGATACTCGGCTGAGCCAATGGCCAGGCCCGAGTTTTAGTGGGGCATATCTGCCAGTGCAACGTCGTTTGCCTGGCGGGGTGTTCAGACAAAGGAAGGCCGGTAAAGGAGATTTTCCATGGCTGTTGAAAAGACCGTAGCATCATCAAGCCTCGCAGAGGTGGTTGACCGTATTCTTGACAAAGGTGTCGTCATTGACGCGTTCGTTCGTGTGTCCTTGGTGGGTATTGAATTGCTCTCCATCGAAGTGCGCGCGATCGTCGCGAGTGTTGATACCTATCTTCGCTATGCAGAAGCGGTGGGCCTGACCACTGATCCTGTCACCGTCGCGGCTTAACCCTGCGATGAGCAAATAGGCACGGGGCAGCTGCTCCGTGCCTGCGCATTTGTTTGCACTTATGAGACAGAAGGACCTGCGCGCATGAAACCGCAACCGCCAACTCGCAGCCCCTATGCATCAGATCAAATTCGCAGTGAGGCGCGATCTTATGTGGCGCAGCTGCGGGCACAGCGCCTAGCGCGCGTTCAAGGCGCGGCGCCTCAAGCTGTGCCAGTGGCGCCGCCTTCAGAAGGGGCGGCGACCAAGCGGCCAAAGCACGCGTCAAAAGCGCCTGCTAAGACGAACGGCAAAAAGATCGGCAAGCGCGGTATCCGCATAGATGTGGCGCATCTGGAAGAAGCGCCCAAGAGCGCGCCGTTAACGAAGAAGACGATTGACGCAGACTCCCCTGCGCCGCCAAAACAGGAAAGCCCGCGTGAGAGCGTTCGCAGCGGGGCGTCAAAAGCGCGCGCCGCTGCCCGGGACGCGCAGCAAAAACTGCGCGCGGCGCGTTTAAAACAACGTGAAGCCGCCGCCAAACAAAGAGAAGCAGCGTCGCGCGCGAAGGCTGATCAACGCAGCGCGCGGACCCGCCCCGCCTCATCGCTCACCCAGCGCCGTTGGACGCCGGCGCGTAGCGCCGCGCAAGCAGCGCCGCCTAAAGCAGTGCCGGTCCAGCCAGCAGCAAATGCTGCCGCGCTCATTCAGCTGCGCGGCATAGGCGAGGCGATGTGCCGCCGTCTGGAGCAGGCTGGTATAGATAGCTTGCCGGTCCTCGTTGATCTGCCACCTAGCATCATTCGTGAGCGCTTAGGTCCGGTGAGTGCCTTAGCCAATGTCGAAGGCTGGCAAGCTGAGGCTAAAACGCTTTTGAGCCCTAGCGAAAAATAACACGTAAAAAGTGTAATATTCTAGCTTTGGTAACGCAGCGTTAACCGTATTCTCTCAGAATATCCCTGCTTTCCCCAGACGAATACGACAGGGGTTGAGGAAGAGGCGAATACCGATGGTTGTGCATAAAGAACCGTTAAGCGACGATATAGGAACGCTGGCAGGGCCGGCTGGAGCGATCACAGATGAACTGGCCAGCGGCATTGATGTGAGCGGCCGCAGCTTTTGTGAAGACTTCGTTCTAACCCATGAACTTGATGGTCTGGCCGAGCGCTCACTACGCTATCTCGATGCGCGCATCCCCATTCATTTCAGAGGTCGCGCTGGCTGCGGCAAGACTGCGCTCGCCCTATATTTAGCCCATGAGTTAGGCGGCGGCGTGTATTTTCTCAGCGGCGACGCCATGCGCACCACAGAATCGCTGGTAGGCCAAGAAACGGGTATGAAAACTCGCCATGTGGTCGACCGCTATGTGCATTCCGTGCGCAAGGTGGAGCAAGAAACCTCCATCCACTGGCAAGCAGATGTGCTCACGCAGGCGGCTCTGGGCGGCGGCACTCTTGTTTATGACGAGTTCACGCGCTCTCCAGCGGAAGCCAACAATGCGCTACTTTCCGTTTTGGAAGAAGGCATTTTGATGCTTCCGGCTGCCGCTGGCAAAGGCAGTTTTGCTCCTGTTCATGAAGATTTTCGGGTTATTTTTACATCCAACAGCGCTGAATATGCTGGCGTGCAGGCGCCGCAAGATGCGCTCATTGACCGCATGATCACCTTTGACTTAGATGATCTGTCTGCCCAAACCGAGACCGCAATTGTCTCCCATAGAAGCGGCATTGCATCCGTCCTGGCCCAGCGGCTCGTTGCGCTCGTGCGCGCCGCGCGCGAGACTGGCGCGTTTCACCAAGTGCCGACCATGCGGGCCAGCCTGATGATGGCGCAGGTGGTGCAGCGCGGCGGGCTCAGCGTCAGCGCGGAAGACCCGACCTTTTGCGAATTGGTCTTAGATATTCTGGCCTCAAAGGGGCGCAGAGCAGATGGCGCGACATGCATCAAAAGCTTGCGGGCTGATTTGAGCGATTTAATCGCGCACCATTGCCCAGCCCCGAAACGCCGGGCACGCGCTTAGATATGGGGAAAGTGGTTCATCATAGCGGGGCATCAACGCTGGCCGATGTGCTCGACCGTGTCTTAGACAAAGGCGTTGTCGTGGCGGGTGATGTCGCGATTTCGCTGGTCGGCGTTGAACTGCTGACGATACGGCTGCGGTTATTGGTGTCTTCCGTCGATAAAGCACGGGAGATGGGCATCTCCTGGTGGGAGACGGACCCGTTTTTAAACTCAAAAGCCAAGTCCTTAGAGCTCGAAAAACAAGATCTCAAAGAGCGCGTGGACGCCCTTGAAGCGCAGCTGCGCCTTGCGGCAGATGGCGGCAAAATTATGCGCCCGCGTGATCTCACGCATGTCACCGGCGGGCCTGATGGGGAAGGCAGAAGCGATGACTAAACGGCGCAGGACGCAAGGCCCGACCGCAGACGATTTTCGCGAGGCCAAAACCCGCCTAAAAGATATTGGCAGCGGATTAAGCAGCGTGTTTGAGGCCGTATCGCAGTTGATTGAGGAAGCCGGCAAAGATGGCGCGCCGGGCCAAGGCGGCAAAACGGCGCCAGGCCGGCGTTTGACCAGCAGCTTTGACGTACGCGTAGGCACCCTAGATGAGCTGGGCGCTGGCCGCGCTGAAAAGCCAGCGCCTGCGAACCCGAAGCGCGCGCCAGTGCATCCACAAGCCGCCGAACACCATGTGAGAGAGGACGGCGTCCTCGTGATTGTCACGCTTGGAAAAGCAAAGGCGCAAGATGCCGCGCTTATCCGCACGCAAAACGGCGCAGCGGTGACATGTGGTACCTGGCGCTACGCCATGACGGCGCCCAGACCTCTGGCGCTGCAGCAGGTCGCCACGACACTGCGCAACGGTTATCTTACATTTCACATTCCTTTTCGTTCGCCCGCGTTTGGCAACGAAACCCAGCAATAGGACCCTAAGCCCATGCAACGTTATGTCTATGGCATCATTCGCGCAGAAACTGTGTTGGAATTTGATGTGGAAGGGCTTGGCAAAGGCGCGCCTAAGCCGCAATCCTATCCGCTTGGCGACGGCCTTGCTATGGTGTCCACCTCCTTCAGCGGTGAACAAATTCGCCCCAGCCGCCGCAATATGTTAACCCACACAAAGGTGCTCGAACATGTGATGCAAGGCCATGACGTGCTCCCCATCCGCTTTGGCACCGTGCTTCCAGATGCCGAAGAAGGCCAGGCTATGCTGCGCGCTAATAAGGCCCAATTTCTCAAGGCGTTTGACGATGTGGGCGGCTGCCATGAG
The DNA here is from genome assembly GCA_039814715.1 of Pseudomonadota bacterium. Classification (GTDB taxonomy): domain Bacteria; phylum Pseudomonadota; class Alphaproteobacteria; order Sphingomonadales; family CAKZYD01; genus CAKZYD01. The sequence goes on from JBCCAR010000010.1 coordinate 34,562, forward strand.
CTGTCTTTAAAAATCATCTGGCGTGATGGCATCGCCTTTCAGGAGGTGATTGACGCTGATGACGCGCTGCGCGCCGCGCGCGATGCGCTGGCGCAAAGAGACCCACGGCAAAGCCACTATGAGCGCATTGAATTTGGCAAACAGGTCGAAGCGGCCATTGCCGCAAAGCGCGAAAAGGAAGCCAAAGAACTGCGCATGCGGCTGCAGCATCTGTGCACAGATTTCGCCGAAGGGGCAGTGAGCGATGATGTGATGATCGCCAATTTTTCCATGCTGGTGACGCCTGAACAGGAAGCACAGGTTGATAAAGCGGTGAACCTCCTCGATGATGTCCACGGTGAGCGCCTCACTTTTCGCTATGTGGGGCCCATGCCGCCGTTCACCTTTGTGGAGTTAAAAATAGACCCAGCAAGGCCGGTGTCCGTGCCTAAGATGCAGCGCGCTTAAAGGCTGTCGTCATGGGCCTCTTAACGAAAGTGCTGACCTTTCCGGTCTCTCTGCCCGCTGCAGGACTGAAGGGCGTGATCTTAAAAATCCATGAAACAGCTGAAACGCAGTTTTATAACGCTGATGCTGTACGTGCCCAGCTGGTCGCGCTGGGCGATGCGCTCGACCGCGGTGAGATGACAGAAGACGCGTTCGAAGAGCTAGAAGAGCAGCTTCTAGACCGCCTTGATGAGATTGCAGCCTATGAGCTAGCCAAAGCAGGCGGCAGGCCATGAACGAGCCCGCGCAGCCACCACTGACAGCGCGCATTGTCGCGCCCTCTAGCGGCGATCTAAGCTCTGACCTCGCGCGCGTAGCCATGACTGATCTTGCTGCCCTAGACTTGGTACCTGGGGACTTGCTCTGCGTCGCCAACACGCTGGTCTTGCCCGTGCTGCCAGGCACTAATATCACTGCAGGCGATATCGCATTGCCGCACCAGGCCGCGGCCAAACATGGCCTCGCGCCTGGCCAAACCGTTGAGATTGTCGCGGCACCGGGCAGCGCGTGCGCCGGGGATGCGTGTATCTCTTTCGGTGATGTTGGCGGCCTCGGACCTGACCTCGCGCGCTTGCGCGAAATGGTCGAGCTTCCGCTTGTGCGGCCAGACCTATTTGCCCAGTTGGGAATTGCCGCGCCGCGCGGTGTGTTGATGCATGGCCCCCCGGGTTGCGGGAAAACGCTGATCGCAAGAGCGCTAGCACAGGAAACGAACGCCGCGTTTTTTCAGATTGCTGGACCAGAAATTGCCGATAAGCATTTTGGCGCGTCAGAGGCGCGCCTGCGCGAGGTGTTTGATGCCGCGCGCTCAGCGGCGCCTACCATCATCTTCATTGATGAGATCGACTCCATTGCCCCAGCGCGCGACGGCTTGTCGGGCGACAAACAGGCTGAGCGGCGCATGGTGGCGCAGCTGCTGACGCTGATGGACGGGCTGGAAGACCGCGGCGATGTAATCGTGCTCGCTGCTACCAATTTGCCCGATCTGCTGGACCCGGCGTTACGAAGGCCAGGGCGCTTTGATCGTGAAATTATGCTCAATGCACCGACTACTGAAGGCCGCGCGGAAATTTTGGCAATTCACACCCGTGCCATGCCGCTTGCCGCTGATGTAGACTTGGATGTTTTGGCAGCGCGGACACCTGGCTTTGTTGGCGCTGATTTAGCAAGCCTTGTTCGCGAAGCTGGCATGGCAGCGCTTCGCCGCGTGGCGGGCAAGCCCGTGGGCCCGCTGAGCGTTTCTAATGATGATTTTCTGTGCGCGCTGACCCAAGTGCGCCCCTCCGCGCTGCGCGCGCTGGAGGTTGAGGTGCCGCAAACCGCCTGGAGTGATATCGCTGGCGCAGAAGAAGCAAAGGCGGCGCTGCAGCAGGCCATTGAATGGCCGCTGCGCTATGGCGCGCATTACCAGCACCTAGGCCTTAAGGCGCCTAGCGGCATCCTGCTTTATGGACCGCCTGGCACAGGCAAAACCCTGCTTGGCAGAGCTCTTGCCAATGCTGCCGAAGCCAATTTCATCGCTGTAAACGCCGGTGAATTGCTCTCCATGTATTTGGGCGAATCTGAGCGCGCGATCCGAAACGTGTTTGCGCGGGCAAGGGCAAGCGCGCCCAGTGTGATTTTCTTTGATGAGCTAGATGCCCTTGCCCCGCGGCGGGCTTCTGGTATCAGCGAAACCTCTTCACGCGTTGTTGCCCAGTTGCTCACGCAGATGGATGGCCTGTCGAACCGGCCAGGCATCTTCGTACTCGGCGCGACCAATCAGCTTGATCAGATTGATCCAGCTATCCTGCGGCCTGGCCGGTTTGACCTTAAAATTCCAGTGGACTTGCCGGAGGAAGCCGAGCGGTATGCCCTGCTGACTCTCTATTTCTGCGGTGATTGCTGTGCTGGGCTTGATCTGAGCGCTTTGGCGCAAACCATGTCTGGCTATAGCGGCGCCGATATCGCAGAACTTGCCCGCAGCGCGAAGCAATGCGCGCTCGCTCGCACATTGCGCGAAGACGCTGGCGCCCCCGCTGGTGCAGTCAGTGTCACCACTGTTGACATTGAAACCGCCCGCGCAGCGATGGAGCGCGCAGCGTGCTAACCCAGCCAGCATACCTCGTCTACGGCGTTGCGCGGCCTGGCCAAGCGTCGGCGCTTCAAGGATTGCGCGGGCTTGACGGGCAGGGACTGAGCGTCATTCGCTGCGGCGCGCTCGCCGCTGTGGTCAGCTCGCACCAAACTGATATGTTTGAAGAGGCTGACACTCCAGCGCTTCATGCCTTCGCCGCGTCCTACCATCGCTGTGTGACCCAAATGAGCGCCCATATGGACCTGCTGCCCATGCAGCTAGGCATGATGCTTGCCGATGCTCAGGCTGTGCGGCAATACCTCCAAGCCTCTTCAGGGCCGCTAGAGACGCACTTGAGCCAGCTTGCGGGGTTCCAAGAATGGCAACTCCAGCTTACTCTTTGCGATGATAGCGATGCAGCACCCAAGGTAGCAGACGCTAAAATGTATTTAAGGGCGCGCAAGGCTGCGCTTGATCAAAAAAAAGCCGCCCAGCAATCGTGCGACGTCTATCTAGAAGCCCTTGCGCAGCATCTGCTTAAGGATGGTGCGCGCGCTTGTCGGCGCGCGCCTGAAGGGCCAAACACTTTGTATGTGTTGTGGCCAAGAGGTGCTGATCAAGCCCTGCTCACCCTGGTCGAGGCTCAAGCAGCGCAGATGGACGCGCTGCGGCTCGATGTTCACGGGCCAGAAGCGCCGTTTTGGTTTGTGAGGGAAGAAAGTCAAAGTGATGCCGCTTAACCAAACGCCTGCGCCAAATCCATCCATCAGCGTTATGGCGGAGGATCGTCTATTTGGGGAGGAAGCGCTGAGCGACGTGCTTGGCGGGCTGATCGATACGGGCGTTGTATTGCAGGCGGATTTGACGCTGACACTGGCTGGGGTCGATTTGGTGTATGTCGGTTTGCGCGCCGTTATTTGTGCGGCGGACGCTGAGCCGGCCCGCGCTGCCCTTGGCTGCGGCGAAATAGGCCAATGACCGCAGCCAAACAAGACCACGCCGCGCCGCTCGGTTGGCTCGATGGCTTTAGTGACCGTGACTGCCGCCGCGCGGGCCATGTTGCGATCATGGTCAATGGTGTTTGGGCGCTGGTTTGGCCAGCGGCCCAGCAAGGCGATATGGCCGCTATGAGTGAGCGCTTGCTCCTCGCGGGCGCAAATGGGCGCATATTGCCTGCACGCTTTGGTCAGCGCATATGGTCTAAAGCCGCTGCGTCAACTGCACTGCAAAAGCGCCATCACCATATCCGCCAGTCTTTAGCGCAAGTGGGTCACCTGCGGCAGCTCAGCCTGGTGGTGCCTGCCTCATTCGCTAAGCCCGCAGAGCGCCAGCAAGGTCTGCGGGCAAAATATGCTGCCCAGCAAACAGCGGCAAAGGCAATGAATGCAGCCCTTGCGCCTTTGCAGCCAATACTCAAGGCTCATGCCCAGTCGATTGTGAGTAGTGTCGGCCCTCAGCGCAGCGGTGCGCGCAGCCTTTCCTTGCACCTGCTCATAGATCGCGATGGAATTAGCGCCGTTCAAAAACACCTCGCCAATGACATAGGATCGCAAAGCGGCGTTGCGATCGTTGGGCCACTACCACCGTTTGCGTTTGCGCCGACTGAGTCAACCGACCAGATGCAGGGGCAGTAAATGGCACTGCCGCCGCCTGATGCATCCCTTTCTCTCAGCAAAGCTGATTTTGATGGCATCTTGTCCGCTGCTAGCCAAACCCTGGCGGATGGTGATGGCCGATTGAAGATTGATCCAGAGGCCGTGGAGCGTGACCTTGCAAAACTGGTTCTTGTTGTCGTGGAATTGGTCCGCCGCTTGATGGAGCATCAAGCACTGGCGCGGATGGAGCGCGGCACACTCACAGACCTCCAAATCGATGCTCTCAGCGATGCGCTTTATCGTTCCCAAGCAAAAATCCAAGACTTGCGTGAGGCCTTCGGGATCGCGCCAGAGGATTTTAATCTGGACCTTGGGCCTCTTGGAAAAGTGCTTTAACGGCGCTGGTTAGCCTTCCTTAACCAAAATCAGAGAAAACAACTTGAAGATGTATTTCTATAGGTGAGGATCATGACAGTAGCAGCGCCGAGAGGCAGGGTGCCTTTAAACGTCCGCGTGGTCATCGGCTTGCTGCTTTTTGCGCCGCTGGGCATTCCAGCCATTGCCTTTCTCGATCTCTTCTCTCTGCCGCCGCTGGCAACTATTAGCCTTTCAGGCACTGTTGGTCTCTTGTCCTCCTTTTGCGTTATTATGATTTTGTCTCGCCTTGGCCTAGACGCGCAGCGTGGTTTAAGCGACGCGCATGATGTTGACCTGCGAAAGAGCGTCAAAGGCGTTGCCGAAGGATTTGCGAATGACATGGGCGTGCGTTTTGATGCTCTATGCCAGAATTTAGAAAAGACTGAAGCGTCGCTAAAAGAGCGCCAAGAAATCTATTTAAAGTTGCAAGTTAAAGTCGCGGAAGAAGCCATGAAGTCTTTGCACGTCGTGCAGCAGAGCGCTGCAGAGCAAAGCGCTGTGCAGGCGGATATGACAGCGTTTTTAAACCAGGCGCCCGCTGCTTTGCAGGAACTGCGCGCACAAATAGACTCCTGGTCGCGCATCGATCCAGTTGAGATCGATGCGATCCAGCATCAACTCACTGATCGTGCAAACGCACTTTCCGATCTGATCACTGTATTTCGGGGAAACGCTCAAGCGTCTGATGACGCGATAGTGGCACTCTCGCTGGCGGCGGAGAAATCCAGCGCTGCCGCAGAAAAGGTTTGCTGCAACGCCGACGACGGCGCGGATGCGGCAGGGGCGATCATCGCGCGTATGGAAAGCATCGCGTCGGACATGACAGAGGCGCGCGAGGATATAACCCGGCTAGTATCGGGCAGCCGGGCTGGCATCATGCGGGCGCTCAAAGGCGTTGTTGAAAGCAAAAACTCTTTGGGCAAAACAACGGTGGCTATTGAAGATATGACGCGCGCTTTATCGGGTTCGGTGCGTGCAATTGAATGCGGCCTTGACGCTAATGAGGCAGCGTTTTCGGCTGCAACCACTTCGATCGCGGAACAAAGCGAAGCATGTTTTTCTAAGATTGCTGACGGCGCTCACAATATGCTCCATCAGGCTCGTGATGCCGTCATGCTTGCCGCAGACCAGGCGGTATCGACCGTGCGCGAGCCTATAGGCCAGATTGAAACCGCAACGCAGCGCCATGCCGAGGCTGTTGATGGACACGTCAAAGCCCTGGCAGGCCACGGCGCCGTTCTTGCCCGGTCGAGCAAGGCGCTTCAAGCCGTGGAAGCCATGACAGACCTCGTCGAGCGCCAGTCGCGAGCGAGCGCGGCGGCCTGTGAACGCCGCCTTCAAGAACAAGATACCTTGCTTGCGCCCATGGCTGCGCTCGTTGAGCCTGCCCAGCAGACCTTGGCGCAGTTTGCGCAGCTTAATGTCAGCGCTTATGCAAAGGCGCTCGGGTCGGTGGAAGCGCTGGCCGCCAAGCTCGCAGACGCTAAGCATGAAGACCACAGCTCGGCCTTTACCGCGCTCCATGATGCAATCGCCGCGCTGCATGATGAATTGTCACCCCAATTTGGGTCATTAAGCCAGCAGCTATCAACGCTCACGCAGTCTATAGAGGCCCTGGCACAGGAAGACTATGAGGTCTTAAAGGATGATCTCAGCGCGGTCTTTAAAGAAGGCTATGATGGCTTGAATGAGAGCGTTCAGGCTCTGCCGGCCGCCGTTGCTGCGCCGCTGCAAGAGCAGCTTGATACGCTTGCCGGCGCGCTTCAACCCGCTGATCAATTACCGTTATTTGATGCGCTGGGCCACCGGATTGAAGCGCATGTGGATGCGGCGCTCACACATGTTGCACAGACCCACGAAGCGGCAGTGGACCAGGCGTTTCAAGCAGCGAAGGCCGCTGGCGCGCTGAAAACGCAGCTAAAGACACTCAGCAGTCAGTCGGCAAAACAACATGAAAGCCTTCAAGCTGATTTGAAGCATTTACGCTCGCGCCAAATTCAATCGCTCAAGCATAGCATAAAGTCTGTGCCAGAGGCGGTTGCTAAGCAGCTGGCGCCCGGCATCGACGCGCATGTACGTGGCCTGCAAGAACAGTTAAAAGCAGCGCTAGAGCGGGCGCCTCTTTTAGAGCAGCCAGCGGACGCCCAGCTAGATGTGGAGCCCAGCCAGGAAGACGTTGCCGCCAGTTTAGGCGCGCGTCTTAAAGCTGCTCTTACTGCAATGGATGACATTGAAGCTGACGCCGCAGGCTTTGCTGCGGCAGCGCTTGCTGCGCCCGATGAAGCAGGGGCGTCACAGGTTTTCGCCGCGACGTTAGAGGACGCCGATACAGTCCTGAACGGCTGGGGCAATAAACTTGGCAACGTGGCGACAGCGATCGCTTTGGCGCGAGACGCCTCATAAACAACTTTAGATAGAAAAATTTGCCACTATTAAGTCTATTTTCAATCTATAGGGGTTATTTGCGGTGAGCATCCGTTGAAAGAAGGGTCTGAGCATGCGGGCATTTAAACGACATACGTTTTTCGGCTATACATCACGCGCTGCTCTTGACGCACTTGCTTCAACGCTCTTGCAAGACGGCGCTGGTAGCAGTCAAGAGCATGAAGCGCTCAAAACTATTCCCGCCATTTTGCCCGTCCTGGAGGCCTTTCAGCAGGCCAAAGCTGCGCAGGAAAACGCCCTAGTCGCGCAGGCCGATGCCCATGCCCGGGAGCTTCAAGCGCTCCGAGAGCATTTCAGCACGCAAGCTGGGCAGGAGGGTGATCAAGGCGATAGCCTAGCCATGAAAAAAGAGCTTGAAGACTTGCACGACGCGCTCAAAACCATGGCAGATGTGCTGGAAGCAGAACTGCGTTCAAACCTGCGCTTGCTTGGCAATGAAGCAGTCAATTTGAGTGAAGCAGCAGACCAGCTCAATCAATCAGCCGACGGCGTGAATGATGAGGTGACCCAAGCAACCGGACAAGCGCAGACGGCGCAATCGAACACTGACGTCGTGGTTGACGCAACCACTGCCATGCGCAGCGCGATTGAAACCATCTTGGATCAATGCCGCAAGACAGCCGATCTTACCAGTCGAGCTGTTCAGTCGGCCAATGATAGCCGCGGTGTTGTTGCATCGCTCCAGCAAGCAACTTCAGAAATCAACGAAATCGTCGACGAGATCAATGCCATTGCGTCGCAAACAAATTTGCTGGCTTTGAACGCGACCATTGAAGCTGCGCGCGCCGGGGATGCTGGCAAAGGGTTTGCGGTCGTGGCTGCTGAAGTCAAAGGCTTATCGCGCCAGACCGCGACTTTGACAGAGCGCATCAACGAACAGATTTCCACGATGCAAACAGAGGTACAAAGCGCTGCAGATGCCATGGAGCATGTTGCTAGTCAGGTGGGCTCTATCGATGAAGGGGCCGCGCTCATCAACCAATCCATTGAGACCCAAATGCAAGCGGTTTCGGACATCGGGACTAGTGTGGAAGGCGCGCGCAGCGCTGTTTCTCAGGTGGCAGAAAGACTAGATGCTGTCGAAATGAAAACCATGGATGCCATAGGTCTGGCCGCGTTCGTGCAGAGCATCTCAGATGGTCTATCCATGACCACGAGCGACACGCGCGAACGCCTGGTGCGCATGTTGCGAACGTTAGTGCCTAAAGCTGACCGCCGGGCGCAGCCGCGTTATGAAATCAACGAGGCTGCCACTGTTAAAACATCCAGCGGCGCGAGCACTGCGGGAACATGCGTTGATATTTCTCGCGGCGGTGCCAGGTTCCATGTTGCCTCGAGCGGCGATATTGTTGCCCTTGCGGTTGGCACGGCTGTTACATTTGCAGTCGATGAACAATCATTTTCAATTGATGCAAAGGTCGTTGGAATAGAAGGGAATGCCGCTCGACTTCAATTTGCAGAAAGCGCGAATGAGCGTGAAGGCTTCCAAGCCTATTTGCTCTCGGTTATGGATGGCGCGATGGCGGCCAAGGCTGGCAATGATGCTGGCATCGACGAGGATGAACACAGCAAAGCCGCTTAAGCTTCTTGGCGGTCTAGTGGGGCAGCCGTGCCAGCATAAGGCACATTGAGCCCGCCATGGCGGCGCACGCGCACATTTGCTTGTTCGCCGTGGCTCACCTTCGTGCGCGGACCAAGGAAGAGGGCGCCATAGTTGGTCATGTTGTGGAGGAAGTAATCCGGGTCCTGGGTCATCATCTGCACATGTTCTGATGAAATCTCATCGGCCACTGCGACCATCTCATCGACATCGTCTACGACAATCACTTCCCCATAGTCGCGCCATGCGGGGCCCGCATAGTCTGCTGTCGGCAAAATCTTAAGCAGGCGCTCAACCTCGGCCATGGTTTCGCGGGCCAGCTTTTCTGATGTGGTGAGCAGCGCAGCTGGGCTATCAGGGCCGTGTTCCGCCTGGCCAAGCAAATCAGTTGCGCAGATTTCTGCGTCGGTAAGCAAATAGCTCTCGCGGTCCCATCCGTCGAATTTGATGGAGAGTTCACGGACAGCAGCGTCGCCGCGGGTTTCAATGTCGGCAAGAATGCCTTCCACGATATCGCGGACCTTTTTGTCATCGCTGCGGCGAATATCAGCGGCTTTGGCAGTCTTTAAATGGCGGGCCATCGATCTCTCCTCGGGATATAGTTGCTCTGTTTGTAACGCTTGAATACCTATTCAAAAAGGATGTAGTGGCCATGATGGGGATGAGCTGGAGTGTTTTTCACAAAAGCGCTCTATGCCCTGGCGCAAGCACGCTGGAAAAGGGTACGCTTCTTCCATGAAACGCACGCGCTCTCACATTACGTCCCGCGATGTCGCTTTGTTGGCCGGTGTGTCTCAAGCGTCTGTTTCGCGCGCGTTTACGCCGGGCTCAAGCCTGTCTGACGATAAGCGCGAGCGCGTCCTTAAAGCAGCCCAGCAGCTCAATTACATCCCCAACTCCATCGCAAGCTCCCTTACCACGGCGCGCACGAACACCATCGCTGTCATCATTGGCGACACCGACAATCCCTTTTATGTCCATGTACTGCGCGCGTTCATGGCGACCCTGCAGGCGCGCGGACGCCAAACGCTGACCTTCGCTGTCCAGCCAGGGTCAAGCAGCGATGATGCCATCCAGCAGGTTTTGCGCTACCGCGTCGACGGTATTATTCTTACAGCCGCCGAACTCTCCAGCCGTGTTGTAACGCTGTGTCATGACCGGGGCATCCCGATCGTGCTGTTCAACCGGTATATCCCTGGGCGCAAAGTGCCAGTGGTTCGCTGCGATAATATCGGCGGCGGGCAGGCTATGGCGGATGCGCTCTTGAAGGCAGGCGCGCGCACGTTTGCGGTCATCAAAGGGGACCCCATGGGCACAACCAGTCAGGACCGGGTGCGCGGGTTTAACGACCGTTTGTTTGAAGAGGGTCTACGCCGTGATGCTGTCTACGAAATTGAAGGTGGCTCAACATATAATGGCGCGTTTGAAGCTGTCTTGGCAGCCTATGGCACCACGAAACGGGCTTTGCCGGATGCTATCTTCGCCGTAAATGACATTATGGCTATGGCTGCAATCGATGTGCTTCGCCATAAACGAGAGCTCGCTGTGCCTGGTGATGTCATGGTGGCAGGCTTTGACAATATCCCTGAAGGCGCCCGGGCGAGCTATGATTTAACCACGCTCGACCAGCCTGTTGCCCAGATGGTTGAAGAGGCTGTCGCAATGTTGGAGAAAAGTCTCGCCGCCGATGACCTGGATGCCTTCGCCGAGGAACGCATCGTGCCCAGTGAAATGGTCTGGCGGGGCACTATTTTGCGTGATTAGGTTTGGTTTTTTAAGGACGGTTTGAGCCCGGAGCGGTCATTCAAACAAGACCAACTCAGGTATATTTGTTCGCAGTAGCGGCATGAGCTCTTGGGGCTTGCTTGCCGTTTATGCAGCTGTATTAATTCTAAACTGCCGCCTGTACGAGAAGTTGTTTGCGGTAGAGCTGGGATAGTGAGACGGACATGAGCAGATCAAAGAACACTGAAGCCGCCATCCGCGATTATATCGCTATGAATCTCGATTTAATCGAGCCTGGCCTAGTGCTGGTTGAAACCGAGTTCTATCTGCCGAACCATCAGGGTGCTGCCGGTTTTCTTGACATCTTTACGCGTGACGCGGCGGACAAGCTCGTCATCATAGAGATTAAGCGGACCAACGCGGCAGCGCGCGAAGCAATACAAGAACTCCACAAATATGTGGCACTGCTGCGCGACAAATTCTTGACTAGAAACACGGAAATCCGCCTTATCCTGCTTTCGGTAGAGTGGCATGAACTCGCCACGCCCTATGCCGAATTTGCCGCCTCAGCCCGGTTCGAAGTGACCGCTGGCGCAATCGTTATCAACTCGGACGGTACGCCGGTTGCTATCGAGCCCATCACGCCGGTTGCGATCGCACCTGAGCGCAAAGTTGCCGTCCGACATTTCCTTTGGGGGTTTCCGGACAAAGCGACTGCGACCAAGGCTGTGGAAGCAGTTGCGGGGCGCGTACAGCGATTTGGCCTTAAAGACTTCGTGCTCATCCAGAGCTGCGCGACCGAACCAACATTTGGTAACCGCTCATTTCTTTATTTCGCGCAGCGCGAGTTGAGCTTCGAAGATTACATGGCGCTGATCGAAGCCAGCTTCGACAAAGACCAACTCGATGAGTTCCGGGAGAGCATCGCAGATCTAACCGAACTTGAAGACCGGGTGGCCGAGGCATCTGATGCCGTGTGGCATCTCCACGGCGGGGTACCCTGTCACGAGATCGGCGCCGACACTGCTGAGATCTCTCATCCCGAAAAAGGCAGTACATGGTTTGAGGATGGCGCACAGAAGGATATCGTGGTCCATCGCTTTGGACGGTTTGACGAGCCGTTGCTCGAAGACCAGACCATTATAGATGAAATCTGCGGTGAAGGAGGCGAGTCCGATTTCCGTTTGCGTTTCTCAGCACGCACAGATTCGCCGCCACAATTGGCGGCGCTTCGTCAGCGGATCGAGAATATCTTCTTCTTCAACGATGCGTGGCTCGGTGCTGTTTCGCAGCTCATTCGGTATGCCGAGCGCAAAGACGTGCCTGTGCGGATCGAGCTCATCGCCTATAGCCCTGAGGATATCCTGCGTGCGATCGCTGCCTCAGCGTTTGGTTTCCCTGGTTATGTTCCGACCTTCAGACTCGACATCGAGCACAATGACGCGGTTGAGCGCTTTATTGGTCTACCCGAATGGGATGGCTCACCGCCAGACTTCGACAGAGTATTCGCAGAGCATTTCTCGGGCGACAGCTTTGGCTATTTTATCGCCTGCCACAGTGGCGAGAACAGGTCGATGAACCGTGATATTATGACCGATCTGGGCCTGCGCTATGGGGTATTCCGCGAAAGCGGGTCCAGCGCCGAAAGAGTCCGTGTCCAAGGGGCATCGATAGTCACCGTCAAAGGTGCTATCCGTTCAATCAACCTGATGATTCAAGAGCACCAAGAAGAAGTTGCGAAGCTCGTCGAGATTTTCATGACTACCGACGAGGACTTTGTCGAAACAATTGAGGCTTTCGACAACAGCGACCATGACGCCGCCTAGGGGTAGGTTGCGATGATGCTTAAGAGCGAAACTACTGCTGAAAAAGAAAATCACTAGCGCGGCAAGAAAGTCGATCGCGCTCTTTGCCGCCACCCTATGAATTCACAGCTTACCTACTCGCTTAACGTATAGCCTAGTCGGTTTATTGAGCGGCTGCGGGGAATGTCCGGAATGTCCCAAATCCAGCCGCTTGGCCGGCGCTTATTCTGCCGCTATTTTCTCTGGCGTGAAGCCAAAGCTGAAGGGCTCGGGGGCGCCGCGATCGGTCCGCATTTTGGTGCGCAGGGCCTGCGTCGCGGTTTCATCGACATCTAATTCAGGGGTGAGGATGACCCCGTAGTCGTTTTCTGCCTTTTGCGCGCTCATGAGGTCATAGCCAACGTCTTTGGCGACTAGGGCGGCTGGCCGCTCTAATGGGTCGCCCCAACCGCCTGAGCCTGCCGTGCGGAAGATGATTTTATCGCCAGGCTCAACTTTCAAATTGTCGATTTTAGAAGGGATGCGCGTGGGCTCATCGCCGCCTGCTTTGAGGAGCCATTTAGACGATGTGCCGCCGTAGAGACCGCCGTTAATGCCCCAAGGCGGAACGGTTTCTCGGTCATCATGGATGCTGACTTCGCCGGCTTCGAGCAATGTATAAATCTTCTCAATCCCAGCGCCGCCGCGGTGGAGGCCAGCGCCGCCTGAATCTCGGATTGGGCGGTAGCTATCGACCACAACGGGGTAATAGTTCTCGATGTATTCAATCGGCGTTGCTGAAAACAGCGGCCACCAGGCGTGGCCATCCAGACCATCCCCGCGCGGCCGGCCGGGGACACCGCCAAAGAGGAGCTCCATCAGCTGAAAATACTTATCGTCTTTATCGCGGCCGGAGAAAATGAAGTGCGGGCTGGTGCCGTAGCCCGCTGCCATGCTGAGATGCGGTGCGCGCTGGCCCAGCGCGCCAGCCTGGCAATCAAAAAAGCGCGTATGGGTGTTTAGCCGGTTACCAAGCGGGGCAGGGAAGCGCGGGTTCAGCAGGCTGCCTTCGGGCAAGATGATGTCGAAGAGATCATAAAAGCCCTCATTGAACAGCATCTCTGGGTCAAATGCCATGATCATGTAGATGCCGAAAAACAGCTTACACAGCCCCTCGTGAATGTGGAAATTGATGGGGCCTTCTGCTTGATCGGCTGTGCCAGTCCAATCGAACACGGCCTTGTCACCTTTGCGGTAGATGCTGAGCTGCATCTTAAAAGGTCCGTTGCCGCGGCCGTCGTCATCCACATAATCGGTGAATTCGACGGGCTCATGGGGGATGTATTTTTCAATCAGCGCGGCCATCGCGTTTTTGGTGCGGTCCATCAGCATGTCGCACGCGCCAAGATAGGTGCCGCGTCCAAAGCGACCACACAGCTCTTTCACGCGCGTTGCCGCAGTTTTGCAGCCCGCGGTCAGCGCCATCAGGTCAGAGCGGTTGCTGTCAGGTGTGCGCGAATTGTTGAGCATGATGTCAAGAACGCCTTGGTTCAAAACACCTTTTTCATAGACTTTGACAGGCGGAATGCGCAGGCCTTCTTCCCAAATGGAGCGCGCATCAAAGGGCATGGAGCCAGCGACCTTGCCGCCCACATCGATCATGTGGCCAAACATGGATGCATAGCCAACTAAGACCTCTTCATGGAAGATGGGCAGCATCACGCACCAGTCGTTGCAATGGGATATCGAGCCTTTGCTGAGATACGGATCGTTCCACACAAAGACGTCGCCGTCATGGACGTCGCTGCCATATTGCTCCAGCACACCTGGGATGTAAGAGCCGAACTGACCAACGACCATTTGCCCACGCGCGTTGCAGATCATGGGGAAGGCGTCGTTTTGTTCGCGGATCACGGGCGATAAGGAGATGCGCTTGACCACACTATCCATTTCATTGCGCGCGTTGACCAGTGCGTTTTGAATAATGTCGAGAGAAATCGGATCGATTGCCGCGGTCATATTAGGTCTCCCCCTTCTCAGTTGGCCAGATCAGCACATTACCATGGTCATCAATCTTCGCGAAGTGACCCGGCAGCAACACAGTTGTCGAATCATATTGGCGGATGATCGCAGGGCCATCGACCTCGATGGCCGGCGTTAGTTTGCTGCGGTCGTAATGCGGTGTATCGTGCCAGCGCCCACCGAAATAGGCCGGGAGTGTTTCGATCAATGCGGCTGAAAGATCATCGCCGCCTGAAGCCTGTGCCTTGGTATTCACGCTTGGCGTTGCGCCGGTGGCAACGACGCGCAGCGCGACCAATTCGACAGGGACATCAAAACGCACGCCATAGGTGCGCTCATGAATATCATGAAAATCGGCAAGGACTGCATCGAGCGATCCTGAGAGTGAGCCGGTTACAGGAACCGTGACTTCAAAGCCCTGCTGCTCATAGCGCAGGTCTAGGGAATAGGCGATCGCCCGGTCCTTAGCGGCGACGTCCTGCTCATCGAGCCAGGTTTTGGCTTTGTCTTGCAGCGCCTCAAAGCGAGACCAAATATCCTTCGCAGGAACATCGTCTGCGCCGCGAATGAAGGTCTGGACAAATTCGTTTTTAAAGTCAGACTCCAAGAAGCCTAGGGCGGATAGCACGCCTGAGTTCGGCGGAATAACCACCGGATAGCAGCCAAGTAGCGCCGCCATGGCATTGGCATGGAGGGGGCCTGCGCCGCCAAAGCCGACAATGCCAAAGTCACGGGGGTCAAACCCGCGCTGCACCGTCACCATCCGCAGTGCGCCAAGCATCACTTCATTGGCTATGTCGATGATGCCCTGAGCGGCATCCTCAGGGGAAAGGCTGATATCATCCCCGATTGTTTTAACCGCAGCCTTGGCGCCTTCAATGTCCAGCGCCATGTCTCCGCCAAGGAGGACAGGGGGTAGATACCCGAGTACCACATTGGCGTCGCTCACCGTCGGCTCCGTACCGCCGCGCGCGTAGGCAACGGGCCCAGGCATCGCGCCTGCGCTTCGTGGTCCAACCCGCAGAGACTTGGTCAGCGTTTCAACGTCTGCAATTGAGCCGCCGCCCGCGCCCACACTTTTGACATCCAGTGTTGGTACTTTCGCTGGAAACGCGCCAACTTCTGTTGAGCGCGTTATTTCCGCTTTGCCGTCCACAATCACAGCAACGTCCGTCGATGTGCCGCCCATATCAAAAGCGAGCAATTTATCGATACCAGTGCGGCGGCCGATCATGGCTGTTGCTGTCACACCGCCAGCAGGGCCGGACAAAACAGTATGAACTGGCCTATCGGACGCTGCTTTCGCGCTCATCAGTCCGCCATCAGAGCGCACAATATGCAGCTTTGAGGCCACGCCAACATCATCCAGCCGGTCTTCAATGCGCGAGAGGTAGCGCGTCATGATGGGGCGCACATAGTCATTCATCACGGTCGTAATGGTGCGATCATATTCGCGAAACTCGGGCAGTATCTCTGACGACACGGACACGGGGATATGGGGGTGGCGCGCGCGCACAATCTCGGCCAGGCGCTGCTCATGAGCGGGGTTCGCGTAGGAGTGCATAAGCGAAATGGTCAGGGCTTCAATACCGGAGGTGCAAAGCCCATCAATCATCTCGGTTGCTTTAGCTTCGTCCAGCGCCAGCAGCACGTCCCCTTTGGCCGTCATGCGCTCTGGGATGCCGCAGGTATCTGCTAAACTTGCCAAGGGGTCTGGCTTATCCATGACAATCCAGCCAAACAAGGGGCCGGGGGTCCAGGATTTCGCCAGGTGCAGGGTATACTCAAAACCCTTGGTGACCAGGAGGCCGACGCGGGCGCCTTTGGCTTCCAGGACGGCGTTTGTGGCAACAGTGGTTCCGTGGAGGACCAGATCAATGTCTTGCGGGGCAATACCAGCGCGCTCGCAGATCAAGCGGATGCCAGCGGCCACGCCTTTTGACTGATCTTCGGGGGTCGATGGCGTCTTAGCATAGAAACTGCGCGCCGTTGCGTCGTCGTAAAGAAGCAAGTCTGTAAAAGTGCCGCCTACGTCAACGCCAAGTCGCATGTCCCGTTCTCCCGATGGCCTTTTTCTCGTCTGGCAACGTTCAAAAGGCTTGTCAGCTGTGATTTGAATACGTATTCAAACGGATCGAGTCAATGCAAAGATGCCCCGTCACCATGCCATTATCGCTCTATGAGAAGGTCTTTAAGGACCATACCGTCAAGCTGACGCCGGGCGGGCGTAGCCTCCTTTATATTGACCGTCATTTGGTGCAGGAGGTGTCTAGTCCGCAAGCGTTTGAGGGGCTAAAGGCGCGCGGCGCCAGGGTACGCCGGCCTGAAAACCATATCAGCGTTGCCGATCACGCTGTCACCACGATACCGGGGCAAAAACCGCTTCGGCAGTCTCTCGCTGCGCTGCAGCTAGAGCGCTTGGAAGCGAATGTAGCAACTTTTCAACTGCCTTATATTCCCACGGACGACCCGCGCCACGGCATTGTGCACATCATCGGGCCGGAGCTTGGCTTTACCCTGCCTGGCAGCACGCTTGTTTGCGGGGACAGTCACACCTCTACCCATGGTGCATTTGGCGCGCTTGCCTTTGGCATTGGCACCAGCCAGTGCGAGACGGTGATGGCAGCGCAGTGTCTGTGGCAAGAGATGCTCGCGCCTATGCAAGTCTGGCTGGAGGGGCGTTTGGCGCGCGGTGTGAGTGTCAAAGATATCATTCTTGCGCTTATCGCACGCATTGGCGTGGATGGCGGACGCGGCTTTGCAATCGAATATGCCGGGCCAGCAGTCCAAGCGATGTCGATGGAAGAGCGCATGACGCTGTGCAACATGACGATTGAGGCGGGCGCGCGCATCGGCATGATCGCGCCAGATGAGACCACGTTCGCGTATCTTCAAGGCCGCCCGTTAGCCCCGCAAGGGGACTTGTGGGACCAAGCACTGGATTATTGGCGAACCTTGCGGTCCGATGAAGGCGCGCATTTTGAAAAGCAGGTGCAGCTGGATGTGACCAGCTTATCGCCGCACGTCACGTGGGGTACGACCCCGGCCGATTGCTTACCCGTCACAGCTTGTGTGCCCAGTCCAGCCGACGTTCCGCCGGGGCGTAAAGCGCATTTGGAAAAAGCCCTGGACTATATGGCGCTTACGCCAGGGACACCGCTCAGCAATGTTGCGATCAACCGGGTTTTCATTGGGTCGTGCACGAACTCCCGCTTAGAAGACCTGCGCCGCGGCGCAGCTGTTTTAAAGGGGCGCACGGTTGCGCCAGGCGTCAGCGCCATGGTGGTGCCAGGGTCCGCGCAAGTGCAAGCCGCCGCTCAGGCTGAAGGTTTGGATGCCATTTACAACGCAGCCGGCTTTGAATGGCGAAACGCGGGCTGCTCGATGTGTGTTGCTATGAACGAGGACCGCTTAGCTCCAGGGGAGCGCTGCGCGTCTACATCGAACCGAAATTTTGAAGGCCGGCAAGGCCCGCAGGGGCGCACACATTTGGTTAGCCCTGAAATGGCTGCTGCTGCTGCTGTCGTTGGAAAGCTCACCGATGTGCGCGCTCTGCTAGGAGAGGGCCATGGATAAAGTCGATCAGATTGTCAGTGTTGCAGCGCCTTTGCCGCAGGCGGATGTGGATACTGATATGGTGCTGCCCGCGCAGTTCTTGTTGCGTCTTGACAAAAACCTCGGTCCCTTTGCCTTCCATCGTGCGCGCCAGGCGGGTGGCTTTGTGCTTGATCAGCCGGCTTATAAAAACGCACAAATCTTGGTCGCTGGTCCGCGCTTCGCGATTGGGTCTAGCCGGGAACAGGCGGTTTGGGCTTTGCTGGACGCCGGTATCGGCTGCATCATCGCTCCAAGCTTTGGCGAAATCTTCCACGCAAATGCCCTGCGCAATGGGCTTCTGGTTTTAAGCCTCAGTGAAGCGGGCCATACACAGGCTATGGCGGCCGCGCAGCAGGCGCAGCGCCTGTCGGTGGATTTGGTTGCCCAGCAGGTCACGTTGCCGGATCAATCCAAATTAGACTTTGAGATCGACCCGCATCACCGCGACGCCCTGATGCGCGGCCTCGATGAAACCGCGCAGATCTTGCAAGATTTTGACACCGACATCGCTGCTTTTGAAAACCAACAGGCGTGGCGCGCTCCGTGGCTTCGGATTAGCGATGATGCGCTGAGTACGTTTGATTATTACCGCCCAGAACAAGAAGACGTCCCATGAGTACATATTCGCTGAAAAAAACGCTTGAGAACAATCAGTTCGTGGCAGCGCCTGGCCTCTACGACATGATCTCGGCCGTGGTTGCCAATAAGGTGGGCTTCGATTTTGTCTACGCCTCCGGCTACTGGCTCACAGCCTCTGGCTACGGCCTGCCTGATGCCGGCATTGTGAGCTACACGCAGCTGCTCGGCCGCGTGGCAACACTGTGTAAAACCGTCAATGCAGGCGTGATTGCTGATGCTGACACTGGCTTTGGCGGACTTCTAAATGTCCATCACACGGTGCAGGGCTATGAAGAGGCTGGCGTTGCGGCCATTCAGATCGAGGACCAGGAATTTCCAAAAAAGTGCGGCCATACGCCTTATAAGCGTGTGGTGGACACCAGTGAGATGGTGCGCAAGATCGAAGTGGCTTGTGCAGCCAGGAAAGACCCCAGCGGCATCCAGATCATCGCCCGCACCGATGCCCGCCAGCCCGAAGGCCTTGAGGCCGCTGTTGCCCGCGGCAAAGCGTATGGCGAGGCAGGCGCAGATATCGTCTTTGTTGAAGCGCTCCATAGTGAAGACGAGATGCGCGCGGCGTGTGACGCCATTGACGCGCCAATGATCGCAAATATGGCCCATGGCGGCGCAACGCCGATTAAGACGCCTGCTGAGCTGAAGGACATTGGCTATCAATTGGCCATATATCCTGCCGTAACGGCACTATCGGCGGCTGCAGCGGTGGAAACGTCCTTGCGCGCTTTAAAAGATGGGGGCCTTCCATCAAACAAGCACGGCGATATCTTCAACTTCGATGAGTTCTGCCGTTTGATCGGCTTTGAAGATGTTTGGGCGTTTGAAGAAAAATGGGGCAGCTCTGATTAAAAGAGCTACCCCGCCTTCACTCCTGCACAGGAGCTTAGAACGACCATGCAATCCCAGCGCTGCCGCGGTGGCTGGTAAAGCCATTTCCGAAATTGCCATCATAGCGAATGTGTGCTGACAGGCGCTGCGAGATATCAATGGCAAAACCCGTGCCGACGGCCACTTGATTGCTCGCTTGATCGCCGCCGCGGGTGGTGAAGCTTGCGGTTTGAACATTGACCGCATTGGAATTCACCACTGCGCTGTCATCGCCAAAGGCATGCTCATACATTAAATCGAGTTGCGGACGGATCGTAACCGCGCCACTTTGCGTTTCTGCTTCAAGGCGCACACCAGCGGCCACAAAGGTGCGGTTGAAGCGTTCTGCGTCGACATTCAAGTCCAGAATGCCTGCGCCGGTCTCTGTGTAAGCATCGCGTTTGGCGCTGATATGTTCCACGTGTGCGATGGGCGAAACTTTGAAGGTTTCGGCCTCATAAACAGTGTATTTCGCGCCAATGCTGAGGGAGAAGACGCTGCCATCGGCACCCCCTGTGGCGGTCACGCTGGGCGCGCCGATGAGTTCAATCACACGGTCAATGTCATAGTCTTGAAAGCCGTAGCTGACGGCGGCCGAGATACCAAAATCACCGCGCTCATAGACGCCGTGCGCACCGATATGAATAGTATCAACATCCGCATCCGATAGATCACTGTCGATATTGCCGGTGCTAAAGCCGGCCGCCAGGCCAACGCGTATCACGCCATCATCGAGCGGTATAAAGCCGTCAAAGCCAGTCGCGAGACCGCCAAGGCCAGCGTCATAGCCCGTGCGTCCATTGCCGCCGGACACATCTGCTAAAGCGCCCATTGCCGCTCCCCAAACGGCGTAGCGTTTGCCGTCGCTGCCCAGTCCAGTGGGATTGCCAGTTTGCGCCACTTGCTGGCCGCCCGCGTCTACAAATCCGTTAGCGGCGCCCATGAGAACCCCTCTGCGGCGCAGCGTTTCAGCAAAGATGCGGCCATCAACGAGGCCTGCTTGTACAGAATTGGCTTGGATGGATTTATCGGACTCATCCAGGCCGCGATCATAGCTGATGGTGACGTCTTGGTCGTTATAGGCGACCGTCACGTCCACATCGGGCAGATTGTCGGTGACGCTGCTAAACGCGCCCGTTACCTGCTCAGCAGCGGTAATGATCACATAGTCTTGATCTCTGGGGAACCCGGCGGGGTACATCACGCCATTGACCGCCAGTGCACCATCGATGATCACGTCATCGCCCACCGCAATCAGGTCAGCGCTTCCGTTAGCTGCGATATCGATTTCCAGTGTGGAGCCGGGCTCTAAGGTCAGATCATTGGTAATCGCAAATGTGCCAACGCCGCCTTCGCCTGGGCTAAAGGTACCCTCGTTGATAAGGTTGCGAACCCCGCCAGCGCCTTCCAGGCGGGCACCAGGCGCGTTGGTCACATCAACGGACAAAAATTGCGAACGGATGATGGCCGTGCCTTGCAAAATCGAGGCAGGCGCGAAATCGAATTCCTGTGGTATGTCCTGGCCTTCAAAGACCCAAGTCCCGTCGCCGCGCTTCTCAATGCGTTCAACGCCAATGGCGAAGGCAACATCATTTGCCACCAGCTCGACATTGCCCGTGGTGCCCGCCGCGCCGTCAAAGGCGAGCGTGTCCGTGCCGCTGCCCAGATCCACACCGCCGGTCACCATTGCCGTTGGCAGGACGATCACTTCATCATCACCACTCCCGGTGAGAAGGGCGTCCGTCGTGCCAGCATCTATATCACCCGCGATTTGAATAATGTCATTGCCTGCGCCCATAGCAATGCCGCCGCCGCGCACCTCAGCGCCTTCGCGAACGAAGATGGTGTCATCGCCGAGACCAAGGTCTATGGCGATCCGGTCACTGCCGCCAGAGACCACCTGACCGGCAATGTCGAGCGTGGTGTTAATCGCGATTGCTGCGCCGCCATCGTTGCCTTCCGCGATGACTGTACCTTGGCTGGAGAAGACATTTGCCTCTGCTGCGGTATTTGAGCCTGCGTCTATGTTAATTGTTGCTGTTGCTGTGCCAGTTGCGCCAGGTAGAGCTGTCAGATAAATGCCGCGCGAATTGACATCACCGCCAGAGAACACATCGCCGCCTGCTTCCAGCGTCAGTGTCGTTGCTGCGCCATTGTCAAGATACAAGCGCACGCCGTCAGACGCCGCTGAGGACCCGCCGCCTTCCACATTGCCGCTGATTGTAATGGTGCCAGCGTTGCCGGCATTCATGGGCATGCCTGCGCCATAAAACACGGTGATGCCATGCGCATCATCGCCAGAGGCACGTATGTTACCATCCACATCAATCAGTGTTGCAACATCACTGCCAAGCCCGCGTCGATCCAGCCAAATGCCGTCGGAGCCTTCGCCGCTGGTGAGGATTTGACTGCCCTCAGCCAAAGTGATTGCGCCTTCGCCTATAACACCGATCCCAAAGGCGTCCTCGCCAGAGGTTGTAATCGTTCCGCCCAGCGTGATGCTGCCAGTTTGGAAAGCATTGCCGCCATCATTGTCATTAGCATTATAGCCAACCCAGATGCCGTCCGCCATGTCGCCGCTGGTTGTGATCGCGCCGTTCACGGTGATGCTGCCGTCGGTTAAATCGCCTCCCATCGCAGGCGCTTCTAAATAGTCGATCCATATACCATCGGCATCGATGCCCGTGGTGGTAATGCTGCTGTCAGCGGTTGTGACGATGCCGAAGAGAGAGCCATCAGCGCCAATGCCATTCGCGCCCTCGCCGCTGGTGGAGAGGATGCCGGTGAGCTCTAAGTCCTCAAGCTGCTCATCCAGCCAAACGGCATGGGCCTGCGCGCCAATCGTCGTAATGGTGCCGCCCACATTCACATCATTGGTCCCCCCGACGCTGCCCTGGATGAAGAGGCCAACGGCGTCTTCGCCGCTGGTCACAATTGTATTGGGTCCGCCGAACTGAAGATCACCATTGCTGCCCATATGAATGGAAATGGCATTAGAACCGTCTGCGATCGTGTTGATCTCGTTGTTGGCGAAGGCCGCTATGATGGTGCCATTCTCGCCCACGCTAAGATCAAGCGCCGTGGAATTTGCCCCCAGCGTTGCCAGCGAACTGTCAACAAGGGAGAATGTGAGATCGCCGGTGTCGCCCGTTGCCAGCTGATAGCCGCCCGCGCCCACGCCGCGTGTGATGGCGTTAATGCCCTCAATCGACGCTGTGACAGAGCTTGATGGGCCAGCGTTCACACGCATCAAGTTTGAGCCATCGCCCAGTGTTTCAAAGTCGGCGCCAGCGTAAGCGCTATCGGCGCCCTCTGCGGAGAAGGTAAAGGAAGAACCTCCTCCTGCGCTGGATGTAACAGACACCAGGTCGGCATTCTGACCTTCACTCAGCAAGGTCTGCTCAGTGCGCTGCGCACTCAAAGTCAAATCTGTCGATGCGGCACTGCTGTCAAAATCATTGACAAGAATGACCGAAGAGCCGTCGCCGCTGGTTGCCAGAGCGTTGGTGCCATTGGAAATTAAGTTGAAAATACTCGCAGTTGCTTGCATGCGAATGGCGGCAGCCTCCGAGCCGATGGTTGAGATCGATGCGCTGTCCAGCAGAACAATCTCCACGGCATTGCCGCCACCGTTTGCGGCGATGCCAGCAGACCGCGCGCCGCTCGTGCGGATAGCGCTGTTTTCATCAGCGAACACGCGCACGTTACTGCTGCCTGCATCGCCGCCTGCGATTCCAAAAGAATCCGCGCCGCTTGTTTGAATGCTGCCATCGCCTTCCAGCGAAATGGTCATGACGGGCGCGGCATCTCCGACGGTTCGCCCTTGAATGCCCACGGCTCCGTTTGCCGTCGTATCCACTATTCCGGCAATGCGCACGTCGGAAAAAGTCTGTTCCGTTTCAAAGCGGTCCCGGAAAGGGAGAGTGTTGTCTACGGGCGGGCGGCTATCGACCACCGGGAGATCCTCGGTAATCACATTGCCCTCGACCACAATCGCTGCCACATCCACCACAGAAGAATTCAGTGCAGCGCCGTCATTGATGATCGCCTGACCGCGTGTTTTTATGATCTGTTCAAAGCCCTCAAATGTGGTTGAAGACAGACCTTCAGTGACGGTAAAGACCGGGTTTGCGCCATCCGTCGTCAGGTTCGTGCCGCTGGCAACAATCAAATCACCGCCATGCACGTTCCAAGCACGGGCATCGTCACTGGTCAGGGTCCAGGTAGAGAGGTCTTCTTTCTCAAAGACTTCAAAATTCACGTATTGTGTATCGAGCAGGTCGCTATCGAAGGTTGCTTCGCCTGTCCCACCCAGAATGAATGTGTCCGTGCCGCCGGCCCCGTCGACGTTGCCGATGGCTATGCCACCAGGTTGCAGCTCGAAAATGTCGTTCGTATCGCTGGCAAAGGTCACGGCTGTGCCGCCGGTGCCATTGATGGTGCCGGCATTGGCAATGCGGCCTTCCACGCCAGCGCTGTAGGCAATGCCGCTGCCGGCCACTTCAATTGTGCCATTGTTTTGAATGCCGCGGCTGGTTGGGCTGAGGTCTAGCTCTGCTTCAAATGTATCGGTAGCGGTAAACGCGTCAAACGTGTCGACGGTGATCTTCGCGGCGCCATCGGTAGGGACAGCCAAGCCAGGGCCATAGATCGTGACATTTTCACCTATGACAAGCGCGTTGGAAAACAGGCCTGTTGTTGAAATGGATGAGGTGGAGATGGCACCGGCCGCGTTCGACATGGCGTCGACATCATCGCCAAACGCGCTGGTGAAAACTGCGCCATGAGCGAAATTGCCTGACGTCTGGAGTGTGCTACCAGCCAGCGTGAATGCTGCCGAGCTGGAACCGGATGCGCCGAGCTGAGCGCGCAAGGCATCTGACATATCTCCAAGCGTTGTAATGCTACTGTTTTCAATGGTTTGTGTCGCCGCTGAGCCGGCACTTACGCCAGAAAGCCTAACTCCAGTTGAGCCATCGCCTTCCGTTCGGACTGTTGAGTTATTATTTATAACCACCGTTGAGACAGCGGTTTCCTGGGTTGGCCCAAACTCAAAAGCGGCTGCATTTGCGCCGAATGTCGTAACATCAGACCCATTGATGGCAACTGTGGTCGAACTGGTGCTTCCAAACGTTGCGCTAACGATGCTAGAGCCTTCGCCGCTGGTTTGGGCAACGCTATCAACGAGTGAGATGACGTTGATGGAAACAGACCCACCTTCAACATCAAAAATACTGGAGTTATCGCCAGTGCTCACAAATCCCAGGCCAGCAGTGCCGGTTCCAATATTATCCGCTGAAATGGAATAAGTCGCCGTATCGCCCGCCAGTTTAAACAGCGGCGCATCATCGCCGAAGGTGACGAAGGACGCGTCAAAGTCAAATTCTTCCGATGGGGCAGCGCCGCTCTCGGTCAACACGGCAGTGAAAACGCTGTTGCCTTCCGTCAGGGCGATAAGCGGGGAGTTATTGCCGAGTGTCGCTATACCGCCAAAGTTACTGCTGAGCCCTAAAATGGCGTTGTCACCGTTCACGCGGATCGCGGCGGTATCTTCGCCAAAGACGACGATTTCCGCGCCGCCTCTGAGGACAACTTCAAGGGTGGATGTATCCATCACGCCAGCGTTCAGAATGATGCCAGCACCACCATTGCCGATGACGCCTATACCATCGCCATTTGATGTAAAGCGGGTCACGCTACCAGCAGCCAGCTCAATGCCGCTTGCCCCGATGGCGAAGATATCGCCATCATCCCCGCCAGGCTGCCCGAGAGTGATGCCGTTCTGACCTGCCGCGAGCGCGCCGCCTGTACCGGGGGCACTTCTGATCTGGCTGATCACGTTGTTATCAACGGGCGTGCTGGACGCACCTAGGGTAATAACAGCGCCATTCGCATCGGTAATCACGGTGTTGATTGCCGTAAGGGCCTCGCCTTGTACGGGGAAGCCAAAGACCTCATTCAAGGGGTCGTTTTCGGCAGCTCCATCGCCGAAGATGAGGACTGGGTCGCCCTCGTCATCCAGCTCAATCGATGTCGAGACGCCTGCGTCTGTAAACGCGGCGGCAAAGGCGGTTTCAATGCCAAGCGGGTCAGCTGGGTCGATGGTGAAATTGATGTTATTGTCGTCGAGTACCTGCTGGGCATCAGCGGCGGTTGGCATGGCGCCACCTGCAAACAAACCAGCGAAGTCATTGAACAATGTGGTGTAGGGCTCTTGGAACACCTGGCCAAAATCACTGAGTGCGACCGTTCCTTCCTCAAGAAGCGCTAAATTGGAGACTGACGCGTTTCGCACCAAGATGCTGCTGCCACCGCCCAGCGCAATGGTTGGCGTGCCGCCTGAAAACACAGCATCAGCGTTGAAACCCCTAAAGATTGGATCGATAATCGTTAGATCGACGTTCTGAGACCCGGGGGCATTGATGCCGGCTGTGATGGGAGTCGCATCATTGGTCCCTGGGTCGCTGCCGAAGGTGCAAACAACGCTATCGCCGGTCATTGGGTTGGCAATGTCGCAGGATGATTGCGCCATGGCTTGGCCAACTGGCATTGCTGCGAGCGCCGCTGCGATGGCTGCCGCACTCGCACTAATTTTCAAAGACACCCTATTCGCGCTGATATCTGACATGATCGCCCCTTTTTTTTACTCTCTGCATCTGAACGGTGTTCAAATAGCTCCATACTCATAGGCGTAAGAAAGAGTGAAAAGGGGTCAGTTTTTTTTTCGTAGGCGGAATGATTTTTGGAAGGACTGCTTAAGAGGACAGCGCCTCGCGCTGTTCTTCCAGTATGAGCCACTCTTCTTCCATGGCATAAACTTGCGCCAATTTTGTTTCCAGCGCTTTCGAGCTTGTTTGAAACTTCTCAGCATTTGAGTTGAATAAATCTGGGTCGGCCAAGGCCGCTTCTAGCTGGCTGATCTCATCGCGCGTGGCTTCGATTAAAGCTGGCAGTTCATCTAGGCGCCGTTGATCTTTGTAGCTCAGCTTTTTTGATCTTGTCTTTTGCTGCGCCTTTACCGTGATTGCGGGCTTTGCCTTTGAGGTTGATTGGGCGCTAGACGTCCAGCGTATCCGATCGTCTTTTTGGCTCAAGAAATCGCTATAGCCGCCGGCATATTCTTGCCAGTCTCCATTGCCGAGCGGCGCGATCGTGCTGGTCGCGACTTGGTCAATGAAATCACGGTCATGGCTTACCAGGAGCAGGGTTGCATCCATGTCCGCTAAAACATCTTCCAGCAGTTCAAGCGTGTCTAAATCGAGATCGTTCGTCGGTTCGTCCAGCACCAGCATATTGGCGGATTTGGCAAAGGCCTTGGCCAGTAAGAGCCGGTTGCGCTCCCCGCCTGAAAGCGAAGAGACCGGGCTGCGCATATGGCCTGGGTCGAACAGAAAGTCCTTTAAGTAGCTCGTGATGTGGCGCCGCTCGCCGCGCACATCCACCGTATCACTGCCGTCCGCTAAAATATCTTGGACGGTTTTGTTCTCCGCCAGGTCGCGGCGGTTTTGGTCCACATAGACGGTCTCCAGCCGCGCGCCGTGCGTGACCGTGCCGGTGTCAGGCGGCGTATCGCCGAGCAGCATGCGAATTAAGGTGGTTTTGCCAACGCCGTTTGGCCCGATGAAAGCCACTTTGTCGCCTGATAAGATTCGGCTTGAGAAGTCTTTGACGATGACGTGGTCGCCATAAGCCTTAGCCAGGCCCTTCGCTTCAATGGCCTTTTTGCCCGAAGCTTCCGCGTTGGTGATGTCGAGCTTAACCTGGCCGGTTGGGCGAATGCGGGCGGAGGAGCGTGCGCGCAATTTAGCAAGCTTGCGCACCCGGCCTTCATTGCGCGTGCGCCGCGCCGTCACGCCGCGCTCCATATAGCGCTGTTCGGCTTTGATATATTGTTTCTCGCGCTCTATCTCGCGTGCTTCTTCGTTTAGAACAAAGGCCTGAAACGTTTCAAACGCTGCATAGCCCTCAGGGCTACGGTGCAGTTTGCCGCGGTCAATCCAGAGGGTTTGGCGGGTGACTTCTTCTAAAAGCCGCCGATCATGGCTGATGAGAATGAAGGCGCCTTTGAACTTAGAAAGCCGTTCTTCTACCCAGGCGATGGCGGGAATATCGAGATGGTTGGTTGGTTCATCGAGCAACACCAAGTCGGGCTCGGTCAGAAACGCCCGCGCAAGCGCGATACGCCTCCGCCCGCCGCCGCTCAGCGTCTTCGGCTCAGCGCTGAGGTCTAAGCTGAGCTCCTCGGCCATGGGCTCAATGCGGTAAGCGTCGCGCGCGTCGGCGGGCAGGGCGTCTAGGAGCGCATCCGATACACTGCCAAAGTGCGTAAAGTCAGGCTCTTGCGGCAAATAGGTAACGACGTTGCCTGGCGCGATGCTGACGCTGCCTGTATCTGGCAGGACGGTGCCTGCGAGCACTTTCATAAATGTGGATTTGCCCGCGCCGTTGCGCCCGACCAGGCAGAGCCGCTCTCGGGGTCCAACCGTTAAATCAAGCCCTGTTTGCCCGCCAAAGAGCGGGTCGCCGCCAAAATGGAGGGAGAGGCCCTGGGCCGTAAGAATTGGAAGCTGCGCCATGCCAGCGCTGCTAGCGTGTTTTGATGGTTTATTCCAGCGCCTTAATGGCTCATCAACACAGGCATTTGCGCTTTGTCGATCACGGTGCGCGTAACGCCGCCTAGCACGAGCTCGCGCCAGCGGCTGTGGGAATAAGCGCCGACGACAAGTAAGGTGCAATCGCGCGCGGTTGCTTCAGCTAGGATAGTTTCGCCGATGCCATCCTCATTGACCGTTTGTTTTAGCACCTGCGGCGTGAGCCCATGGCACGATAGCATGGCAGCCAAAGCCTCGCCGGAGGGGCGTCCTTTGGTCATGTCATCGACCGTGAGAACGTACACCTCTTCAGCTTTTAGGAGGAAGGGCAAGGAATCCGCCACAGCGCGCGCGGCTTCTGTGCTGCCATTCCAAGCAATCATGACGCGGGCGCTCACATGTTCTGGCAGGCTTTTTGGCGCCATGAGGACAGCGCGCCCAGAACGGGTCATTACTTCGTCCATCAAACCCGCTGTGACCGGGTCCGCCTCAATGTCGGGCTGGGGCACCACAGTGAGGTCCATAATGCGCGCTTCTCGGGAGATGACTTCGCCAATCATGCCTGTGCGGCCTTCCCAGTGGGCGGTTGGCGTGTTTGCCTCCCCGGCGGGTGTTTTGGTATCGAGGTCAAATGTCTGGCACATACTGTCGAAGATTTCGCGCGCTCTGCCGGACCGGCGCTCGCCTTCTTTTTCAGCAGACGTGACAAGCTCATGCACCAGATCAGCGGTCAGCCCATCCGCTACATAGGGCACGCTGGCAGCCGCATCGGAGCGCACATGCAGTCCAAAGAGGTGGCCGCCAAAGGCTTTTGCTACGCGTGCGGCCGCTTCCGCGGCGCTTTGGCAGCTCTCACCGCCAGTCATCGGGACAAGAATTGTGCGGATTGTCATGTGCGAGGCTCCAACTGTATTTTTCAAACAATATTATTCATAGCTCGTTCACGCAGACTAGCATAGATTTCGATCTATGGCATTGAACCTCATCATGAAAGCAGTCCGCACCGCCGCGCTATTTTGCAGCGCTGCGCTTGCGTTTAGCATGGGCCTTGCGGGTCCAGCGCAGGCTCAAAGCGACCAAGACCGCGCTTTAAGAGCGCGCCAATCCGGCGCCGTTCAACTGCCCGCGCTTGAACGCATGGTTGAGCAGCGCGTCGGCGGCAAAGTCGTTGGGCGCAAGCCTATTGGAAGCGGCGCCAACATTGGCTACCGCTTTACAGTATTACGCGGGGCAGACGTTGTCACCGTCACTGTCAATGCAAAATCAGGGGCAATTACTGGCATTAAGGAGCCGCGATAATGCGATTATTGCTTGTTGAAGATGAACCACAGCTGGCCCAGCAGCTTTTAAATGGCCTGAAAGATGGTGGCTATGCGGTTGACCATGCTGACAATGGCGAGGACGCGCTGCATTTGGGGGGTACGGAAAGCTACGACGCCGTTGTGCTTGATCTCGGGCTGCCGGTGTTAGACGGTGTGACGGTGCTTGAGAAATGGCGCGAGCAAGGCTGTGAATTCCCCGTTCTTATCCTCACTGCCCGCGACGGGTGGTCGGAAAAGGTGGCGGGCCTTGATGCTGGCGCGGATGACTATGTGACCAAGCCGTTTAAGCTCGAGGAAGTGCTGGCAAGACTGCGCGCGCTGATCCGCCGCTCAAAGGGCCATACCCAATCAGAACTCAATTGCGGGCCCGTGCTTTTGGACACCAAAACAAGCCGCGTGTTTGTCGATGGCGCGCAGGTACGCTTGACAGCTCAGGAATTTAAATTGCTCAGCTATTTGATGCATCATGCTGAAGAAGTGGTATCGCGCACGGAGCTCACAGAGCATATTTATGATCAAGACTTTGACCGCGATTCCAATACGATTGAGGTCTTCGTGAACCGTATCCGCAAGAAGCTCAACGTGCCGATCATTCAGACTGTTCGCGGCCTTGGCTACCGGATTGAAGAACCAGCTAGCGCAGCAGGATAGGGCGCTGGCGCAGGGGCAAACAGCGCAGCCACGGCGCGACACACGCTTATTTTGGCGTTCTTTGTCCGCACGTTTGCTCCTCGTGTCTGTCCTTTGGGTTGGCCTGTTCCTCATCGGTGGGAGCATCATTTTCTCCCAATTGTTCAGCGATTATCTCACTGATGCGCTGGATGACCGCTTGTCCCAATCCAGCCAAGCGCTCATTGGCGCTGCGCAAATTAGCAGTGAGGGCGAACTCAGCTTTGAGCGTTCACTTGGCGAAGCGCGCTATGAGCAGCCGTATTCAGGTTATTACTGGCAGGTGGGAGGTGAGGGCGCTGCGCCTGTGCGCTCTCGTTCCTTGTGGGATCAAGTGCTCCAGGTCGATTATGAGACCCCGTGGCTGGAGGCGCACTATTCCATGCGCTACGGGCCAGATGGACAGCGCTTGCGCGTCCTCGAGCGCGATGTGAATTTGCCAGGGGCGGGCCAGCCTTATAGGTTTTTAGTCACTGGAAATTTCGATGAAATCAACGAAGCGCTGTCGCGCTTTCACCGGACGCTTTTCTGGGCGATGGGGCTTTTGGGCCTTGGCCTTATGGGCGCTGTGGGCGTGCAGATCGGCTATGGGCTCAAGCCATTGCGCCGGGTGCGCAAAGCTGTGAGCGCAATCCGCACCGGAAAAGAAGGTCGGATACCAGAGGATATGCCGCCTGAAGTCATGCCTTTGGTCGGCGAGATGAATGCGCTGCTTGACCAAAGTGAGGACACAGTGGAACGCGCTAAGACCCAAGCGGGCAATCTCGCGCATGCGCTTAAAACACCGCTCTCCATTCTCACCAATGAGGCTGAAAGCACTGATGGGCGTTTATCGGCGACTGTGCAAAAGCAAGTGGCCCTTATGCGCCGCCATATTGATCATAATTTGGCGCGCGCGCGGGCTGCATCGCATTATGGACGCACCCATGTCAGCGCCGATGTGAACGCGGTCGCAAGCACCATTGTGCGCGTGATTTCAAAGCTCCATGGAGGCCATCAGATCGCCTTTGACAGTCAGCTAGAAAGCCCAGCATCCGCCAGAATTGCGCGCCAAGACTTAGAAGAAATTCTTGGTAACGTGATTGAAAATGCTGCGAAATTTGGGGCAGGGCGTGTACGTGTTGAAGTGGCGGAAGCTGCGGTCGATGACCTTGCAGCTATCTCAGTGACTATAGAAGATGACGGTCCGGGCATTCCGGTCGAAGAGCGCGCTGCGATCTTTACGCGCGGCAAGCGCTTGGATGAAAGCGTTCCTGGAACTGGCCTTGGGCTAAGCATCGTCACCGATCTACTCGACGTGCATGGCGGTACGATCGCGTTGGAAAGTGGAAAGACGCTGCCCGGCCTGCGGGCGGTGATCACGCTGCGCAAAGCTTAGCCAATTCTAACAGACTTATTCAGGCTCCATTCAGTCAGATTTGACTACGGTCAGCGTCACTATGTTGAACAGGAGTATAGGCGATGACACGGCTTAACATTGGCCGAAATATTCTCATTGCAGGGGTTGCCGCATTGGCGCTCACCGGCTGTAATCAAGGCGCGCAGCAGGAGACAATTGGCACTCTGTTTGGCGCAGCCCTTGGCGGCTGGGTTGGTTCGCAGATTGACAACAATGGCGTGGGCGGCGCTGCCGCAATTGCGACCGGCACGGTTGTTGGCGGCCTGGTCGGCGGCTCTATTGGGCGCAAGATGGATGAAGTGGACCGCCTGCGTTTGGCCCAGGCCCAGCAGCGTGCGCTGTATGGCAGCCAACCTGGCCAGCCCCAGCAATGGTACAATCCAAACACCGGCAACTATGGAACGGTGACTGCTAATCAAAGCGTCCAAACCGCTAATGGCCAATACTGCCGCGAATATACCCAAACGATTGTGGTGGGCGGCCAGCAGCAAGATGCCTATGGCAGGGCGTGCCAGCAGCCCGATGGCTCATGGCAGATTGTTACCTAGTGGATTAGCTCCTGGCTGTAGCGTAGCGCAGCCCGGCATAACTTAAAGCGGCCCATCCGATGAGAAATCCGGTGCCGCCAACGGGTGTGATCCAAGACAATGCGCCCAGGCTGCCTGGGCCATTGAGACCGAGCCAATATATTGGCAGGCAAAACAGCAAGAGGCCCATGGAAAAGCCAGCGGCGCTGAGGCGCAAAGTGCGCGCTAAAACGATGGGCGCGCTGGAATAGGTGAAGAACAGCGCTGTGAGGCAAATGGCGTGGGTCAGCTGAAACAGCAGCGCTTGTTCGATGAGGACTTGCCCGCCTGGCGCAAGCTTATCGGCCATTACGTGACTGCCTAGCGCGGCCATGGCCACAGCCATCAGGCCGCTGGCACCTGCAAGAATAAGATGGGCGGTATGAAGCGGGCGCGGTTCATTGCTGTGGGGATTAATCATGACCGAACCCTGCCATGTCCCCCGCTGTATTGCCAGCTCTAGAGTATGTTTTAATCCAGCATTACTTGACATCCATTTTCGGCCTCCTTGGATAAAGGCCTTGCCGCGCCATTGGCCAGATTGGCGTGTCATGGAGCGAGGTCTGCCAGATTGGCTACCTTTTTTGCGCTCCAGCGTTCCAATCTCGCGGCATTCGACCAGGATTGCCATGGCGGCGACCTCAGCAATACCAGGAATGGCGCGCAATCCCTAGCTTAACAGGTTGTCGGCGGTGACAAGCGTTTGCCAATTCATCGCACATGTCACGGCCCGGCCCATACCGCGCTTTGTCTTCTCTTCGCACGTTCGACTCTTCAATTTGTATCCTAAAAGTATCCTGTCTCGGGCTTCACTTTTGCAGGACGGATAGCAAGAATGCGAACATGAAAATAAAATACCTTTTATTTTCAATATTTTATCTATTTTTCAAAGGAGAAAAGCTGGAGCGGGTAGCGGGAATCGAACCCGCATATTCAGCTTGGAAGGCTGCTGCACTACCATTGTGCTATACCCGCCCAGGGGCGCTTAAGGACGGTGGTGGTGAGGATAGGATTCGAACCTATGTAGACTAACGTCGGCAGATTTACAGTCTGCTGCCTTTAACCACTCGGCCACCTCACCGGATGTCCGCAATCGAGCGCAAAGGCCAAAACTCGTCGACCTTGCAAGCGTCGGTGTGTATGAAAAGCAAGCAGGCGCGTCAACGCCAAAGTCAGTCAAACCCAATAACGCCTTAGAGGCCTCGATATGGCACATCGCCCGGCCCCGACGCGGGGAGGACAAAAGAGCAAGTCGGCGCGTGATCAAAAACCGCGCAAGCGCCGTAAACCAAAGGCGATTTCGGGGCAGCCGGAGGGCCGGCACCTCCTATATGGCCGCCATGCGGTTGAAGCGGCTCTGGCCAACCCTGCGCGCGTGGTTCATGCGCTTTATGCATCCCAAAAAGATGCTACCGACCTGGCAGCGCTGCGACCTGGAGTGAGCGTCTTAGACTTTACAGACGGTATCGCGCGCGCGTTGCCGCCCGGAGCAGTCCACCAGCGCGTTGCCATTGCTGCGGACCCCCTGGAACAACCGGCCTTGCCCGCGCTGTTGGGGCATAACCCGCCTGATATGCTGGTGATGCTGGACCAAGTGACAGACCCGCATAATGTGGGCGCGGTGTTTCGGTCAGCGGCCGCCTTCGGCGCTGGCGGCCTTATTATGCAGGCGCGCCACGCTCCAGAAGAGACGGCGACCCTCGCCCGTGCCGCTTCCGGCACCTTAGAGCAAGTGCCGTGGGTGAGCGTGACCAATTTAAACCGAGCTTTAGAAGAGATCGCCCAAGCGCAGTATTGGACGGTTGGCCTCGACGGAGCGGCCAACGATGACCTTGAGGACGTGGTTGCAGGTCATCAAAAATTGTGCCTCGTCTTTGGCGCTGAAGGTCCAGGCCTACGTCAGAACGTAAAAGCTCATTGCGATGCCCTTGCCCGCCTTGCGATCAAGCGCAGCGTTGAAAGCCTGAATGTGTCCAATGCGGCCGCTGTGGCTCTTTACATCGCATCAAAACGCGCAGGCTAAAAACCGCTGCCCAGCACCATGTGAACGCGCTGGCTACCAAGCGCGACTAACCAGTTTTTACGTGCCCGCGGTGGCGTTGTTTGATGGATGCGCTCGCGGCGCCTAGAAGCGTCACGGTGATGTGTATGCGGGGAAGACGTCGACATGGTTTCGCTTTCCTTTAAACGATGACGGATATCGCTTTTGATATGGTGTTATATATACCTAATACACCATATCAGGTCAATCTGTTTTTTTGCCTTGCAAAACGCGGGGCTGGAAAACCAATTGTCAAACGCACCGCTATGTCTTAAGCGGTGCCCATCGAAGGCAGCCTTGTGCACCTTAGCGCCGGCTTAGCTCAGTTGGTAGAGCAACCGCCTTGTAAGCGGTAGGTCGTTGGTTCGAGTCCGACAGCCGGCACCACTATAAAATGGCTTATCGCGTTTTGCGCTGCCGGGGACCGGCGGGTTTGGCTCGCGCTTTGAAGTCTGCCAGAGAGACAACAAAGCGCGCGAAGTGAACCAGATCCTATTCCAATCGGTTGGCGAGCGATTATGTCGGTGCAAATCAATAGGCCCAGGCTATGATTTTGATAGAAAAATAATGCCTCGTCGAATTGCTTGATTTCCGCGGGGCGCTAGATCGAGATTCGCTATCTTGCGTCTTGACCCCCGATATTTTTGTATTAGATAGGTCGTCATATAAAAGCATATGCACACACAAACGAGTATGCGTGCCCAAATCGGGCCAGTAGATGCGGTCTTCCCCTCAGGTTCAGGATCCGTCATGAAGGTACTGATAGTCGATGAATATTGGGCGCAGCGCTTAGGTCTCGCTCAGGTTTTCCAAGATCATTTTGATGTTGAGTCAATCGTTGAAGCAGAAAGCCCAAAAGAAGCTTTGCGGCTGCTAGCAGCTGGCCCCGCGCCAGATGTTATTGTGGCCGATCTAAACGGGCATGAATTGTCCGTGGTGGATATGCTTGCTGACGCGGCGCCATCATCAGGGCTTGTTTTGCTCACGCACCCCGAAGACTTCGATAAGCATGAGCGGGCTATCGATAAAGGTGCCCATTCGGTGTTATCGTATTGCGCCACGCCCGAAGAGTTCAACAAGGCGGTAAAAGTGGCCCTGAACCGGGAAATTTTTCTGCGGCGTCCGCGCCGGACAGCCGAACAAAGCCGCATCGATGCCGAAGACAGCGTGCGCCTCACACCGCGGCAAACCGATGTTCTCAAGCTGCTGGCAGAAGGTAAATCCAACAGCGAGATCGCAGCTGTGCTGGGCATGTCCCCCAATACAGTGCGCATTCACGTCTCGTCGATCTTTAGAGCTCTGAATGTCGACAACAGAACGCAGGCTGCTCTGTGGGCGCGCGGTCACCTGTAAAACGATGTGGGGCGGGTTGGTAGTTCACTGTGGATACACCCGCCCGACCTTCACAGCTCGCACCTATATCTAAAACAATACCCGTTTACAGCCAGGCACTCGGTCTCTTAACGTCGCATTAAGGTGATAACCATCACTGTGGCGGAAATTTCTTGCCTGGACAGATATATGCGCGCGCAATCTTCACTCATGGTCGGTGCATTGGCTCTTACGAGCGCCCTCCTGACTGGGTGCGGCGGCTCTGGGGGAGCAGCAACAAACATCCTGCCCAGCGCGCCAACAACCCAGGCCGCGACGCCGACCCCTACACCGACACCTGTGTCCTTCAATACGGCGGAATATCGCCGTAGCAACGGCCTCGATAACATTAATGCTATTCCCGCCTACGAAGCTGGCGGCACGGGCGAAGGCGTTATCATCGCCATCATTGACAGCGGTATTGATAGCGCCAGCTTGGAATTTACTGGCCGCATTCATCCTGCCAGCACCAACACAGCAGGCACCCCAAGTGATTTTCAAGACATTGACGGCCATGGAACCTTTGTGGCGTCAGTGGCTGCAGGCGCCAAAAACGATAGCGGCACGCACGGTGTCGCCTTTGAGGCGCAGCTCCTTGCGCTGCGCACAGACTCAGGCCTGAGCTGCCAGGGCGTCGATGGCTGCAGCCACTTTGACAGCGATATCGCAGAAGCCCTTGACGTGGCGCGCATTGAAGGCGCGAGAGTCGCCAATATGTCGCTCGGCGGCGGCGGCGCAAATTTCCAACTGCGCCAAGCGATTGACCGCGCTACGAGCGATGATGTGATTGTGGTGATTTCAGCAGGCAATGATGGCCAATCCCAGCCCGATGATTTTGCGCTTGCAGCTCTAGACCAACGCGCCAATGGCCGCGTTTTGATTGCTGGTTATGTGGACGATAACAATGTGATTGCCGACAGTTCAAACCGCGCTGGGAGCGCTCAGGATGTTTTTGTTGTCGCGCCGGGGGTCAGCATTCGGGCCACGGGCCTGAATAACGAAGAGTTCTTTGTAACCGGTTCTAGTTTTTCAGCGCCGCATGTATCGGGCGCAGTCGCCCTGCTTTACGATCTCTTTCCCAATTTAACCGCCGATGAGATGATCGATTTGGTCACTTCAACAGCGACCGACCTTGGCACGCCCGGCGTAGACCCTGTGTATGGCCATGGCTTAATCAACCTTGAAGAAGCCATTCAGCCGCAAGGCACCCTGCAAACCAGCTTGGTGAGCGTGAACGCCGACACCCAAGTGATGGGCGCGCTCGTCTCTGGAGCGGCAGGACCGTCTGCTTTTGGCAATGCGCTGTCAGCGGGTTTAACGAGCACGACAGCCGTCAGCTATGACCGCTTTAACCGTGCCTATGACATTCCTTTGGCCCAGTTTGCCCAGAGTGCGGCGCCAACGCTGAACATCAGCGCCCTTTTCGACACCCGCCAGCGCTTCGCCCACTCCGCGCTGAGGGATGAAAGCGGCACAATTCAAGCGCAATTTTCCATGCAGCAGCAATTGCCGCTCTCAGCAGACCTCTTAAGCAGCTTTAGCGGCAGCTTCGCAGACCAAGCAGACCTTCAGCAGGTGACAGCCCAAATGCATGTGGACCTGGGGAACGCCAGCGTGTCTACCTTTGTCAATCAGCGCCCCGGCATTGGCCTTGCGCCAATCAATGACACCGCCCTTCTATCCCTAGCGGACACAGACGCAGCGCAATTTGGCCTTGGCAGCGCGCCCACACAGTTGCGGGTCGTTGCCGACTATCATCTGCGCGGCGGATGGAAGGTTGGCATGGCTGCGGCGCGCAGCGATACCGATTTTCAAAGCGCTGAATTAGGCGGCATTGATGAAGCAGCCAGTATGACCCAAAGCGGCGTTAGCTTGGCGTGGGAAAACGAGGCTTTCGCGGTGCGCTCTACCCTAGGTGTCATCCGCGAAATAGGCCAAGTGTTTGGCGCCCAGGCAAACCGAGGGGCCCTTAGCCTGGGCCGAGGCGCACAAACGCGCTTTGCCGAGCTGGCATTTAGCGTGATTTTAGGCGGGACTTGGCGGCTGGATGGTGATGCGGCCTACGGTGTTGCGCGTCTTGATAACGCCAATATGCAAAGCTTGATCGCCGCTGGTAACGATGTGGCGTTAACCAGTTGGAGCGCGCAGCTCGCGGCCAGGGCTCTGTTGGCGCCGACAGACGCCTTTGCCTTGACTGTGCGCCAACCCCAGCGGGTTGAATCAGGAACGGCGACCTTCGCTGCTCTCGAGACCTTGTCGGCGAATACCGCCACCTTCTCGCTTGCGCCAGATGGCAGGCAGATGGACTTTGAAGCCGCCTATGGCGTCGCCCTGCCGGGCCTGGCGACACTATCAGCCAATGTACTGCTGCGGCAAGACGCAGGCCATGTCGCTGGGCTGAATGATGTGGCGGCCTTGATGCGGCTGACCTCCCGCTTTTAAGGGATAGGCTAGACGTCAAATAACCTCGTTTTGTGTGTGGTAGCTAGGGCTGTCCGATGAGGTATTGCGGCAACGATGACGCCGCGCCGATCAACAGGGTCACGGCTGCGGGCGACCAGACCTAAATTTAAAAAGAGCGCCTGATGAGGCGGTCTGTCTGGTCCAAATAAACCAGTTCAAGCTGCGCTGTTGAAGGGGAAGATGACCCCGAGGCTGCCAATTTGTGGATGGGTCCGGGCGCGTTTTGGACACAACCAGCTGGTGAGGTCCATATCACATCAGCCAAGCCTGGCGGCGCCGGCGCGACCGCGTTTCTAGAAATTCTAGAAGGGCCCTATCTCGTGCAGCCGGGCGATCAAGCCTTCGACAATGGCGAGCATCCGCTCAATCTTGCCCCCTCCAACATGGTCTGGATGGATGCTCAGGATCTCACTTGGATAAATACACAAAAATCGCAGAATGGATCAAAAGTGTAACCTGTGTTTGCTATCGCAAAGACCATTTCTTGGCGGCGGAACCCGTCTGGGCAATCATAACAGGGTATTTGCATGCGCAGATGCCACGGAGACCTATTGGTCTAAACCGCGAAACCTCTCCATCATAGGCCGTTAACGGTCCGAATTTCGCGAACGCGGAAAGGCAATTTTTCCAGGATGTGATCAACGAAATCGATGCCATTTGGGAATGGGCGGGCGGTTTATTAGTCCGCTATCGCCATATTTTGCATAGGCTCTGCGCCACCAATAGAAACTGCTCCTGCTTACTTACAAAATACCGACAGGTCTTCGCAACATGCCCGCTTTCATCAGCATGCCGAAGAATGCGCAGTTTGCGTGCAATCTCACGTTGATCTTTTTTCATGACCATCTCCATGAGCCCAAAATTTACAGGTTAAGGAAAGTGTCCCGCGAGTAACGACATATCTACACCCATTCATGCAGCGTCTGCGGCGCACTTCAGGTGAAAACTTGTTTGTTGTCTCGCTCATAGCGGCTCCTTTTATTCATGAGTAGGAGCCTGCGGCAATCCCGAGGCGGTTCAGTCTTACCCTTAATCATCGTTTTTTATTGACCCGCTCAGTAGGTTTGCGAATGATAAAGTCATAGAAACCGACCAGCTTTAGTGCGGAGTCATTTAAGAAAATCGCATGCTTAAGTCCTTCAACACTTCAATTGAGCGCAAGCCAAATCAGTTTGCTTACTGGCGCGAAGAGCTGTGTAATACGTTTATTGGTATGAACGCTACGAAGGTCGAAAACAGGGCATTTTCTGGATCGTTGCTCAACTTATCCATGCCCGAGCTGTGCGTTTCACGTGTCACGGCTGATCGACATTGCATTGAACGAACCCAAACCCACATCCGTAACGATGAAGGGGAATGGCTGTTTGTTAATTTACAACTGGCTGGCTCGGCAAGGACTGAGCAGGGAGATAATCGTTTCGAAGCCAAAAGTGGAGACATTGTCTTTGTCGATACGCGCAAGCCCTATTCGATAGACCTACCGACGGCATTTGATCTTTTGTGTTTCAAAGTCCCTATTCGCCAGATGCGCAAGCATACGCGGGATGTGACTTTCTCAAATCTTCCAACTATCCCCCACACGTTTGGCCTTGCACCTATTCTCAAGAGCTATGTCGGGGCGCTGGTTGAGGAAGGTGGGAAAGGGTCCATTGAGGCCGGCCACATATTTGCAGAAAACCTCGTATCGCTATTGTGTTGCGGCTTAAAGCAGTCGCAGCCGAACAGCAAAAGCGTGAATACCCT
The DNA here is from genome assembly GCA_039814715.1 of Pseudomonadota bacterium. GTDB lineage: Bacteria > Pseudomonadota > Alphaproteobacteria > Sphingomonadales > CAKZYD01 > CAKZYD01. Next base: position 73,954 of record JBCCAR010000010.1, read on the forward strand.
GACAACGCAGCAAGCCGCGCGCTTTAATGATTTGGATAGCTACATCTCAGCAAACATCTGCAACCCCAGTTTGGGCTTGGCGTCCATTACCGCAGAGCTTGGAATATCAAAACGATATGTTCAAAAGCTATTCGCTGCTCAATCTACGACACTCTCAAAGACGATATTAGAAAAACGACTGCGCGGCGCAGCAGAGACGTTGAGTGATCCATCTCGCAGCAGCCGTGTGCAAATATCTGAAATTGCTTATGCATGGGGCTTTAGCGACCTATCGTATTTTTCAAAGCGATTTAGAGAGACCTTTGGACGTAGTCCGCAGATCTATCGGAAACAAAATCACTAAACTCTTGTCTTTATAATTCCGCAACTGTGCGCTTTAGACCCAGAATTTGGGCGGCTCAGCCCAAGACGGGGCTGTTTTCTTAGAGTTTACTCCACCGAAATTAACCCGGCATCGCAACAAGGTGCCTTGTTTTGGATGGGGGAACATGGGTGGAAAAGACAGTTGCGAAAACCGTTAGCCATGGCGACTTGGCCCCTCCTTTTTCAACAAGGTTCACGCAGCGCTACGCGGTAGCCCATCCTTTTGCCGGGGCGGGGCTGGCTTTTGCTGCGCAAACCCCTGACCTTGCCATAGCAGTCAGTAAAGCAGGCGGCATCGGCGCGCTTGGTGTAGGCTTTATGTCTGCTCAGCAGCTGCGCGAAGCCATCCACGCCATTCGGGCGGCCACCTCAGCCCCTTTCAACATTAATTTCATCACCTGTTTTGACAATGACGCGCAAATTCGCGTGTGCGCGGAAGAAGCAGTGCCTGTGGCATCCTTCCATTGGGGGCATCCTTCCAAAGAGCATTTGAACTTGCTTTTAGACGCTGGCTGCGACGTCTGGGAACAAGTGGGAACGGTTGAAGATGGCTTGAAAGCAGCAGGCGATGGCGTCTGCACAGTCATTCCGCAAGGTTGGGAAGCCGGCGGTCACAACTATGGCGGCATGGGAACGCTCGCCTTTGTTCCGGCTATGGTGGACGCTCTGAATGGTGATGCGCTCGTTTTGGCGTCCGGGGGTATCTCAGATGGCCGGGCGGTTGCGGCTTGCTTGAGCCTCGGGGCGGATGGCGTCTGGGTGGGCACCCGCTTAGTCGCCTCTCATGAAGCCCATGTTCATCCACACCATCATGATGCGCTAATTAAGGCTGGCGGGGATGAGACCATCCGCTCAGGCATATTCGGGCCTGAAATGCCCCACTTCAACCCGATGCGGCTGCTTCGCAACCAAGTGGTTGATGCCTACACCCATAAGCTTGAAGAGGTTCCAAAAGAGCGTGGTGAAATGCCCGTGATCGGCGAAACGCTGGTTCATGGGAAGCCACACACGAAGCGTAAATTCGATGTGATGCTGCCTGTGCCTGAAACAACGGGTGACTTTGAAGAAATGCCCTGGTTGTCCGGTCAAGGTGTCGGTTTGATCAAAGACATTCAGCCTGCTGGCGCCATTGTCGAGACCATGATGGCGGACGCTGCAGACGTCTTGCGGCGAACGACCGTTCAGATAACCGATGTCGCTCGGGGGCGCTAGGCAGTGTCAGGCAACCCGAAAACTGCAGTTATTGAAGAGGCATTGCGCACCCTCGGTGGTGATACCCATCTCAACACAACAATCACACTTTTGGGCAGAGACGCGGTCAAACCAGCTCAGCATGGACCGCTTGGCGGGATGCCGCTTCTTGTCAAGGACAACATTGCAGTTGAAGGCCTACCATTTACAGGCGGATGCCCTGCTTTTCACGATCATGTTGCAGCTAAAAGCGCTTCTGTCGTCAGCTGCTTGGAAGATGCTGGCGCGGTTGTTGTCGGAAAAGCAAATCTGCATGAGCTGGCCTTTGGTGTCACCAGCAATAATGCTGATCATGGACCGGTTCGTAACCCACATGACACGCGCCATGTCGCGGGCGGCTCTAGCGGCGGGTCTGCAGCAGCAGTTGCGGCAGGTTTCGTGCCCTTCGCGCTTGGCACAGATACGGGCGGCTCCGGACGCATCCCAGCAGCGTTTTGCGGATGTGTGGGCTATCGCCCTACAGTCGGCCGGTATCCCAGTGACGGTGTGATGCTGTTGACCCATGTGCGAGACACTATTTCTCTTCTCGCGCAAAACATGGATGATATTTTTGCGCTTGATCGCGCCATTACGGGCACAAAGGCGCCAAACACCGCAGATTTAGGCACGGTTACGTTTGGGCTCCTGTCCCCGTTTGGAACGGCTGGTTTGGACCCGTATGTGGAACACGTTTTTACAGCAGGCCTGCGGCAGCTTGAAGAGCGGGGCGCGAAGATAAAGCCGGTGGACGGGCATCGCCTAAGGCACATCGACAAAGAGATCGGTCTTGCAGTTGCTGTTGGCCAGGCGGCTCAGATTTGGGCGAAAAGTGTTCCTGAAACGCTTGGGATAAGCTTGGAAGAGTTTGTGCCGAAGATTGGCAGTCCTGATGTGCGCGGCGTGTTTGAAAGCTTTCTAGGCAGCGGCGGGCCTGTTCCAGAAACCGTTCTCGCTGAGTTCGTCGACATCGAACTGCCAAAGCTTCAAAAAGCCTATGATGACTTGTTCGCGCAATCAGGCGTTGACGCTTTTGTTTTTCCGACCGTGGTGACATCAGCGCCGCTGATTGGACGCGATGAAACCGTTGAAGTCTGCGGTGAAGTGTTGCCGCTTTTTGAAACGCTCATTCGCAACACCGGGCCTGGCAGCCTGGCCGGAATTCCAGGGGTCACGCTTCCTCTACCCACGGAGCGCTTGCCTGTCGGTTTCGCTTTAGATGGCCGTGCAGGTGCAGATAGCGCTCTGCTGCAGGTTGCTGCATGGGCTGAAAACGCTTTAAGCGCCGAGGGCGCGGCGCAATGACTTATGTAGGAACTGTCGCAGGTCTTCACCGTTACCCAGTAAAATCGATGCTGGGCGAAACGCTCCAAGACGTGATGTGCTCGCCATCCGGCTTTGACGGCGACCGCATGGCTGCACTGATCGACACAAACAGCGGCAAAGTCGTTACAGCCAAGTTGCCGCATCGGTGGCGAAAAATGCTGGAACTGTCAGCGCGTAAAACAACTGGCGGCGATATTTCGGTCACTCTTCCTGGGCAGGAAGACATCCTATTTGGCAGCGCAGAAGCGGACGCGGTCTTGTCGCGATACCTCAGCCGCGACGTGGCTGCAGCCTTCAAGCGACCCGAAGGTCTAGAGTTTGAGCGGGCGCATCCACAAGAGGTGGTCGCTATGGGCGCGGCAGCGCAGACGCAGCATGATGTGATGCCGCTTGCGATGGCCGCTCCCGATGGGGGGTTCTTTGATTTTGCGCCCATCCATTTCGTGACCCAAACGAGCTTAGACTATGTGGGTAAGCACTTGGAAGCCGGGCAAGCACAAGCTGAACGTTTTCGCCCCAACATCATCATTCAAACAGATGATGGCGACCCGTTCATAGAAAATGGTTGGGTGGATGGCACCTTGTCGATTGGCGCACAGCTGCGCCTAAAGGTGATTTTACCAACGCCGCGCTGCGCCGTACCCACATTGGCGCACGGGGCATTGGCAAACGATCGAACCGCCTTGCAGTGCATTACCCAAGAAAACAAACAGCCAATTTTGGACATGGGCAACCTCGCCTGCCTGGGCGCTTACGCGCAGGTAAGCGCGCCGGGACCTATCCAGCTTGGTGACAAAATCAGATTTGAGCCGGGCCCGTAAAGCGCGGCAAAAAAAAGACCTCAGGGAAAAGGAAAATAACCATGACACACACGTTGTCGACTTCAAGCGCAGCAGCCCTTGCTGCTGCAAGCATAGCCTTAATCGGGCCAGCGAGTGCACAACCTAGCGATACAGGAGAGGCTGGCTATAGCTTCGAAGAAATCATGGTCACAGCGCAAAAGCGCTCCGAGGGCGTCAATGATATTCCTCTATCAATTCAAGCGTTTACCGGAGATGCGTTACAAAACGCCGGTATATTTGATGCCAGCCAGCTAACCTTGGTGACGCCGGGCCTTAATTTCTCGCGGTCTAGCGCGAATACGCCGATCTACACTTTGCGCGGTGTTGGCTTTAATACGCCCAATTTATCCTCAACTTCTCCGGTTGGCGTCTATGTCGATGAAGTGGCGTATGCCTATCCCTTCATGTCCAGCGGGCCTTTGTTTGACCTGGAGCGCGTTGAAGTGCTGAAGGGCCCTCAGGGCACTTTATATGGACGCAACACCACGGGCGGATTGTTTAATTTCATCACCAAAAAGCCCAGTGACACGCTAGAAGCCGGCGTCATCGGTGAAATTGGCAACTTCGAGACGTATAACTTTGAAGCCTATGTGAGCGGGCCGGTAAGCGAGACGGTCGGTGTGCGGCTTTCTGGTCGGTGGGAAAACTCCGACAAAGGGTGGCAAAACAGCGTTACGCGCGATGACGAACTGGGAAAAAAAGACCGACTTGGCCTGCGCGCAATTGTCGATTTTGAACCTAATGAAGATTTGCGCATAGAAGTGAGCGGTTCGTATTGGCGTGACCGCTCTGACACTGTTGCGCCGCAGGCGGTGCTCTTAAACGCCGATCAACCAGACTTTGTCGGACCTGACATTGCCGGGTTTATCCGCGATGATTGGACCAGCAGGACTGCCGATTGGGACCCGGAGGATGGTTCCAAACCTCCATTTGAGGTGGACGCCGAGTTTTTTAGCGTTACAGGCCGGATTGACTACGCAATCACAGAGGCAATCAGCCTTGTATCGCTGACCGCCTATAACGACGTACGCCGCGATGACACCAACGACGTGGATGGCACGCCCGTGGAGGTTTTCGCGCAACAGTCTATCGGTGATATTGCCTCATTCTCTCAGGAGCTACGTTTGGTCGGTTCGGCGGGCCAATTTGATTATATTGTCGGTGCCTATTATTCGCGCGATAAAATTAATGACAATCAGGTCGGGTTTTATGAGCGCTCCTCTGTGCTTCAGCTGCTGCGCTTCTTGTCGCAAAATGCAATTGACCCGATGAATGCGCTGTATACGCCTGAACAGTATGCAGCTGGGTTTCGCACATATCGTAACACAACAGAGCAAACCAATAGGTCTGCGTCCATTTTTGCCAGCGGGGACTGGGAAATTTCTGACCAGTTCAAAGTCAGCGCTGGCCTACGCTACACAGATGATCAACTTCGCTTCAGCGCCTGTTCTGGAGACTTTAACGGCAACACCTTGCCAATATGGAATACGGCAGTACATTTCCTCGTCAATGCACAGACCGGTAATACGCCCAATTTCTTGGTCCAAGAAAATGGCTGCATGACCTACGCCGAAAACTTCACTGATCTTGCTGCTTTTGAACGGCCTGCTTTGAATGAAGATAATGTCGCTGGACGGCTAAGTCTGCAATATACGCCCAACGATGATGTCCTTCTCTATGGCACATTTTCGCGTGGGTTTAAGTCTGGCGCCGTCCCAATGTTGCCAACCAACAATGAGACGCAGCTAGAACCAGCGCGCCAGGAACGCGTGACCGCTTATGAGCTGGGCAGCAAACTGACGCTGCTTGATGGCCGGATGCAGCTGAACTCGTCCGCCTTTTATTACGATTACAGGGATAAGCAGCTATTTTCAGAGGTGTTGGACCCTGTCTTCACCACTCTTACTCGCTTGGTCAATGTACCCAAGTCCGAGGTTTATGGGTTTGAGGTGGATGGAACTTTCCGCGCCACGCAGGAATTGACATTACGCATCGGTGCTGCGCTGACAAAAACAAATGTAAAGGAGTTTCAAGGTTTCAACCGCGCAGGCCAGCCTGAAGATTTTGCCGGCCAGCGCTTTCCGTACACACCTGAATGGCAGGTCAATGGCTCCATCAACTACGATACGCCCATCACCACCACCTTAAACCTTCAAGGGACACTCAACGCAAATTATCTTTCCGAGACATCTGGCTCTTTTGGTGAAGAACCTGGCTTTGGAGTTGATGCGTATACGATTGTTAATGGGACGGTCAGCGTCTATGCCCCAGACAATGGATGGCGTGTGGGCCTTTATGCTAACAACATCTTTGATACCTATTACTGGACCGCAACCGATGTTCTAACGGACATCGTATTCCGGGTGCCTGGAATGGCGCGCACCTTTGGTGTGCGGGTAAGCTACGACTTCCAGTAGGCAAAATGCCAGCGAGGCGCTTCTCAACGACAGCTTGGCGGGCCATACGGGACGCGCCGCCGCCACATGGGAGGATACCCATGCCAACGTCCATTTGCATGACTGTGAGCTTCCCGCGTGCCGCGAACCGCATATCGAGAGAAAGGACCAGTGCATGTCCGCCGCCCCGCGCGAATCCTTGCAGTTTAGCGATTGGCTTCTGCCGGACCTTGCTGATGCGCTCACACACGGCTTGAAGGTCAAGCAACTGCGCTTGCGCCCGCAAGACAGCATCATTCGACATGTCGTTTAACAGTATAGTGTCGTAGTAACAAACCCAGATTTCTGGATTGGCAGACTAGAAGATGGCAACTTTGGTCTTCTGGTCACGTTCAAGGCGCATCGCAAGACTGTTCAAGTCTGCAAGCATCTCTTGGCCTTGGACGTTCACGGGACTAAAATCAAAAGTGACGGCCAAAATGCCCTAGGCGGCGGAACTCACGTGATCTTGCAATCTGCGGGTCACTTCGCTGCCAGCATCCTTCAGTCGATTTATAAACCGGCGCGTTGATTGTAGCATGACACCGCGTTTTCTATACGTCACGCCCACAAGCACTTTTGACCAAATCGTGTCAACTGGTAGGGCGCGCAGATGGGCATAGTCCCCGTCCAGCGCGATCAGTGCTGTTGGCAGGTAGCTTAAGAGATCAGAATCCCGAAGCATCGACGCCATGAAGCTGGAGGAGCCAGTACGAATGGCCAGCCGCGGCGCAGGCAAACCGGCATCGCGGAAAGCATGCGCAAGGCGGTCTCCTTCTCTTTCGGTCGTATCTGGCAAAACCCATTTGTGGGCCTTTAGGTCCGCTAACGTTAGCCGGCTTCGGTTCACAAGCGGGTGGGCGTGATCGGCAACGACGGTAATACTGTCTTCCAAAATGATTTCTTGCCTAAGGTCGGGATCATTCAAGGTTGGCGGCACAGACGTGACGATAATATCCAGTTCTCCGCGGCGAAGCATGGGCATCAACGCATCTTTCAAGCCCTGACGTACGTGAACTGTATCACTTTCTCCATGGGCTAAAAATTGCCGGGTAGCCTCGGGCATCAGGTATTTTAGCAAGGTTGTGCCCACACCAACGCGTACCATCCCTTTCCCAGTGCCGCGCATTTGCTCAATTTCCTGCACCGCGCGGTCTAATTCGAAATTGACCATAGTCGCATAATCGTAGAATACGCGCCCATATTCCGTTGGCACGACGCCGGAGGGATAGCGCTCTAACAGACGAACTTTTAGATGCTCTTCCAAATTCTTGATGGATTTGGAAAGGGCTGGTTGAGTGAGATATAGTTTCTCGGCCGCTTGGCCAAAACTGGCGCAGTCCACGATTTCAACAAAGTGCCGGATTTGACGAAGTTCCACTCAACTGTCCTTAGAATAGCTCTAGCCTGTGGCAACTCTAGTTTATCTGGAACGTAATGACCAAATGCCTTTGTGTCTCATGCCTAGGGTGCGAGGGCCTGGGCAAAAAATGATGCCGCCTGTGCCAGCGCCCACTGACCTTCCTCAATCTGATGTGCAAATAGTGGCCAAACATGCATCATTCCTGCCCATTCTTGGAATATGGGAGCCTTGCCAGCGTCTAGTAAGGCCGCTTCTAGGCGCTTTGCATCATCAAACAGTGTTTCATCAGAGCCGACTTGGATCAGGGTCTTGGGAATATGGTGCATGTCCCCAAAAAGGGGCGATATACGGGCATCCGACGCATCTTCATCGCCGCAGTAGGTCGCTTTTGTTTGCGGCATAGTGCTTGGCACGACGAACGGGTCCCTCGCGCCACGGCTTTTAATCGAGGCCCCTGAATGGGTGAGGTCTAAATAGGGAGAGAGCAGATAGAGGGCTCCGGCCTTGGTGTCTTGGTTGGCCTGCAAAGCGGCAAGCGCTAGATTACCGCCTGCAGAATCTCCTGACAGGCCCAAATTCCGAGCGGTAAAGCCCACGTCATGCATCCATTCCAATGCAGCAGCTACGGCATTAAGGCCTGCAGGAAAGGGGTTCTCCGGTGCTAACGGATAGTCAAGCGCGAAAACTGAAATGCCACTGCGCTGCGCCAATTCACTGCAGAAAGGTTTATAACTCTGTGCCGACCCCAATACAAACGCGCCCCCATGGACATGCAGGATAACTTTCTCGGTGCGGCCTTGGTGCGGATCGAGCCAAATGCCGGAGACGGGGCCGTCGACTGTCTCTGAAGATATACCTGTCGCCAGCGGCACTTGCGCCATCATGCCTTCAAACCCATCTCGCCGCGCCTCCAGCGGAACATCCTTCGGCCTTGCTGCAAGGGCTTCTTTCAGCTTGCGCACTTGATCAAGCGACATGGTTCATCTCCTCAAGGCGCGCTGCTTTTAAGGATTTCTTATCAATCTTGCCGACGGTGGTCTTTGGCAACTCTGTAACGATGAAAAAACGTGCCGGTCGCTTGTATTTGACGAGGGTTTCCGCGCTGTGCGCGTCTATATCATCGATACCGATGCCGTTTTTGAGGACGACAAATGCTTCAATAACCTCCCCGCGATAACTGTCTGGGACGCCAATTGCTGCGGCTTCAATAACGCCGGGGTGAGAGAGCAAGGCCTCATCGATCTCGCGCGGGTAAATATTATAGCCCCCAGAAATGACCAGGTCTTTTTTGCGGTCTTCAATGAAAAGATATCCAGCGTCATCCAGGCGGCCAATATCGCCAGTGTAAAGCCAGCCATGCCGCAAAGTGCTGTCCGTTTCTTCGCGCAGGTTCCGGTATCCTTGCATAATCTGCGGCCCGCGCGCTCTAATCTCGCCCACTTTGCCGCTGCCCAGCGCGGTGTCTCCTGTTTCCAAATCAACTATTTCAACCTCCGTCAGAGGAAGTGAGGGGCCAACGCTACCTTGTTTGGTGGGGAAGTGCGGGGAATGATATGTCAGCACCGGGCCCGCTTCCGTCTGGCCATAGCCTTCGTAAATCGGGACGCCGGTCGCCGCCTCCCAAGCCCTCAAAGTCGCGGCGGACAAGGGCGCAGACCCAGAGAAAGCGGCGGTGACCGTCTTGAGTTTCTTCTGGTCAAGGCCATCATACTGCAGGAGCGATTGGAAGACCGTCGGTCCAGCTGGAAACAACGTGACCTTGTGCATTGCGATGGTTTCTAGCAGCCAGTCAGGCCGATACCGCGGCAACAGAACAAGCGTTGAGCGCGCCCTCACGGCGAGATGTAAACACATGGCGACTGCAAACACATGGAACAGCGGCATGATGCAAACGATCACTTCCCCCTCCGGCGCTGTGGGTAAAAAAGCTTCTCGCTGGGCAATGTTTGCAGCGATGGAGGCGTGTGTCAGCATCACGCCTTTGGCGCGTCCTGTGGTCCCGCCGGTATATTGCAAGGATGCAATTGCGCCAGGATTTGGCAGCGGTCCAGCATACGCCGATTGGCCTTGAAGTGCGCTTAACCAGGCGTTTGTATCGCCGCCCATAATACTCTGTTTGGCGTGATGGCTTACCGCTGCGGCGGAGGCTTGGGTCACGAGAATAAGAACCGGGTCAGCGTCTTCCAAGATCGGCTTAAGCTCCCGCGCTGAATAGTCAGGATTGAGCGTGCAAGACATTGCGCCGCACCGCTGCGCTGCAAAGAGCGCTATACACAACTCAATGGAATTGGGCAGAAGCATGGCGATGGTGCGGCCGTTGGCACCGGCATCGTAAAACTGCTGGGCAAGGGCATCAACCGCCTGGTCAAAGCGGCCATAGCTAAGTGTTATATTGCCCATGACCAACGCAGGGTGATCACCAGACAGGTCAGCTGCCGCCTTCAGCAGCGCGCAAGGGCTTTCAGCCATTTGCACAACCGAGCCATCCGGCGCATGGATATCAGGCACGGTTCGCGACCTTAACTACCACAGCCATAGCGGTGTCACCGGCAGCGCAGCCCTGGAAAAGGCCATAGCCGCCGCCTTTTATCGCCAGCGCTTCTATAAGTTCGATAACTGAGCGCAGGCCAGTGGGCCCTTGCGGGTGGCCCCACACGAGGGAGCATCCATAGGGGTTCATTCTATCAAGGGGAAAACCGGTCTCCTTGGCAAACACCAAATCGTTCACTGCAAAGGGGTTATGCGATGTGACAATATCAATATCCGCAATCGATAGCTCCGCCTGCGCAAGCGCTTTTTTGGCCGCTGGCACTGGCGCAGCCGGCATATAGGCTGGCTCTTCGCGCGCAAGCCCAAAGCCAAGTACGCTCACCTCAACGGCCTTATCCGTAGCCATGGATGCAGCGTTATCGCGCGTCGTCAAAACCATTGCGGCATTGCCATCAGCGGGATGTGTTTGCGTACCGAAGCTCACGCTGCCGCCTTCAATGGCAGGCTTTAAGGCGCGCAATTTCTCTTCGTTGGCGGGATAGACGCCATCATCGCCCATCAAAGTTGCAAGGGTTTTGCGGCCGCGCGCATCCGGCACGTCGAAGGGCAAATCCATAAAGCGCTTTAGAAAAGCAGCATCGTCCTTTAGCGCCTGATCATATTGCGAGCGCCGCATTAGGGCGACATCATCTTGCGCTTGGCGGCTGATCTGGAATTTGCTTGCGACATTTTCCGCCGTTTGCACCATAGCAACGCCCGCAAAGGGGTCTTTGGCAAAATTGTCTAGCACCCAGTCTTCGCTGGCCCCTGCGCCGCCCATAGCGGTCGGGGCCGGGTAGTAGATGTGGGGGCCGTTTGACACGCGGTCTGCAGCGACAACTATAGCAGCCTTCGCCGAGCCGCTGGCGACCTCTCTTGCGGCTAAGCTGATGATGCGGGCGCCGGTAGCGCAGGCCTGCATAATTGTCGGGCCCCCTATATGCGCCGCGCCGATCTGTCCCGTTAGCCATGGCAGGCCATAAAAACAGCCCTTCTGCGGCACGGTCATGCCCAGAACGCCGAAGTCAATGCGTTCCATATCTATGGCGCGTTTTGATATCGCGCCATTAGCCACGTGCGCAGCAAAGGTCAGGCTGTGTAAGTGAGAGAGCGCGCCCTGCCAACGCGCAAACGGCGTCGACCAATAGGCACCATAGGGAATATAGGCGATAGGATCAGCGGCCATGGCGTTAAAATGGTGCCGCTAAAGCGTTGAAAGAACTGTCGGCATTGATCAAGTCGATCCGTTTAAAAGTAATCGCGAACTTGCTGCCGTTTCTAGCCAAATGGTGAATAACGCGGCCACCAAAGACGCGCTGATCTTCCTCAAACCGGCCGCGATTGCGGAATTCAATCACCATCTGGCTGGAGGAGACAATCAGGCTATCTCCCGCATCTTCATCAATGCGCACGCCAGACACAACATGGCAGGTCACCGGCGGTGGTTCGGCGGAAAAACTGCGCGGGTTCAGAAGGCGGTGCGTGCGCGCTAGCATGATTTGATAGTCATCGCGGAAATGCGCAACACCATCGCGTGGGCTGGTTTGCTCCCGGCTGACAGGCACCCAGTAAACACAGTCCTTAGTGTACATCTCGAGCCAGGATGAAAAGTCACGGTCATCCAATAGCCGTGCTTCCTGTTCCACAAAGTGGCGCACTTTTGCATCCAGAGCGAGGTCAAAGTCTTCCATCATCGCAGCCTGCATCAAACCTCCCCCATATAGTGTGCCCAGGCTTTGAACTGATTACGAATAAAAGCTTCTGCAGTGGATGGATGGCGATTAAAGGCATCCGTTTCTTCCCGCACCTCAGCCAGGCCCCGCGTCATGGGGATCCAATCTTGGTCAGACCACTGATTGCCCTCAAGGCAGCGCTCATAAATTTCCAGGTCATCGGCAATCACCGGCGATGCCGCCGAATTTGCGCCCGTGCAATATTCGACGGCGTTCTCAAAGGTCTCTTCCGGCGCGCCTTTCAGGCGCACGTTAAAGCCGATCACTTCCGTTAGATCGTGGCGAACCGGGCGCACGATACGGATGGTCTGATAGCGCGCATGCCAGGTGGAAGAGGGATACATAAGCGTTAGATGCCGGTCCTGCCCGAGGACCTGTCGTGCTTTTTCTTCCCCATGAAAGGCAATCAATGATTGGGTGTAGGCATCTTGCGTATTGGGCGAATAATCTGCGCCCATGTGCCCCCCAATGAAGCTATGGCCATTGGGCGCGGTCACCATGTCGATGTTTTGGAAGAAGCTGATAGGCTTTCCATTCGCCATCATCATGCCCAGTGTTGGCACAAGCGCATCCGGCCCGCCGACTTGCCCGGCCACGTGCTTGGCTGAGACGACGGAAGCGGCATGGGCAAAGCCAGGGTGAATGACATCATTTAAGTTCTCGAACGTCATCTTCCAATTTGCACGGTAGTGGTGGCGCAATACAAAAGGTGCGATTTCAACCTCGCCAGTGGGGGAGCGGTCCACCAGGTCATCGATAGAGGATGTCATATGGCCCAGAAAATCTGTCAGCGCTGGCCGGTCTTCGCTCAAATTACCGAAGATGAAGCCGCGATAACTCTCCAGGCCAGCCACCTCCTGAATTTTGTACTTTTCCTTATCAAATACACCGTCGTAATTCTTTGCGCTTGGAACGGATTTAAGCCGCCCATCGGCAGCAAACACCCAGCCGTGATAGGGGCATTGATGGCCCTGCGGAGAATTACCTTTTTGGAAAGAACACAGTGTTGCGCCGCGGTGGCTGCAGCGGTTATAAATGGCGTGTATGCCGCCATCTTTCGCGCGGGACAGGATGACACCCTGCGTGCCGATATGACGCTGAACGAAATCACCAGGTTTGGCGATCTCACTTTCATGGGCCAAATATATCCAGGCGCGGCCAAACAGGCGCTCCATCTCGAGCTTAAAGACCTGCGGATCAGTATAGACGGCGCGGTGCACATGATTGTTTTGCACCAGGCTTGCCGGATTTTGAGTGGGATGCTTGATATCCGACGTTAGGAAACTCTGAGATGTCATGGCCGCTCCTTCTGCGCCGTGATACTGTACTGGCCTAGATAAAAAAGCGGCATTTCTGGCCCAGCTTGCACCATGACTTTAAGTTATCAGGGCGTGTATTTGGCCCAAAGCGTGCGCACGGTGCCGGGGTAACAAAGAACGGAGAGCAGGCCATGCCCGCAGATATTCACGCGGCGACACCGCTACCAGACGATGTCTATATTATTGATCCAGTGATCCATGCGATTAATTTAGAGCATGGAAATGTGGCGTCTAAATATGGCCAGCAGCTTTATGACATGTCCTATCCGCTGCACACGATGTTTTCGCCGCCCGACCGCATTTGCCCGCAGGGCTCTTACATGCGCGACATCCCAGCTAAAGCCTTAGTTGAAACGATTTTCACTGAAACGCAAACCGCGCTTGCTGCCACGCACACCCTAACCCTCGATAGTTGGTTTCATGATGGCTTTTGCCGCGAAGAAAAAACACTGGAGATGACGACCCGCTGGCCAAACCGGGTTCTGGCCTATTTGGGCGCCGACCCAACGCGGGAGCTATCCTTCACGCTGGAGTGGCTGGAAAAGCAAGCCGAAGCGACGCCCAATGCGATCGGTATCAAGATGTATCCGCACCAGATGAACCCCTACAAGCATTGGAAAACCAATGATGATAAAGTGATGCGGATCATTGAAAAAGCGCAGTCCCTAGGCCTGAAATCCGTTGGTATTCACAAGGCCTTGCCCAATGGCTCAGTCCCCTTGGCGCCCTATAAAATTGAAGATGATTTTGAACAGGCGGCAGATGCTTTCCCGGATATAGCGTTTGAAATCATTCATGCCGGGATGGCCTTTACGGAAGAGACGGCGCTCGCTATCGGGCGTTTTCCAAATGTGTATGCCAATTTGGAAAACACATTTTCTCTTTTATATCAGGCCCCGCGCCGCTTTGAAGAGGCTTTGGGCCTAATGATGCAATGGGGCGGGCTTGAGAAAATTCTGTATTCCTCCGGCGCAATCGTGACCCATCCGCAGCATTTGCTAGAATTGTTTTGGCAGTTTGAATTCTCCGATGAGGCCCTTGGTAAATTTGGCATTCCGCAAATGACGCAAGACACCCGCCGCGCAATTTTAGGGGGCAACTACGCGCGTATGGCTGGGCTGGATATTGCCGACTGGAAAGCGCGGCAAAAGGGCGATGAATTTGAACATAAACGCTCTGGCGGGCTGGCGCCAGCATGGTCTGTTTTGACCGGTGAGCCAAGTGGAGTAGCAGCATGACAACACAGCTGGATGATCAAATTCGCACTGTTTTATCAGCTGTCCACGATCCGTGTTCCGTGGCAGCGGGACGGCCCATGAGCGTTCTTGATATGGGCCTTGTGCTCGGCTGGACGTTAAAGGGGGGCGCTTTATCAGTGCGCTTCTGCGTGACCAGCGCAAGCTGTTCTATGGCACCCCATTTTACCCAAGCAGCGAAAGAAGAGCTGTTAAAGCTCGAGGCTATTGAAGAGGTTCAGGTGGATATTGATACGGACCACCTTTGGCTGCCTGACCAGATGAAGCAGCCAAAGGTTGAAATGAAGGGCGAGCCCCAAAGCTGGCGTAAACGCGTTCCTCAGGCGAAGAACTCATCCCATTTTTTATCGTCCAGCCCTAAGTGAAAGCACTCTTTAAAGCGTCCCTCCTCATTGACCGTGAAGAGCAAGCATTCGCGCTCTTCCAGCGTTTGATCGCCCCGCGTTGCGCGCACAAGGGCTACGAGCGCAACATGATGGTCTGAGCCAAAATAGTCGAGCGGATAGGCCCAATAGCTATCTACGACGCTGCCGAGCGTTTTGAAATTCTCTTCGATTTCCGCCTGGCCATGGAAGGTTCCAGACAGCTGATTATTGCCAGGCACCGTCCAGACCATGTCATCTGCAAACAACTGAAACAGCTTTTCCAGGTTTCCCTGCTGAAAGCTCTCATGGGCTTCTTTCAGCTTCACAGCGTTGGGATGATCGCGGTCCGTAAAGGCGCGTAGCTGCGGGGTTTCACCCGCCTTCGTCAGATTATCGGTATACATGGCCTATTTCCCGGCGACTGCAAAATCGACATCAATGTTGCCGCGCGTTGCGTTGGAATAGGGGCAAACCGCGTGAGCAGTATCAACAAGCTCTTGCGCGGCGGATTGATCAAGGCTGGGAAGCGTCACTGCCATTTTCACGGCCAGCTTAAAGCCAGGACCAGCATCATTTTCGCCGATGGAGACATGTGCCTCCACTGTGCTGTCATCAGCTTTCAATTTCTGTGACATAGCCACATGCATCATTGCGCTTTGAAAGCAGGCGGCATAGCCCGCAGCAAATAGCTGTTCCGGGTTCATGCCCTCGCCGGTACCGCCCATTTCCTTGGGCATGGCAAGGTCAAAGCTTTGCGCGCCTTCAACGTCTGCAGTGCCTTGGCGTCCGCCTGATACGCTGGCTTTGGCTGTGTACATGGCTTTCATAAAGTCTCTCCTGGTTTGAGTGTGTCTGTGTGCTAAGCGTGTTCGCTTACAAAGTCTTCATATGGCCGCTGAGGCTTGCCGATGATCTCTTTTGATGCGGCAATGTCATGCGCGCTTGCTTGGCAACCCATGGCCTGCGTAACGTCCATCATGGTGCGCATGTCATGTTCAATCCAAGCGTCAAAACCCGGCATCGCTGCGCGCAGCCCATCAATGAAAGGACCGGTATCATCGCCTGGGTATATAACCGGCCTGCCTGTGGCACGCGACCATGTTGCCGCCATAATAGGGCCGGTGAGTTTTGCGCTACCACATAACGGTTGGCTCGTCGCGTTCCAGTGATCCATGGTGAGCGCCCTTACGCCAGCGCGCGCAATGTCCCGGCAATCAATACTGTAAACCCCTGCGGAGCCCACAGGCATGGGATAGACCCCAGCGCCCTTGATCGCGCCCATGATGTTCAAATCGTTTTGAAAGAAAAAATTTGCGGCCAACATCACCGACACGCCATCTGCTAGCAAATGATCGCGGATGGGAATCTTCGATGCAAAATGAGGGATTTGCGCCATCTCATCCAGATTATGTATGCCAAGATAAACAGTTTTTTTGACGCCGGCGGCGCGTAGCTCATCGATAGCGCGAATACCGATCTCCGCCTCATTGGGGACCAGGGGCGTGATCAGAAAAGCGGTGTCAAAGCCCTTTGCCAGGGTTTGGACGGACCCTGGCTGCATTAAATCAAGCGCAAGGACCCCTGGCGCGTTCGTCCGCGCCGCCGCCATTGCGTCGTGGCCAAGGTCGCGCAAGCCCGCCACAACTGCGCTGCCGACCTTACCGGTTCCGCCTATCACTAAAATCTTCATGGGGAGGACGCTAGCGCGTTTTAAAAACCCTCGATAGCGCAGGCCAATACAAGTTATCTCTCCATTCCCCATAGTTATGGGCCCGCGAGGAGGCACCAAGCCATACTCCATACTAGTCTATTTTAGGAGGTATACTATGGTGACGCTATTGCCAGAAGCAGAGCGCCAGCGCTTGGCAAAATCGGAGACAGCAGCGCCGCTGCCGGTGCCTGCTTTCATTCCCTCCAATGGGGAGTATACACCGCCGCCGCAGACCGACACGCTGGCTGCCTATGCCGCAAAAATCACGGAGTGCATTCAGCAAAGCGCGAAAGCACAGTCGGTGGCTGAGGCAGCTTATCTAAAGACACCGCAGGCCATGGCCCAAGCCTTTGAAAGCCTGAATGAAAGCTTTAGCGGTGATCACTTTCATATCGACCAGGACGAAACGGTCGATCCCGGCGCAGCAGCGGAACGCACCCAGCGATACAAAGCGCAGTTTGTGTTTGACGATCAGGTCCATTTTGTGCGCGATGACGCCGAGCCGGAGTTGTTCGTGCCGCTCACCAGCTTGATTGAGATTACGGCTGAGCTCTTGAAGCTGCCCCATGCCAAGGCTTTTGATTTAGACCAGATTAAGTTCCTGCACTTCCTCAAATTTATTTACCTGGATAGCGACACTAAAGTGGCCTTGCTATCAGGCGCCCCGTCTGAAACCCCTGATGGCTGGATGCTCTCCAACGATATGATGGCTGCAGCCAGAGCGGCGGTAAACACGGTTTGCGGGTCGCGGCGTCTGCTCACCCATGCCGTCATAGCGCCCGGCCATGATGGCTGGCTTGATGAAATAGACCGGGTCCATGAAGAACTCAAACCTGATGGCTGGAAGGGCTATAGCGTGGGCGAACCTTTTAGTCCGTCAGACCGGCGCTAC
>JBCCAR010000002.1:0-189719 GCA_039814715.1 Pseudomonadota bacterium
GCCAAAGCGCCGCTCTGTCTCTTGCATCCCCAAAAAGTTTAAACTTAAACTAATTGCAATAATTTAGAAATGTCAGCGGGGGAATGCAGACATGCCAGGGACTATTCATAACGCACCTATTCGCGCTTCATTTGCAGTCAGCGCGCTGAGCTGCGCGAGTGTGATCGCACTCTCAGCGCCAGCCGCCGCGCAGGTTGAAGACATTTTTGTCGAAGCACGCCGCGTCGTCGAGAGCTTGCAGGAAACACCCATTGCCATCTCTGCTTTTTCTGGTGAAACGCTCGAAAATCGGCAAATTCTCTCTAGTGATGATCTGTCCAACATCACGCCAGGCCTTACCTTTGATTCCGTCGCGCCGTCTTCAGGCAGCAACTCAGCGGGTCAAATCTTCATCCGCGGCGTTGGCCAGACGGACTTTACCGGCGTCACAGACCCAGGCGTGGGCGTCTATGTCGACGGCGTCTATATGGCCCGCTCCATTGGCTCCGTCCTGGACTTTGTCGACATCGAGAAAGTCGAAGTCCTGCGCGGTCCGCAAGGGACATTGTTTGGACGCAACACCATCGGCGGCGCCATCGTGATCAATTCCGCGCGCCCCAATATGGAAGAATTTGAAGGCGAAGTTCAGGTCACCTATGGCTCCTATGACCAGTTCTTCGTCACCGGCCACGTGAATGTGCCCATCACCGACACGCTCGCAACCCGCTTCAGCGCCAACCGCCGCAGCCGCGACGGCTACGTCGAACGCATCAGCGACGGCATCCGCACGGGCGACGATGATACGTTCGGTTTCCGCGGTTCGCTGCTTTGGGAGCCGGAAGACAATGTCAGCCTCTATATCGTTGCTGACTATTCCAAAGAGGACGAGAACGGCGCGCCGTCCGTGAACATTGGCGTCAACGATCTGCAGGCTTTTGCAGGGTTCGCTAACATTGCTGAACCCAGTTGCCCGATTGGCATCGGACCGCCAGTGGGTCGTGATACAATGGGTGACCCAAACTGCGCCAACAATAACTCCTTTTCCGGACCGTTTACGTCTGGCGGCACGTTCGACACCGTCTCGGAGCTGGAAGCTTGGGGCGTGTCAGGTGAAATTGCTTGGGACATCAACGAGATGGTGTCGCTAAAATCAATTACATCATATCGCACCTTCGACATGTTTTCCTCGCGCGATGCCGACAATACGCCCTTACTCATTTTTCAGACGCAGGACATTTTTGACCAAGAGCAGTTTAGCCAGGAATTGGTCGCCAACGTCACAGCCTTTGACGACCGTTTGAATTGGATTGTCGGTCTTTATTATTTCAACGAAACAGGTACCAATGAAAATCCGGTAGACTTACCTGTTGGCTCTCTTTTATCTGGTGGCGATTTTAAAAATACCGCTTATGCCGCGTTTACCCAGGCGACGTTTGATGTGACAGATAGACTCTCTGCAACCTTTGGTATCAGGTATTCTGAAGATGACAAAGAGTTCACACCGCTCTCAATCGCCACAAGCGCCGGTCTACCGTCTTTGGTCGGTGTCATTCTCCCAAATGCCTATGCAGCGCCGGGCGGTATTGCCATTGCGCCGGGCACACAATTTGTGGACCCAAGCACAGCAGAAGCATCATTTGACGATATTTCAATTCTCGCCAGTGTTGCCTATCAATGGACACCAGAAATTCAGACCTATGCGTCCTTCTCGCAGGGCTATAAGTCCGGCGGCTTTGATCAGCGCTACGCTGGCACGCAGCCTGAACCTGCGGTGGGCGCGGATGAGAATATTTTCAACAACCCCATTTCTGGCTTCGACCCAGAAGAGCTGACCACCTATGAGATTGGATTTAAGAGCGACTTATTCGATAACCGCGTGCGCCTCAACATTGCGGCGTATTTTTCGGAATACAAAGACCTGCAGTTGATCGTCCGCGAGACCTTTAACCCCATCACCTTCAATGGCGGGGACGCGGAGATTATGGGCTTTGAGCTTGAGACGACGATTGTACCAGGCAATGGCTGGACCATTATCGGCAGCGTTGCCTATATTGATGGGGAATACACCCGCATTGATGAGTCTGTGGCAGGCATCACAATCGACAATGAATTGGTGAATACCTCGCCTTGGCAGACCAGCCTGCTGATGGCCTATGAAGCTGACACACCCTGGGGACCCGTCACCACACAAATGGATTGGTCTTACCGCGGGGCGCAGTTCAACAATGCGATCAACACGCCGCAGCTGCGCCAAGACCCTTACCACCTGGTCAACGTGTCCGTGTCTTGGCAATCTGAAGATGAGCGCTACGGGCTGACAGCGTCGGTGAACAACCTCACCGATTCTGACTATTTGATCACCGGTAACTCCGCCTTCGAAACGGCAGCGTCCTACATTGAAGGTATCTTTGGCCGGCCACGCACCTACGCCATCACTGGCGAAGTGCGCTTTTAACTCTATATAACACAATCCCGGGCTTGACCCGGGATCCAGCGGCGCACCTGGAAAGACTGGGCCCCGGGTCAAGCCCGGGACTGAGGTTTATTGTGTCCTTTTTCGTCTACATCCTAAGTAGTAAGCGCAACGGGACGCTTTATACTGGCCAAACAAGTGACCTTGCGCAGCGTGTTTATGCCCACAAAACGCATGCTGTTCCTGGTTTCACCGAACGGTATGATTGCACAAACCTTGTTTGGTTTGAGACACACGAAAGCCGCGAGGCTGCCTTGCAGAGAGAGCGGCAGATTAAGCGCTGGCAGCGTGCCTGGAAGCTGAACTTGATTGAAGCCATGAACCCAGACTGGCGGGATTTATATGCAGATTTAAACCTATAATCGCCGTCCCGGGCTTGACCCGGGATCCAGCGGCGCACCTGGAAAGACTAGGCCGCGGGTCGAGCCCGGGGATGCGGTAAGGCAGCGCAACTCTTGGGCTAAAAAGGCTTATCCCCGCGCGCCCACATCCGGTGCGTTAGCCGCTCATATTTTTTATCATCAAATAATGTGCCGGTATGGAGCGTGCAGCGGTTGTCCCAGGTGAGGATATCGCCCGGCTGCCAGCTGTGGGTGAAGACGAATTGCTCTTGGGTGACGAACGCCACCAGCTCGTCGATAAGCGCAAGCGCTTCGTCTTGCTCCATGCCAACAATGCCTTTGACGGTTCCCGTCGAGACCCAAAGCGCTTTGCGGCCATCGGCTGGGTGGGTGCGGATCAAGGGGTGGAAGACATCTGGGTTCTCGCGGATGACTTTGTCCGTTAGTTTTTTGCGGCCATATTCGCGCGTTTCCATGAAATACTTGTAGCTGTGGTGCAGCACCAGACCCTCGAGCTGCGCCTTTTTCGCGTCACTGAGCGCCTCATAGGCCGCGCAGCAATCTGCTATTTTAGTGTCGCCGCCCTCAGCCGGCACCTCAATGGCATAGAGCATGGTGTTCATCACTGGCTCTTCCTTATAGGAATAATCCGTATGCCAGCCGATCCCGTCAAAATGCGCGCCGATGGGCTCGCCCTTGTCGTTCTTTTTGTTCGAGAGCAGATAGATTTTCGGGTAGCCAGGCAGCGTGAATTGCACCTGCGTGTGATCCTCCGGCTCGCCAAAAGCCGATAGGAAGCGCATGAGATCCTCCGGCGTCATGTCTTGCCCGCGGATCAGGAGCGCGCCATGGTGATGGAAGGTCTGTACAAGAGCGCGGTGATCCTCGTCGCTAGCCTTGGCAACATCGATACCCGAGACCTCAGCCCCAAAGCCAGATTTGAGCGCGTCCACAGTCATAGCTGTTTGTTGGGTCATGGCATCCTCTCTTGTCGCCCTCTGCTGCTCAGCTATACGCTTCATCGCAACGCGGTGTTGAGCAAACGCGCACCAATGCTTGCATTCTGCCAAGGAAATGCGTCCCGGCCGCTTTTTTTAACGCCCAAGCATTGCCAATCGCTCCGCGCGAAGAAAAAGTAAGCGTTAGGAACTGTGACATTGCGCGTTATGCCCAGAGCGCACGGCGTGTCTATAGTCCCGCGTAGTTTGCTATTAGCGAGGAGCGCCGGCATTGAGTGAGAGTGATGTGAGCGAAGAAGATCAGCGCGTGCCGCTCCCCGTGTGGCTTGGCTTCATTGTTATCTGCCTGTTCTTTTTTCATATCACCTCCACGACATTTACGTCGCTGGGTGTTGCCCTGCCCTATATGATTGAAGACCAGGGGTGGAGCTGGTCAGAAGCTGGCATCGGGTTTTCTATTTTAGCGCTTTTGGTCGGCATCACTGGGCTTGTGCCAGCCTGGGTCATTCGGCGCGGCAGCGTGAAAGCGTCTTTCTGCATCGGCGGGCTCATCATGATGGCTGGCTTTGCGCTGCTGGCAACCACGGACACGCTGATCCAGTATTTCATCGGCACCGGCCTGGCGGGCTTTGGCTTTACCCTGTGCGGGAACGTGCCGTCTGTGCACTATGTGAACACAAAATTTCCTGAGAGCAAACGCTCCAGCGCCATCGGTTGGTATTTAACGGTCGGCGGATTGGGCGGCGTCGTCGGCCCTATTTTGGTGACCTCCGTTATTGGTCTCACGGATGACTGGCGCATGTTCTGGTGGGTCTGCACCTGCGTCACGGCGGTCATGATCACCTTAACGGTCCTTTTCCTCACCGGTCTTGCCGGAGCGTCGCCGCTTGATCGGGGGCCAAGTGAGGAAGATGAAGCCATTGCGTGTAGTGCTTCGGGCGCGCCGCAATGGACCTATGCCCAAGTGATCCGCACCCGGCAGTACCAAATCATTGTCGCGGCTCTTACCTTAACGCTGTTATGCGGGCTCACGCTCAATAGCTGGGCAGTCACCCACATGACCAACCTTGGCGTCTCTGCCGCTATTGCTGCCGGCGCGCTGAGTGGTCATGCGCTCATCAATGCCCTATCGCGCGGCTTTGGCGCCATTATTGTGAAAAAGGTTGCAGCTAAATGGCTGCTTGTCTCTGCTTTAGCAGCGGAAATCATCGGCATGATTGCGCTGGCCTATGCCGACAATCCAGTGACCATCACCTTGTTCGGTTTGGGCGAAGGCTATGGCTACGGCATGTGCCTTTTTGCCACCACGGTCCTACTGGTAGACTATTTCGGCACAGCGAAAAATCCGGAGCTGCTAGGCTCGATGCACTTTGTCACTACGCTGGCTATGGTCGGGCCCACCGTTGCTGGCTTTATCGCGCAAAGCGTTGGCGGGTTTGGCGTGGTCTTCTTAGGCTATGGCGTCATTGTGTTCTTCATCATGGTGGCTGCTATCTTTATGCAAACACCGGAAATACCAGCCGAGACGGAAGTAGAGTTCGATGGCAAACAGCTCGCCTGACCTGGCCGCGAACGAGGCCCTCATCCGCAGCTATTTTGCTGGGTTTTCAAGCGGCGACCCCATCATTGTCAGCGCCCATGTGAGCGATGATTTTGTCAACCAACATCTGGGTATCTTAGGCGGCGGGTGCGAAGGCAAGTCCGTCTATGAAGAGCGCCTCGCCAAGTTCCTCACCAGTTTTGCTCAGCTACGCTATGACGTAGAGGCGGTGTGCGTCGATGCCGCCCGAGGCAGCGCGCGCTATAAAATGCACTTCCAGCAAGATGGGCGCGCTTTTGAAGTGCCCGGCATCATGTGGTTTGAACTCGCCAACGGCCTCATCCAAAAACGGATCGATTGCTGGGACGGCCTCACCTATTTGCGCCAGGCCAAGGCGGACGCCGCCGCCATAGCAGGGCTCTTATAGGCGCCCCATGAACCTAGCGCTTCACCTCGCGCGCAACGCCAAAGCTGCGCCAGATGCGCCTGCTATTGCGCTGGGGAACAGTGTCGTCCAAAGCTACAGCGATCTTGCCACGCGCGCGGCAAAGCTAGCAAGCGCGCTGCGCAACGCGTTGGGATTGGAGCCAGGCGACCGGGTCGCCTTGATCACGCCCAATTGCCCGCACTATCTCGAAGTGCTCTATGGCACATGGCACGCGGGGCTGATCGCCGTGCCCATCAATGCCAAACTCCATGACAGCGAATTTGCGCATATTTTAAACGACTGCGCTG
This sequence comes from Pseudomonadota bacterium, assembly GCA_039814715.1. GTDB lineage: Bacteria > Pseudomonadota > Alphaproteobacteria > Sphingomonadales > CAKZYD01 > CAKZYD01. The sequence continues at coordinate 6,028 of JBCCAR010000002.1, forward strand.
CCAGCATCTGCTTTTGCGCGCAGGGCCAAGCGGACAGCATTGCAGCGGCCGCGCCGCCGGGCTGTAAAGTTATTCCAATTGGCGCGCCTGCGTATGAAGCGCTTTTTGAGGCCGGAGTCGCCGCTATAGTGCACCGCCAAAGCGATGACTTGGCCTGGATTTTCTACACCTCCGGTACCACCGGTATGCCCAAAGGCGCTTGCCTCACGCACCGTAATCTTCAGGCCATGTGCTTTTGCTACTTAACCGATGTGGACCCTACGCCGCCCTGGCGCGCAATTCTCCATGCCGCGCCCATGAGCCATGGCTCGGGCCTGTATGCGCTGGCCTATGTGATGAAAGGCGGGGTGCATGTCATTCCGGCCAGCGGCGGATTTGATCCCGATGAGATTTTTGATCTCATAGAAGCCTGGCCTGGAACTTCGTTTTTCGCAGCGCCCACCATGGTGCGGCGGCTCACGGCCCATGACCGCCCTGCGCCGGGAGACGCCTTGCGCGCCATCGCCTATGGCGGCGGGCCTATGCATGTGGCCGATTGCTTGGCAGCGCTTAAAAAGTTCGGGCCAAAGCTGACCCAGCTTTATGGCCAAGGCGAAAGCCCGATGACAATCACAGCGCTGAGTGCTGCTGCTCATATAGTCGATGGACAGCCGGCGGGTCCAGAGGTGTTGGGCTCCGTTGGGTTCGCCCAAAGCGCGGTTGATGTGCGCACCGTGCAAAGCGATGGCAGCGCGTGTGCGCCTGGCGACATCGGCGAGATTATCGTACGCGGCGATACGGTCATGCAAGGCTATTGGAACAATCCAACTGCGACTGCAGAAACGATCAAAGACGGCTGGCTTTACACCGGCGACATGGGCGTTTTTGATGCGCGCGGTATCCTAACCCTGAAAGACCGCAGCAAGGATGTGATCATTTCGGGTGGACAGAACATTTATCCGCGCGAAGTTGAAGAAGTTTTGTTGCGCCACCCAGCCGTTGCGGAAGCCGCTGTTATCGGCAGGCCTGATCCGGATTGGGGCGAAAGCGTCGAGGCTGTGATCGTTGTGTCACAAAACATAAGCGAAGAGGCACTTGATGCCTTTTGCCTAGACCATATGGCCCGCTTCAAACGGCCAAAGCACTACCGGTTTGTGGATGCGTTGCCGAAAAACAATACCGGCAAAGTCCTCAAGCGGAATTTGCGGACACTGCCTTAAGAGGGCTTCGCACGCCGGCGCGCCATTTTCGTGATCAAACCATCTGCGAGCCCTGGCCGCGTCCATGGGCAAACGGCAATGCAGATGCCGCACGCATATTGCGTGCCGAAATAAGGGATGCAGGCGTCAAAATCCACATACCACTTCTTCTCCCCGCGGACCCATTGCTTTTCATCATAAATAGCGTCGGGCGGGCAGGCATGACTGCACAGCTGGCAGTTGGTGCAGAACTCATCCGCGCCAAACTCGATTGGGCTATCTGCGATGAGCGGTGCATCCGTCGTCACTGCGGCCAAGCGAAAGCCGGAGCCGAACTTAGGATGGATCATGGAACCGTGCTTGCCCAGCTCGCCCAGCCCTGCTTGGATTGCCGCTGGGATCATGAGCAAGGCATCTGCATAGGGCCCTGGCCAGCTGCTTGCCGCCTGGCCCTGTTCGCGCAGCCAATTGGTGAGGCGGGCCGCGACGCGCGCGCCGCGATTATATTGTTGGTGAATTTCATGATAGCCGATCATGTTTCCGTCGGTGACTGGCACCTGCGCCAAGCGATCATAATCGTGCTGAACGGCGATAATGATGACCCACTTTTCTTTGACCTCGTAGCTTGTATAGACATAGGCGGGCGTCATCGCTGTAATGCCGAGGTCATCGCCTTCATTGGCAAGCACGAACTCTTTTATAGCGGCTGTCCAGTCTTCCGCAGAGCGCTCAATCGCACGCTCTGCCTGCTTCACCAGCTTTGGCCCGCGGTCTACTTTAGGGTTGCGATAGCTATAGTCTTCACCATCTGTGGGCCGATTGTTGGTGACCACATATTTCATCAAGTCGCCATGGGTTTGCTTTGCAGGGGGGTGCCAAAAAAATGGCGACGCGCGCCGCCAGTCTTCCTCGCCCTGGCCATTGACTGTGTTGCCGGAAATCTCCGGCATCTTGTCTAAGAAATCCTGCGGCGCTTGCCAAATTTCGCGTTTAGACATCCACTGCCTCCCTGCGTTCAACATTAGGCTGCCTAGCGACGCTTTGGCTATTCACTTTTTGTCTTTTTAGCCGGTTCTGCTAGAGCGCAGACGGACGCGCAAAAAAGAAAGGCGCTGCCACCTGGGCAGGTGGCAGCGCCTTATGGTTTCAGATTACCGCGCCTAGGAGCGGCGGCGGCGCGTGGCTGCAACGCCGGCAAGGCCAAGGCCGAGAAGGGCAAGCGTGGCAGGCTCGGAGACCTGGTGGCGCACGGTAATGGAGCGCACTTTCCAGTTTTCACCACCGCCAGCGGTGCCGCTGTCGGCGAATACGGCGAAATAGTCGTCAACAAAGCCAAAACCGGTAAAGTCAAATGCGAAGGATTCGCCGCTGGTCGGTGCGATGGACTGATCAACCAGCAACACATTGGTGCGGTTGGCTAGGCCAAAATCATCGTTCCAATCAGCATTGTTGAAGACGATTTCAACCAGTTCCAACTCCAGATCAGCGATCGTCGCGCTGTCAAAATCGAACCACAAATACTCGATGTCGTCATTACCGCCATCATTACCATCAATTTGAGAACTAAACTGGTCGCCATCGCTGTTAATGCCAAGCCCTTGGTTGGAACCAGATGTGTCGCGGGTAACAGGCTCACGGTCAAAGTCTTCGCCAGAGGTCGATGCGCCTGGCGCGTTGTTGTTGAACACAGAAGGTGTATCGACTTCATAGCCGCGCACGGTTAGCTGAACGCCGTCAATGGTGTCGCGGTAAGCACGTGTCTCAGTGCCAAAGACGAGTGAGCCGGCGCCTTCCTGGCCAAACTCAAAGGTAATTAAGGACGCTTGCGCTGCTGGTGCAGCCACAGCCAAAACGGTTGCGGACGCTGCGATCTTGATCAGGGATTTGAACATGTCTTTTACTCCTAAGGTTCGTATTGTGAGTGAAAAGAGCAAACCCCGTGCCAAAGAGGTTTTATTCAATTAAAACAAGTATTTAATGATATAAAATAGGGTGATGTCAGCAGCACCTGTCGCCTACAGGCGCTATAAATGGGGCAACACGTCTTCAGCTGACACGCGTTGTTACGCTCCCGTGTTTTTCAGCTGAGGCAAGCGGGCCGACGCCCTGAAGACACTAGTATAGACCTAGCTGCTAGATTATAGGCCGCCATATACCAGATGGAAAAAAAGGGCCTCTTGAACCATGGCGCGTCTGTTCGGCCTGATTTGTCTCCTAATCGCCTTTGTATCGCTATTCCCGTTTAATTTTCAGATGAACGGCGTGACCGCGCAGGCATGGCAGAGCTTCCTTGCCCCACGCTCTTTCGCCATGAGCAGGGGCGATTTGCTTGGCAATATTGTCTTGTTCATTCCATATGGCCTTATCGGCGTCCTTCTGCTGGCGCAGCGGCGCAGCGCGTGGCCTGCCTATACCGCGCTTGCTTTGGCCGGCGCTGGCTTTGGACTTTTCCTCCAAGTCCTGCAAATCGCTTTGCCCACGCGCGATGAAAGCATTCCGGATGTGGGCGCAAATATGATTGGGCTGGTGGTGGGCGCGCTGGGCGCCTTTGGCCTGGTGCGCGCGCCCATTCCCAAAAGCATGAGCACGGCGCCCATCGCAGTGACCCCTGCCCTGCTGCTTGGCTGCTGGATCGCCTACCGGCTCATTCCGTTTGTCCCGTCGATTGATTTTAAATCGATCAAGAACAGCTTGAAGCCGCTCTTGGTTAACCCGCAATTTGACGCTGTGTCCGTCTTCAATGACAGCGTTAGCTGGCTCCTTGCGGGCTTCCTCCTGCGCCACATGAGCGTCGCCGCGCGCTATGATCGCTTCTTATGGGCGCTAGTTCTAGGCACGTTCCTGCTCGAAATCCTGATCATCAAGAACAACGTCCATCTCTCTGGCACCCTCGGCGCGGTCATCGGACTAGCGCTGTGGACGTTGTGGCTGGGGCGACAGCGCAGAGCAGCCGCACTCCTCGCAGCGCTCCTTATCGCCAAACTTATCCTCTCCGGACTGGCGCCCTTTGAGCTTGGCGCCAATGCCCGCGCTTTTAACCTGATCCCCTTCGCAGGGCTTTTCAACGGGTCAATGGCCGTCAATACGCTCGCGGTCCTGCAAAAGCTCTTTCTCTATGGCGGCCTCATCTATGTATTGCGCGCTATCCCCATGCCGACCACTAAAAGCGCGGCCATCTGCACTATCACCCTTGCTTTCATAGAAGTCAGTCAAGTCATCACGATCGGCCACACCCCCGAGATCACGGACCCGCTACTCGCAGTCATGCTGGCCTATGGGCTGGTGCAGCTGCAGCGATATGATGGCCGAGAGCAACAAGCTCTGGAGACACGCGCTTGATGCCCCTGACAAAATTACTTGCAAAATCACGTAATTGCCCTATCGTTATGACTTACCCTAATTCAGGCGCCGCCATCCTGTCCAAAGCGGTGCCCATAAAGCAGGAGAGCAGCCCCCATGGCGGAACGGTCATTTGCGAAGGAAGTTGAAAAGCTGAAGCTTGGCGAGGGCGAAGAGTTTCGCGGCGAGGGGATCCTAGCAGTCACTAAAGCGCTTTTACAGTCGGGTGTCTCTTATGTGGGCGGCTATCAAGGCGCGCCGATCTCTCATCTGCTCGACGTGTTTGCAGATGCCAATCCGATCTTAAAAGACCTCGACGTGTATTTCGAAGCCTCGGCCAGTGAGGCCACGGCCTGCGCGATGCTTGCAGCTTCTGTCAATTATCCGCTGCGTGGCGCGGTGGCCTGGAAATCCGTTGTGGGCACCAATGTTGCGTCGGACGCGCTATCAAACATTGCGTCTGGCGGCTGCACGGGCGGCACGCTGGTAATTGTGGGTGAGGATTACGGCGAAGGCAGCTCCATCATGCAAGAGCGCACGCACGCCTTTGCCATGAAAAGCCAAGTCTGGCTGGTTGATCCGCGGCCAGATCTGGGCGAAATTGTCGATCTGGTTGAAAAGAGCTTTGAGCTGTCGGAAGCCAGCCAAACGCCCGTCATGCTTGAGCTGCGCATCCGCGCTTGCCACATGTACGGCCGCTTTACAGCCAAAGACAATGTGCGGCCCAAGTTCACGCAGAAAATGGCCAAGGAAAATCCGGTGCGTGACCTCAACCGGATCGTGCTCCCGCCAGCGAATTTCCTGCATGAACATGAGAAGATTGAGCAGCGGTGGCCCAATGCAGTCAAATACATTGAAGACAACAAACTCAATGAGTGGTTCGGCCCGCAAGAGAGCCCGAGCAAAGATAACATCGGCATCATTTGCCAAGGCGGGATGTTTAATACGCTCAACCGCGCCCTTGAGCGCCTTGGGCTGAGCGATAGCTTTGGCAACACTAAGCTGCCCATCTATTGCATGAACGTGACCTACCCGATGATTGAATCAGAGGTCATAGACTTCTGCAAAGACAAATCCGCCGTATTGATGGTGGAAGAGGGCCAGCCAGAGTTCATCGAGCAGACGCTCAATACAGTTCTCAAGCGCGGCGATGTCGCCTGCAAAGTCTCTGGTAAAGACGTGTTCCCAAGCGCGGGAGAATATACCGGCGATGTGATGCGCCGCGCAGTCGAAGATTTCTTAAAGCAAAATGCGCCAGACGCGTTAGAGCCCGCGCTCATCACCGTGCCATCAATCTTGGACGCAGAAACGCGCAACCTGCTCGCCGCCCATGTCCCGCTGCGCCCGGCAGGGTTTTGCACCGGGTGCCCAGAGCGGCCGATTTTTACCGCCATGAAGCTCGTCGCGCGCGAGATTGGCGAGTTTCACGTGTCCTGCGATATTGGCTGCCACCTGTTTTCCATCCTGCCGCCCTTTAACATCGGCAATACCACCATGGGCTACGGCCTTGGCGCGGCAGGCGGAAGCGCCTTGAATGTGGAAGCGTACCAGCGCTCGCTCGCTGTGATGGGCGATGGCGGCTTCTGGCATAATGGCCTCACCTCCGGCGTTGGCAATGCGGTGTTTAACAACAACGACAATGTCCTGCTTATTGTCGACAACAATTATTCCGCCGCCACGGGCGGGCAGGACATTCTCTCCAGCCGCAACGACAATGACGACCGCTCGACCCAGCACGGCATTGCTGACGCGGCAAAAGGCGTGGGCGTGAAATGGATACGCCAGCTCAACCGCACTTATGATGTGAAGGGCATGAAAAACCTGCTGAAGGAAGCCATGACCACCACGGCAAAAGGCCCGAAAGTGATCATTGCCCAAAGTGAGTGCATGCTCAACCGGCAGCGCCGCGAAAAGCCGCTGTTTGCCAAGCGCGTGAAAGAAGGCAAGCGCGCGGTGCGAGAGCGCTTTGGCGTAGACCCGGATACCTGTACCGGCGATCATAGCTGCATCCGCTTGTCCGGCTGCCCATCATTGACCATTAAGCCAAATCCAGACCCGCTGCGCCAGCACCCCATCGCCCATGTGGACAATAGCTGCGTCGGCTGCGGCCTCTGCGGGGAAGTGAGCCACGCCGCCGTACTATGCCCAAGCTTCTACCGCGCTGAGGTGATCTTCAATGATACTGCCTGGGACCGCTTCGCCGCGCGCACCCGGCAGCGCGTCATCGGCTGGTTCCAAGACCGCCGCGATCAATCCATCGCTGCCCGTAGTCTTTAAAGGACATTTGCCATGACCGAGATGCCCCAACAAGGTTCTTTCACCCCGGCTGAGCAAGACACAGCCAAACCGATCACCATTGCTGTGAACGCCATTGGCGGCCAAGGTGGCGGCGTGCTTGCTGAATGGATTGTGCACTTAGCCGATAACAATGGCTATTACGCGCAATATACCTCCGTCCCCGGCGTGGCGCAGCGCACGGGCGCGACGGTCTATTACCTCGAGATTTTCCCTGAAAGCGCCGTTCCTGATGACAAGGATGCGCCCGTCCTAGCGCTGATGCCAGCCTCTGGCGATGTGGATGTGGTGATCGCATCTGAATTGATGGAAGCTGGCCGCGCGATGATCCGCAACTTTGTGACGCCGGATCGCACGACACTGATTGCGTCATCGCACCGGGTCTACGGCATCATTGAAAAATCCGCCATGGGCGATGGCATCGCTGATGCGGGCGCTATTCGTGAGATCGCCCGCAAACAAGCCCAGCAGTTTATTGATTTTGATATGGACGCGCTGGCCGCAGATGCCGGTACGGTTATTTCATCCGTTCTATTCGGCGCGCTGGCTGGCTCTGGCGCTCTGCCCTTCCCCAAGGAAGCCTATGAGCAGGTGATCAGGGACGGCAAACGCGCTGTGCCGACAAACCTCGCGGGCTTTGCCTCCGGCTATGACGGCGCGCAGCAAGCGTTGACCGGCAAAAGCGAGGAGCCAATCAAAGTTCAAGACCCCGATGAGACCATTCTTCGCTCCAAGGCCACAACGCGCGAAGGCGGCAAGATCATCGACCGGATCATCGCCGAGTTTCCCAAGCAAGCTCATGTCTACCTTTATGAAGGGGCAAAGAAATGCGCCGATGCGCTCGACATCAAATATGCCCATGAGTATCTGGACAAAGCCAAAGAGATCGCAGCGCTGGATACAAGCGACACCAAAGAGCTGACGGCAGAAACGGCGCGCTATTTAGCGCTGTGGATGGCCTATGAAGATACCATCCGCGTTGCAGACCTAAAGACGCGCGCGAGCCGCTTTAAGCGCGTGCGCGAAGAAGTCCGCGCCGCGCCAGACCAGCTTGTTTACACAGTGGAATTCATGCATCCGCGCTATGTGGAAATCGCCGAGGCGACGCCAGCCTTTATCGGCAGCGCCATGAAGAAGATGACGTGGCTTGAAAAAGCCACCGCGCCACTGTTCTCCAAAGGCCGGTTCGTGAAATCCCAAAAGCTGTCTGGCTTTCTGCTGCTCAACACAGTCGCGGCCATGCGCCCCATTAAGCGCATCACCCTGCGCCACAAGGAAGAGCATGCCCGCATTGCCAAATGGCTTGCGCGGGTGACCGAGACAGCGCCGCGGGACTATGATCTGGCCGTCCAAATCGCCAAATGTCAGCAGCTCATCAAAGGCTATTCCGATACGCATCAACGCGGGCTGGCCAACTTCCACCGGATTATGGAGCAGCTAGACGCCCGGCCAGATATGACGGCGGATCAACTCATGGCGCTTCAAGTGGCCGCGTTAGCAGATGAACACGGCAAAACGCTCGAAGCAGCGATCACTGAAATGGATGAGCGCGAAGCGATTGCCGCTTAGGCGAAAATCCATATGAGCGCAGCAACGCCGCAGCGCGCATTGATGCCGGACTATCTACGGCTCATCGCACTGTTCGGCATTGTAATTGTGAATGTCCAATATATGGGCTTTTCGATCCTCCAAGGTCTAGCGCCCGAGGCAAGCGGCACGCGCGGCGATAGCGTGACGCTTTTGCTGGTGAATGGACTTGCGCTGCTGAAAACCTATGGGCTTTTTTCGTTCATGTTCGGCGCGGGCCTTGGTTTCCTCATGCGCTCGGCGCAGCGACAAGACATCTCCCTGGGCAAACTATACCGTAACCGGATGCTTGGCCTTGCAGGTCTTGGCCTTCTGCATGGCTGCCTGCTTTTCCCCGGCGATATTCTGCTGATTTACGCTGTAACGGGATCGATTTTATACTTTGTACGTGATTGGCCAGTGCAGCAGCTCGTGCGCCTCGCCATCGCACTTTTGGTTTTGCAGATGGCTATAGCAGCGCCTCTTCTCAGTCTTGATGAGGCCATGCCAGACGATATCATAGCGCTCGAACGCACTGTTATGCTCGAAGGCACTATTGCCGATGTCGCTTTATTTCGCAGCATCGTGTTTAGCTTCGTTTTCCTGTTTGGACTATTTGCGCAGGGTGTGTCTGCTCTTGGCTGGTTCTGCCTCGGGCTGGCTGCCGTCAAGTCAGCGCGTATGGAGACCCCCGACCACCCCATGTGGCGTAAGCTGCGGTGGTGGTGCCTCGGGCCCGGCGTTTTGCTAAGCCTTCTTGGCGCTGGCCTCCTCCAATGGAGTGCCACGCTGCCAGGAGCCATACTCGTCGTCATAGCCGCGCCGCTCACGACGCTTGGCTACCTCGGCGTCATCGCTAATATTGCCAAACCGCCAGGGCCCATCATGCACATGCTGCTAAAAGCGGGTGGCTCGAGCCTCACCATTTATTTGAGCCAATCCATCATCTTATCAACCATTTTCACCGGCTACGGCTTTGGCCTGTGGGAACAGCTCAGCCACGCGGCCGCGACGGCACTTGCGATAAGCGTGACCCTTTGCCTTGTGCTCGCCTGCGTAGCCTGGCGGCGCTTTTTCCCGCTTGGCCCCTTTGAAATGGTTTTGCGGCGTATCACCTACGCAGGCCAACCCCCGCAATCTTAAAAAGCAGACAGAAAAAGGCCCCCGCGCACTGTGCGCAAGGGGGCCCTTCTACATTCAGATTGAAAAGTGGGTGCTAGGCCTGCGCTGCTTTGGCTGCGCGGCGACGCCAGAGGCCGGCAAGGCCAAGAGCGGAGCCAAACAGAACGCCAGCGGCTGGGACAGGCATTTGCGTGACCGTAATGCTCGAGAGGTAATAGTCGTCGTTAAAATTGAAACCGCCGGGCACTCCAAATAGGATGCGATCTACGAGGCCGTTGAACATGGCTGTGTAGGGGTTGTTTGCCCGAAGGTTCAAGCTGGCTTCCTGCTGGAAAAAATCATCGGTATTATCACCAGCAAAATCAACGAAGATTGTCCCTTGGTCATTGCGACCGGCGCTGCCGAACGCGATCTCATCAACACGAACTTCTCGGCTGAAATCCAGGACCAAACCTTCGTTTATTCCGAGGTTGTCAATCTGGCCGTCGCTGCCGTTCCATGCATCATCATTGGGGTTTGTCACGCCAAGACCATTGGGCCCTTGGACGACCTGAACACCAGGAATAGGAACATAAGCTCCACCAAACTGCCACAAGGCGGTCGCTTCAACCGATAAGCCACCTTCAGTAAACGTTTCGGACTGACCAACAGTTTGGTTCGGACCAGCGCTCGTAAAATCAAACGTGGTGACGCTCACGGCCTGAGCGGGCCCGGCGACCAATAAAACAGATGCGATTGCTGCAAAACGCAACATAACTCTTCTCCAACACAACTCTACATTGCGAGACCGTATAAGAGACATGTGGAAAACTCGAGCGTTTTTCGCCGCGCATGTGATTTATCTGTGATTTTTTCAAATTGCGTAAAACATCCCGTCATAGATTCCCATTCTGGGACAATTCAGCGCGGGCGTTTACTGTAAAACAGCCGTTTTTTATCTATCCGCGCTACAGGACCTGCGAATCATTCACACTACGAAATCATTCCTGTTCAAATAGAACCAACGCGGGGGCCGCTATAATCGAGGCCCTAAAGATTGTCGCGGTAGTCTTCCGCGACAAGTTGATTGACGGCCTCTTCCAGCTCTTTGCCTTCCCCTGCTTCGCGCGCAATGGTTTCGCCGAATTTAAAGGCGAGCTTGCCAGCTTGGCTTTCTGTTTTCCACAATGAAGAGCGCATGACGGCTTTGCCGCAATGGAGAAAGCAGCGGCGGATTTTAATCTCCACTGCCATAAGAGCAGGCATCCCGCGCGCTTCAAGCTGCTGCAGGATATCAGGGTCTTTCACAATCTGGGCGGACCCATGCACGCGGTAGGTTTCAATCACCCCAGGGATCATGAAGATGAGCGCGACTTTCCCATTATCGACGATGTTTTGGAGCGAGAAGGCAAGTTTATTGCCGGGCCGTTCCGGCATCAGCAGCGTTCCATCATCCACGATATGAATGAACTGGCCGGAGGCATCGCCGCGCGGAGAGACATCAGGCAAGCCATCACTATCGACGGTGGAGAGCATGGCAAAGGGGCTCGCTATAATATACCGCTTGCCCACCGCGTCCAGCGTATCGATGATCTTCTTTTCCACCAGTGGATGCGGCTCGCCAATGATGTCGCGAATGCCCTCAACGCTGGTGATCGGGTCTTTGGCGGTCATGCTCTTTCTCCTAAGGCTGCTTCGGCGCTGGCGGCAATCGCAAGCAAGTGATCATCTGCGCCGACGGCGCCCACCAGCATCAGCCCAGTGGGAAAGCCATTCGCCGTGCCGCATGGCAATGTGATGGATGGTTGGCCAGCGGTGGAATCAGGGCCGGTCATAGCTGTCGTGGCGGGGAAGGCAGGAACATCTTGTCCGGCCACGTGCATCATCTCGCCAGAACCTGCTTGCACCGGTCCAACGGGCATACAGGGGTAGACCAACGCGTCAACACCGCTCAACGCGGCTACAAATGCCTGCCGCAAAGCGGGCAAATGGACCTCCATCGCCTCGCGGTACATAGCTTCAGGCACCGCATCTGGCCCGGCTTGGCTTTCAATCAGCCCGCGCACATCGGCGCTGGCAATCCGCTCAGCGAAGTCCGCCAATGATAGGCCGAGATGATCCCGGGCAAACGTTGCCATCGATTGGGCAGTTTCATACAGCGCAATGGCAAAGCCGCAGCCTTCATGCGCGGCAATGGCCGCAGACAGGTCAATCGCTTTGGTTTGAAACCCAGCGGCTTTCAGCGCGGCAACGCCAGCTTCATAGGCCTCTAGTACAGCGGGATCACTGACTGGAAAAAAGGCGCTAGGCTCCACAAGGCCGAGCGTCGTCTCTTCCGGTTGTACCTGATGCTCCTGAGCGCCAGCAAGCGCCATCACGCCATCCACTCGGCGCAGGGTCGCCATGTCCTTTGTAAGCAAGCCTAGCGTATCGCGGGTTTTTGAAAGGGTGAGGATGCCTGCGCCATCATAGCGCCCGATGGACGGCCGGTAGCCAACAATGCCGCAATGGGCGGCTGGAATGCGGCAAGAGCCGCCGGTATCGGTGCCAATGGCGGCCTCGCAAGCCCCCGTGGCAACGCTTGCCGCCGCGCCAGCGGAGCTGCCGCCTGTGAGATAGTCTTTGTTCACGGGGTTGAGCGTATCGCCGGTATGGGCGTTCGCGCCCGTGATGCCAAAGGCGAGCTCGTGCAGGTTGGTTTTTCCAACAATCGCTGCGCCAGCCTCTTTCAGGCGTGTAACGGAGCCATTTTCTGGCAACACAAGCGTTTCGAACGCGGGGCATGCCCCGGTCGTGGGGTATCCAGCCAAAGACACATTGTCTTTGACCGAAATGCGCGACCCTGACAGCGGGCCATCCTGCGCCTCAACCAAGGGCGGGTCAAACACACGCAAGAAGGCATTGCAGGCCTGTGCATCTTGCATGGTTTTTTCAGCTAAGCTCATGCCGCGCTCCCCAAACGTCGTAAGATATCTGCCGCGTCCGCCATCATGTGCTGGGCCACCTCGCCTGCTTTTGGCAGGTCTTTCACCTGGCCGACGCCTTGTCCGGCCAGGAGCGGCATTTGTTCCACATCGCCAGTTGCATTGCCCATGGGCAGCAGGTTCGAAAAGCGGTGGATGGGCAGCGGCGTGTCGCCAATGGTCATCTCGCCTATAACTGGCTGACCCTCAGGCCCGCCCGGCGCCTCTCCTTCGCGGCCTTCATACTCTTTTACAATATCCGTTTTCAGCACACGCATGGGATTGAAATCTGCCGTATCGCCTCCAAACAAGCTCGAGCGCACCGTGTCTTCCCCGCTTGCTGCGATCAGCTTGTCTTTATAAGCCGGGGAAATATTGGCTTCCTGTGTTGCAATCAGCCGTGTGCCCACCCACACACCATCCGCGCCGAGCGCAAGCGCCGCAGCGGCGCCGCGCCCGTCCATAATGCCTCCTGCAGCGAGTATCATGGCCTCAGGAAACGCGTCGCGCATGGCAGGCAGCTGTACAAAGAGCGGCAGAGTGCCATAATTATGCCCACCTGCTTCGGTGCCTTGAACGATGATCAGATCAATCCCGTCTCCTAGCGCGGTGCGGGCCATCTCAACACTGCCCACCTGCTCCCACACCATGATACCTGCGCCGTGCAGCTGGTCAATCCAGGCCTTTTTTGGGTGGCCCCAGTGAAAGCTGACCACCTCTGGCTTTTGCGCGCAGCACATCTCTATATGCGCGTCTGAAGTGAAAATGGTGATGAAGTTGAGATCAATCGGGCCGGTCGCGGCGCTACGATACGCTCCAAGCATAGCAGCGCCAGCCTCAGGTGGTAACTTCCCCATGCCCATCGCGCCAAGGCCTCCGGCATTCGAAATCGCGATGGCCAGTTCAGGCGTGGTGCCAGCAAAGGCTAAGCCAGCGCAAGCAAATGGCATGGACAGGCCATAGTCTCTAGAAAACCGCGTCTGCAGCGCGCCCCCATCTTCGCTCATAATCAGACCCCCCAAGGCTTGCCTCGCTTGGAGAACTACTTTAGGCCTAAAGCATCTCAGCGCAAGGGGCGTGTATGACATACAAACGCAAAGCTGCTTTTTCTCGTCGGGGCGCGCTTAAGGCCGGCGGGGCGGGACTGATTACCGTCACCATCGCTGGCTGCCAGCAACAAATGAGCCCGGTTGAGGCGCGCGCTGCGGGACCAGATTATCAAACGCTCACCCAAGACGACGTGACGACTTTAGAAGCTCTGGGCGAAACGCTTGTGCCAGGCGCGCGCGCTGCTGGCATCGCGCCTTATGTGGATGCAGGCCTCAGCGCGCCGCGGCGCGATAGCTTGCTCATGATTGGCTATCTTGATGTACCCGCGCCGTGGGACGGGTTTTACAAGAACGGTTTGGCCGCGCTAGAGGCCCTTGCGGCGAAAGAAACTGGAAGCCCGTTTGCGCAACTGACTACGGATGAACAGGCTGGCCTTGTGCGTAAAATCTCTGGTGCCCAGCCGGATGATTGGTCAGACAATGGCGCGCCGCCTGCGCCGTTTTTCTATTTCGCCTTGCGCGGGGATGCTATCGACGTGACCTGGGGCACAATGGCTGGCTTTGAAACTTTAGATCAGCCCTATCTCGCCCATATCGAGCCACCATCGCCATGGTAGCCGCCCCGCTTAGCGCCGACATGGTGCCGGATGAATCGGATGTCCTGATCATTGGCGCTGGCGCGGCTGGCTGCGTTTATGCTGCTGTACTCGCCCAGGCGGGCAAATCCGTCACCGTTTTAGAAGGCGGGCCGGGTTGGGAAGATGGCGATCTTGTCTCGTCGGGCATCTGGTCGCGGCGGCTGCGCTGGGGCGGGCCGCCGACCTTGTCAGCGGGGGAACATCCGGCTGGCGTGGGCTTTAACTCTGGCTGGGGCTTTGGGGGGTCAGCGCTGCATCATTACGGCACTTGGCCGCGCATGCTGCCGAGCGATTTCACAATGGCAAGTGACCATGGCAAAGGCCTCGACTGGCCTTTCGACTATGGCGAGCTGCAACCCTATTATGAGCGCGTGCAAGCCTTTGTCGGCATTTCAGGTGATGCATCCGCGGAGCCATGGCGGCCGCCAAGTGATGCGCCTTATCCGCTGCCACCGCTGGAGATTTTCAATCAAGCCAGGCTCATCGCCAAAGGGTTCGATGCCATGGGTATGCCGGCCGCGCCGAGCCCGATGGCGATTTTGTCCGAACCTTATGGCGATGGTGACCGCGCGCCGTGTGTGTATGATGGCTGGTGCGATGCGGGCTGCCCTATAGGCTCTCTGGCCAATCCGCTGGTCACCTATATGCCCATTGCAAAGCAGCATGGCGCCATCTTTACCGCAGGCGCCATGGTCACCCGCCTTCATACCAATCAAGCCGGCACCAGGGCGACGGGCGCAGACTATATCGATGACGCTGGCGCGCGCCGCAGCGTTAAAGCCAAGCTTGTGATCTTGGCGGCATCCACCGTCCACAACCCCACTATCTTGCTGAATTCTGTCTCCGATGCGAATCCAAAGGGTCTTGGCAATGCCAATGATCTTGTTGGCCGCTATTTCATGACGCACTCGATCGCGCCAGTCTATGGCTTCTTTGATGATGAAGATGCTGAGAACTATTTGGGCGTGACGGGCGCGCAGATGATCAATCTGACCCACCAACCCAAGACCAGCGCAGGCGATGGCGCGTTTGGCTCCTTGCAATGGCTGATTGGGCCTGTTGTAAAACCTAATGACTTGCTTGGTGTGGCCATGAGCCGGGCCGATCTGTTTGGCAAAGAGCTAGAAGCCTTCATGGCGCGCGCGACCCGGCATATGGGCGTGATGTTCGGCTTTGGTGAAGACCTGCCCCAAAAGGGCAACCGCATTGAGCTCAGCGACCTTGAAGGACCTGATGGCACGCGGCTGCCACGCGTTGTCCACGCTTTTGACAACGATGGCTTGGGGCTCGCTGCCTTTGCGGAAAAACTCGGCCTTGAAGTCTTAGCCGCAGCAGGTGCGAACGATCCATGGGCCGCGCCGCGCGCCTCCGCGCATTTAATTGGCGGCACAGTGATGGGCAAGGAGCGTGAAACATCGGTCACCGATGCTTTTGGCCGGCTGCACGATGTTGAAAATCTCTTCATCGCTGGTCCTGGCCTGTTCCCGACGTCGGGTTCATCCAATCCAAATTTCACCAACCATGCTGTATCCTTGCGCGCGGCAGAGCACATTGTGAGCGACTGGAGCGGCCATACCCTTTAGCTGTTCCCAAACAAGGCTTTGCGCTTTTTTTTTGGTTTGTTACAATCTCCCTTGGTTGGGACATATGGGTTTGGGGTAAATTTTATGATGCGACGGATGGGTTTGGCAGCGCTGGCTGTGGCAACACTGCTGGTCACGCCTGTACAAGCAGGCATTTTCGACGTCATTAAAGACGGCGTGATACGCGAAGCCAAGGACGCAGCGGTCGATGCAGCGTCAGAAGCAACTGGCATCAATATGAGCTGCGCGCGCTATACCGGCAGCGTCGATGTTATGAGCCGCTGCATGGAATATTCACTTGGCAACGCGATTAGCCGAGACTTTGGCAAAATGCTGCGCGGGGAAGATGTTGAGACGCAGCAAAGCTCTGTCATGTCGACGATTTTCACAGGCCAACCTAAAAGCTGGAGCAACAGCGATACGGGCGCCTCTGGCGAATCGAAAGTTGTCAAAGAAAAAACCAAAACAAAAAAGAAAAAAGTCGCTGTCTTAAAAGACCAAGTAGAGACCGTGCCGGAACTTGATCTGGTGGGTGAGAATTACCGGGCAAATTCTGGGACCAATGTGCGTTCTGGCCCCGGCACGGATTATAAAGTTGTCGGCCGCTTGAACAGCGGCGATATCGTCAACGTGGTCGGCAAGGTTTCAGGCCAGGATTGGTATATGATTAGCCAAGGCGGGGTCGGCACAGGCTATGTATTCTCCAGCCTACTGACCAATGCCGCCGCACAAGACGCCACGGTCGTGGGCACGCCGGAGGGCGAAGTGGCTGAGGTCAAAACGAAGACCCAGCAAACCTGCAAAACCATCGAGCAGACGGTCACGGGCGAAGATGGCACCATGAAGACAAAAAAAATTAAAGCGTGCCAAACACCCAATGGCTGGGAAATCGTTTAGCTTAGTTTGATAGGCAGGGCCGATGTTACGGCTCTGTCACAACACATCAGCCAACACAGCTGCACAGTTTGATTGTTAATAGCTGTGTTGCGTCGCTCTGATTAACTCTTTCTATGTTTCAGTTTTCTGACCATAGAAACCGTTCTAGATCATAGCGTTAATTATGACATTTATGTCTTCTTAGAACTCCTTCAACGCGTCTTCAAACCTTTAAGAATCTATCACAGAAATGTCAGCGATCCGCGCGTATCAAAGAGCGCGCCGGGGGCTACTGGCGTGTTGTGTATTGCTGAAATGGTGCGCTCCCGAACGACACCTGACCTGTAATTTCAGTCCCTTAGGAGCAGCTCCACAATGACGCATCGCCTTTCCCCGATCGCCAAACGCTTCGCGCTGGCATGCCTTGCATCCACCTGTTTTGTCTTCACCGCGCCCATGCCAGATATGGCGCATGCGCAAGTCACCGAGGCCCTGCCAAGCGGCGCGCCGCAAATGATGGCTGAGCCCTTTCTGCAACTCCCAACGGAAGACTCGGTGAATGTCGTTTGGTTCACCAACGTCAAAGGCCGCGTCAACCAAGTCATTTGTGGGGAAGGTCGAAGCCGTCGCCGCGTCCGCGCAACCACGACAAAAATGGAGCGTATGTTTGAAGATGCTTCCTCGCGCGCCGATGCGTATGCGGACGTAGAGATCAGCGAAGTTGTAGAGCGCCCCGTTTGGCGCCATGAAGCGACGTGTCACGGTTTGGAGCAGAATGTGCGCGTTCCGTACCGGACAATGACCATTGCCGCTGACCGCACGCGCCTCATCAGCAAGCCCTATACGCTTCAGCCAGCGCCAACCAAAGGCCAGCCGCTGAACATCCTGCTCACATCCGATCAACAAAATCGCCAAATGAGCCCAGCAGGCTATCAAAAGGCCCAGGAGACGGTTGGTAAGTTCGACATGGTCCTGGTATCAGGCGACTATGTGGACAACCCGCGCAAAGCCTCAGAATGGTTTGACCGCAACGACCCCAATTGGCGCAACAATGTTGGCGGGAATGGCCGTCCTGCTTTCCCAAGCACACGTCCCCCCTTCTTCCCGGCGCTGAATGGCACCTTCCAAGAGCTGTTCCCGGAATTTCCTTATAAAGGCGGGGAAATCCTCCAGCATTCCGTAATCATGGGCGCTATCGGCAACCACGAAGTTCCCGGCCGTTTTCGCCCCAATGAAACCTATATGCGCAACGGCGGCGACACAACGGCAAACCTAGGCTCCATGGACAATGACCCACAGCCGCGCTGGTATGCTGCGCTGCGCTATGAGGATGTCGCTGCTGAGGTCAACCCTGCAAATGATCCAGCCATCCGCGACCAGTGGATTGCTGACAATAGCCAGGATTTTGATGTCCACCGCGAAATGTGGAGCCATCCAGAAGGCCCGCAAGGCGAAAGCTATTACAGCTTTGAGTACGGCGATGCCTATGTCATCGTTATGAATGTCTCACGCATCTGGCGCACCTGGAACGTACGCGCAGATAATGAGGGTTTGTCGCGCGATCGCGGAAAATTCATCGAATGGGGCCAAGAAAATAACAACCCTGATGAATGGGGCTTTGGCGATTTCCATTATGAGCGCTTTGATGAAGACTCTGAGCAATTTGCTTGGCTGAAGTCTGAGCTTGAAAGCGAAGCCTATCAAAACTCAAAATACAAAATTGTCCTTGCCCACCACACCATCTTTGGCCTTGGCGACAACGCGGTTCCCGTGCACGCCCAGCCGGTGATGTATGTGGATTATGAGGTGGATGGTGAAACCCAAACGAAAGAACTGGATTTCCCATACGACTATGAGCAACGCGCGGCGGTCTTTGAAGCGGAAGTCGAGCCTTTGCTCGGGTCCATCACGGAAGTGCGCTATGAGTATCCGCTCACCCAGGACCTATGGAAAACCCAGGTTGAGCCGCTGCTCTTAGAGAATGACGTTCAGCTGGTGCATGTGGGCCACTCGCATGTTTGGAACCGGGCGAAAGTCGGCTCCATCAACTACATCGAAACCTCCAACTACGGGAACACCTTCGGCGCTTATTGGGCACCAGAAGGCGGTGAACCAATAGCCCAGCGCACCCGCTGGGCTGGCAGCTTTTGGGGCGAACTTGAAGACCCAGAAACATCGCGCTGGAACCCAGATAACTATGCTGGGTTTGGCGACCCCCATGGCCGCGAGGCCATTTTCCCAACGCTTGCCAACCCTGAGCAGCTGTTCGGCGAAAGCGATATTCCTGTACCGTATGTCGCTTCAAACGACGTGACCGTCTTCTCTTATATCGACACAGAAATGGGCGCCGTCCGCAGCTTTGCCTTCGACACCCGCGACCCCAGCAGCGAGGTGATCGAGTTTGATCGCTTTAGCCTCCTGCCCGAAGACGATGACTAAACGATAGACGACCAAAGCAACGCGGCGTGGGTGGCTGGCCCGCGCCGCATATTTCTTTTTTACGCTAGTACCAAAAACAGGAGTTTCCCCATGCGTACATTGATGATTGCCAGCGCTATTGCAGCGTTTTCTATTCCTGCCGTTCAAGCCGCGCAAATCAGCATCACAACAAGCTCAGACACCGTCGTCGGATCCTTAACCCCCCTCATCGTCGACGTTGTCGTTGATCGTGACGGCGGCGCAGCGATTGCCAGCGCTTTTGTTGATGTGATTTACGATGCAAGCCTCTTGGCCTTACAAGACGTCTCGCTGACCAGTGCGCTTGGTGAAATCCCCATTGACGCGCTTGATACCAGCTTCCCGCCCGAGATGTTCGGCTCCGAAGGCATTGTCAATATCGGCATCGAGAGCCTCTTAGCGGACCTGTCTGCCCAAGCGGAAAGCTTTAGCCTGGCGACACTGACGTTTAACGCAATCGATAATGGCTTTAGCGTCATTGAGCTCGGGCTGGAACCGTCGCTTGACGATATCGATTTCTTCCCGATTGCAGATGTGATTTCACTGGTGAACAGCGGCGATATCCAGTCCATCCCAGCGCCAGCCACCGCGCTCCTCTTTGCGCCATTTGCCGCCATGATGTTACGCCGCCGCCGCTCATAAAAGCGATCGGCCGACCCTAGCCAACATCAGCAGCGAGCTTTGCTTGCTGCTGATGCACCGCTGGTTGATTGACATTGGCTCTCCACCCGCGCCGCCAGCGTTAAACGGCTGAGAAGCCTGTTGCGATCCAAAATGGTGGAGCTAAACCGAGCCGGAATTCTTTCACATGCGCTTGCAATGAACGCTCATACCTCAAAGCCCCATGATGAGAGATCAAAAAACATATGCGTGAAACACAGTTGCTGAATCGAGTTCAGGGCTATGGCGTTTAGGTCCCCCCTGATCTTAAACCAGCTTCCTCTTCAGTAGCTATACCCGATCTCAAGCCCAAGCGTACGCCCACGGTTGAGCGGAGAAAAGGTTCCAGCGGCAGGGAACACATCAAATGGCGCGGCAACGCCATTGCTAAGCGGCCCGGCAAAGGGTGTTTGTGTATCGCCGCCCACTTGCACCTCATCCAGCATATTGCGGCCATAAACTGAGACCGTGAGGCCCTCTACGGGCGTATTATAGGCGATGTTGAAATCGAGCATATTGGCGGACTGGACCCAGCCGAGATTGTTGTCCGTATAGGCCAGGCGGTCGCGGTATTGGAAGTTAAGCCGGCTGACGACACTGCCAGCATCGCCAAGATCAAGCTGGTAAACACCGCCGATGCCGAACGTCACTTCTGGCACACGCGGGATTGCAAGGGCTGTGTCTGCACCATCAATCTGGCCATCGCCGGAGATGTCAGAGAACACCTCGGTGTATTGCGCATCAATCCAGCCAATATTGGCATTGATCAAAAAGCTGTCTGTCAGCGCGTATTGACCTTCGAGTTCAAGGCCGAAGATGCGCGCGTCAGCCGTATTGAGGATGGTTTGAACGATTGCCACATCATCGCCTGCGGCTTCATTGACTTCGCGCTGCATGTTTTTGATGTCGGTGTAGAAAAATGCGCCATTGAGCGTGCCCCGGCCATTGGGCGATTGATATTTCGCGCCAATCTCGAAGGCATCCACGCGCTCTTCATCAAAGGCGATTTGCCCACGCTCAGTAGCCAGAGCCTCAAAGGCGCCCGGCGCTGTGATGCGGAAGTTATAGCCGCCAGAGCGGAAACCGCGTGTCCAGCTGGCATAGACTTGGCCATCGGTAAAGCGATATTGCGCTGCAATTCTAGGTGTGAAGTTCGACCAGCTGTCGTCGTCTTCAAAGCCGTTGTTTTCCGCGGGGTTACTGGGGTTCACGCCGCTGACAGGGCAGGTGCCCGCAATGACAGAGCAGGCCGCGCGGCCACGCACATAGGTAACGGCCGCCTCTTTTTCCTCATAAGACCAGCGTAGGCCAAAGGTGAGCACCAAAGCCTCCGTCACATCCCAATCAGTCTGTGCAAATAGGCCAATGACAGTATGGTCCTGCCGGCCGCCGCCAAATTGCGATGCCACAGGAAAACCGCGGTCTTCGTCATAGGCGACATCCTGGTTGAAGAAGAACGCCCCGCCCGTGACATCAAACGCGTCAAAGCGGCCATTATAGCGCAGCTCATTGGAAAACTGCTCTTGTTCTAACCCAGTTTTGGAGTTGAAAATAGCGACCGGCAAAGCGTCAATATCATTGTCCGTGCGGGTGGAGAAATCTCGGTAGCCGAAGATATTGGTGATGGTGCCATCGCCAAAGCTCACATCGATATCTGTGCGCCAAGAGGCTAGCACAGTTTCAACAGTATAAAACCCGTCATTATCGATCGATAAATCAAAGCTGTCGCGGGGAAAGAGACCGCGGTTTTGGCCAACTGCGCCATCGCCGTCGCTGTCAAAATACTCGACCTTGGCCAGCATGCGCACACTGTCAGATGGAAGAAACTCCAGCGCGCCGCGCACAATGACTGTCTCAGATTCGCCTTGATTGGACCCATCAAAGAGATTGCGGAAATAGCCGGTGTCATCGCGGTAATAGGCCGCCAATTTGGCGTTGAGCTTGTCGTCAACAATCGGTCCA
This sequence comes from Pseudomonadota bacterium, assembly GCA_039814715.1. GTDB lineage: Bacteria > Pseudomonadota > Alphaproteobacteria > Sphingomonadales > CAKZYD01 > CAKZYD01. Next base: position 27,695 of record JBCCAR010000002.1, read on the forward strand.
GAGACGGTGCCTTGGATGATGTAATTGTTGCCGCCGCGGCCGCTATCGACAGGTCCATCGACCGAGGCACGCACCTTAACGCTCAATTCATCTGTCGGGTTGCCCGTGTTGACGAGGACAGCGCCGCCAGTCGTATTGCGGCCAAATAACAGCCCCTGGGGACCGCGCAGAACCTCGACACTATCAAGGTCAAACACATCAAACACGACGCCATTGTTCACGCCCATATAAACGCCATCGACAAAAACACCGACAGTCGGATCAATCGAGGGGATGGAGGAATTTATGCCCAGGCCGCGAATGGAGAAGTTGGCAACCCCCGGCGATGTGCCGATATCTTCTAGTGCCACATTCGGCGCTGAAAAGGTGAGATCTTGCAATGTGCGGACCTTTAAGGCCTCTAGCGTACCGGCGTTATAGGCGGCAACGGAGACGGGAACAACTTGCACATTCTCTACGTCCGATTTTTTCCGCGCTGTCACCGTGATTGTTTCTGTCAGAACGGAAATGGCGTTTTGCCTGTCTTGGGCATGGACTTGGAGTGGCACTGCCAAGCTCGCTAAAGCTGTCGCGGCCAACAATGTGGCGCTGGATATCTTCATTTGCGGGGTCTTTCATTGTCTTTATAGAGTTTCCGCTTCTGCGCTGAGCGGTGCGAGACAGGTCATGATGCTTCGGCTGAAAAAAATCAATCGCTGACAGACATTTGCTGATGCCCAATTGCGCGCAGGTGTTGCCCCTTTGCCCATATTGCAATTCCCAAACAAAGCGCTAGGCTCTGCTGATCAATTCTGTTTTGAGGCCTTGCATGTACCAGGAGGGACCGCCCCGCACAGCGCTTCAGCGCACGCATGGCATTGGCCGAATTTCCCTACGCGCCCAGGCAAATCAAACCCGCCCTAAGGCACTCTATCAAGAAGGGGCCTTTAAAGCCCGGCTCCTGCAGCCGCCAGGCCAAGACCATATCGATGTGGCGCTTATCAATACCGCAGGCGGGCTCACGGGCGGCGATACCATGGCCCTGGAAGTGGATGCCGGCGCCAATACGGCAACGGCGCTGAGCACCCAGGCATGCGAGAAATTCTACAAATCCGGCGGCGGTGAAACCCGCATCACAACACGGCTCACCCTTAGCGAGGATGCGGCGCTCAACTGGCTACCGCAGGAAGCGATCTTGTTTGATAGCAGCGATGTAATTCGCGCCATCGATGTGGAGATGGCGTCAACAGCGCGGCTGCTCATGGCGGAAAGCGTTTTGCTTGGCCGGTCTTATAGCGCGGAGCAATATTTATCGGGGCGCTTGCAAGACAGCTGGAGCGTGCGCATGAATGGCCGCCTGGTTCATTGCGAGCGGCTCGCGCTCAACGCAGAAAGCGCTATGCCGATCAACTGTGCTGCAAAGCTAGGCTCCTATAAGGCCATCGCAACTGTGCTGCTTATTACCAAAAACGCCCAGAGTTTTATCAAACCGGTGCGCCAAACACTTTCTTCTAGCGAAGCCGTGGGCGGTGCATCAGCATGGCGCGTGGGGGAGGCCAATAAATTGGTGGTGCGGCTCGCTGCGCGCGATGGCTACGCGTTGCGCAAAGCGCTGCTGCCGGTCATTGCGATACTCGGCCAAGGGCGTACGCTGCCACGGCTATGGAATACGTGAGGGGACACTTTAAAAAATGCGACTTAGCCCGCGAGAAAAAGACAAATTGCTCATCGCCATGGCTGCAATGGTGGCGCGGCGGCGCTTAGAGCGCGGCGTGAAGCTCAACCACCCCGAAGCGATCGCCCTCATCAGTGATTTTGTAACCGAAGGCGCGCGTGATGGCCGCAGCGTGGCGGATCTGATGGAAGCCGGCGCGCATGTGATTTCCGCAGACCAAGTCATGGAGGGTATCGCCGACATGATCCACGATGTGCAAGTCGAAGCGACCTTCCCGGACGGCGTCAAGCTTGTCACCATTCATTCCCCCATCCGCGGCTGAGGACATACGTCTATGAGACCTGGTGAAATCATTCCTGCAAGCGGTGATATTGTGCTGAATAAGGGCGCAGACTCGGTGACGCTGAAAGTCGCCAATACAGGCGACCGGCCTATTCAAGTAGGATCGCATTATCATTTCTTTGAAACCAACCCAGCGCTGGACTTTGACCGCGGAGCGGCGCGCGGTATGCGGCTGAATATTGCAGCAGGCACAGCTGTGCGCTTCGAGCCCGGCCAGGCGCGCGACGTGGAGCTGATTGCCTTTGGCGGCGATAGAGTCGCCATTGGCTTTCGCGGCGACGTGATGGGAGCGCTATAAGATGGCAAAACTGACGCGCCAAGCCTATGCCTCCATGTATGGCCCGACAACGGGCGATAAGGTCCGATTGGCCGACACAGAGCTGTTTATTGAGGTGGAGAAGGACCTCACGGTCTACGGCGAAGAAGTCAAATTCGGCGGCGGCAAAGTCATCCGCGATGGTATGGCGCAAAGCCAGCGCACGCGCGCTGAGCGCGCGATGGATACCGTCATCACCAACGCGCTCATCGTGGACCATAGCGGTATCTACAAGGCCGATGTGGGCTTGCTTGGCGGCGTTATTAAAACCATTGGAAAAGCCGGCAATCCCGATACGCAGCCGCGCGTCGACATCATCATCGGGCCAGGCACGGAGATCATTGCCGGCGAAGGCAAAATTCTTACTGCAGGCGGGTTTGACAGCCACATCCATTATATATGCCCGCAGCAGGTGGAAGAAGCGCTGATGAGCGGGGTCACGACCATGCTTGGCGGTGGCACTGGCCCTGCGCAAGGCACTTTGGCGACCACGTCTACGCCTGGACCCTGGCACATTGGCAAAATGCTGCAGGCCAGCGACGGTCTCCCCATGAATTTAGCCTTCGCGGGCAAGGGCAATGCGAGCCAGCCCGCGGCGCTTGAAGAAATGGTGCTAGGCGGAGCGTGCGCGCTGAAACTGCATGAAGATTGGGGCACGACGCCGGCCGCCATTGATTGCTGCCTCACCGTTGCAGACGCCATGGACGTTCAAGTGATGATCCACACGGATACGCTGAATGAATCCGGCTTTGTCGAATCTACGATTGATGCCATCAAAGGCCGTACTATTCATGCGTTCCACACCGAAGGCGCGGGCGGCGGGCATGCGCCGGACATCATCAAAGTGTGCGGCCTGCCCCATGTGATCCCCTCCTCCACGAACCCAACGCGGCCATACACCGTCAACACCATCGCCGAGCATCTCGACATGCTCATGGTCTGCCATCACCTCGACCCCAATATTCCAGAAGACATCGCTTTCGCTGAAAGCCGCATCCGCAAGGAGACAATTGCAGCCGAAGACATTCTCCACGACATGGGCGCCTTTTCCATTATTGCGTCGGACAGCCAGGCCATGGGCCGGGTCGGAGAGACGATTATTCGCACCTGGCAAACAGCCGACAAGATGAAGCGCCAACGGGGGCGCTTGCCAGAAGAAAACGGCGAGAATGATAACGCCCGCGTGCGCCGCTATGTGGCCAAATATACAATCAATCCTGCCATTGCGCATGGTATTGGGGCCCATATTGGCTCTGTTGAAACCGGTAAACGCGCCGACCTCGTGCTGTGGGACCCAGCCTTTTTCGCCGCCAAACCAGACATGATCATGATCGGCGGCATGATCACGGCCGCACCGATGGGCGATCCCAATGCGTCTATTCCGACGCCCCAGCCTGTGCATTACCGCGAAATGTTTGGCGCCTTTGGCGGGGCGCTCGCGTCCACTTCCGTCACATTCGTGTCGCAAGCGGCGGCGGATGCGGATATAGCGGCCACACTCGGCCTGCAAAAGGCCGCCCTCCCAGTACACAACACACGCGGCGGCATCAGCAAGGCGGCGATGGTCCACAACACCCATTGCCCGGACATTGAGGTCGACCCAGAAACCTATGACGTCCGCGCCGATGGCGAGCTTTTGGTTTGCGAACCAGCCGAGGTCGTGCCCCTCGCGCAGCGATATTTCCTGTTTTAAGGCCATGCTCGCACACTCGATCACCCGCGATTACACAGCGCCGCGCGATACCATCACCTTAGATGAAACCGGGCGCCACCGCCGCCGCATCGCGCTGACCAGCGATGGCGGGCTTACCTTCACGCTGGACCTTCCAGAGGCCCGCCTCCTGAGGCACGGCGATGGGCTGGTTTTAGATAATGGCGATGTGATCGAAGTGCGCGCCGCGCCCGAAGCGCTGATGGACGTGCGCGGGGCAGATCCTGAGCATTTGCTAAAGCTGGCTTGGCAGATTGGCAATCGGCATCTCGCTGCCGAGATCACGCGCGAGAGCATCCGGCTGCGCGAAGACCCTGTGATCGCTGAGATGCTAAAAGGCCTGGGCGCGGCTGTGACGTACATTACGGCGCCATTTGACCCTGAAGGCGGCGCTTATGGCGATGCCCACACCCACCATCATTCCCATGATTGATCCAGCGAACCTCACGGCCACAACGCGCCTGGCTTATTGGCTCTCCCCCGCCTTTCCCACCGGCGCGTTCGCTTACAGCCATGGCTTGGAATACGCCTTTGAGGCCAACCTCATCGAAACGCGCGAGGACTTTACCCAGTGGCTCAGCGCTGTGATCAGCGATGGATCGGGCTGGGCCGATGCAGTTTTATGCTCGCTGAGTTGGCGCAGCGATGATCATCATGATCTGCGCGATTTTGCGCTCAGCCTTGCCAGCTGCGCCGAGCGATATAAGGAAACGACGCAGCAAGGGCGCGCGTTTCTTCAAAGCGCGCGTGAATGGCTCCCTTCCCTCTCATTGGAACAGGAAACACCCTTGCCCGTCTGCGTGGGCGCCGCGGCAAGAGCCGCCAATATGGACCACGGCCTCACTGTCTCACTCTACCTCAGCAGTATCGCAACCAACCTCATCCAAGCGGCCCTGCGCATGGGCCGCTATGGGCAGGAGGACGGTGTGATCATCACTGCGGCCCTGGAGCCGCTGATCATTGAAACAGCGATCAGTGCGTGCAGCGCCTCTTTAGAGGACATTCATAGCGCCACGGTGATCGCTGATTTGGCAGCCATTCAGCACGAGACCTTAGACACGCGGATTTTTGCCACATGACTGATTTTCAGAGCGGCCCCATCAAAATCGGCATTGGCGGCGGCGTCGGCGTGGGCAAGACCACGCTGACGGCAGCGCTGTGCATGGCCTTGCGGGAGCGCTATTCGATCGGGGTCATTACCAACGACATCTATACCCGCGAGGATGCCGAAGCGCTGATGCGCTGGCAAGCGCTGCCCTATGACCGGATCATCGGCGTAGAAACGGGCGGGTGCCCCCACACGGCGATCCGCGAAGATGCCTCTATTAATTTGCGCGCTATCGAGCAGCTCAAGGAGCGCCATGACGACTTAGATATCATCTTCATTGAATCAGGCGGCGACAATCTCGCAGCCACCTTCTCGCCGCAGCTTGCGGATCTGACATTATACGTGATCTCCGTTTGCCAAGGCGATGACATCCCTCGCAAAGGCGGCCCGGCCATCAACCGCTCAGACATCCTGATCATTAACAAAACGGACTTGGGCATCCATGTGGGCGCAGACCCTGCAATCATGAAAGCCCATGCTCTCAAGTCACGCCAAGGCAAAGATGTGTTTTTAACAGATCTCAAACGCGGCGATGGGGTTGACGTGCTGATTACCGCCATTGAATCCTTAGCGGGGTTCGCGCCGGTCCCTGCCAGCTAACGCCGTTATGCTGGACTTGATCCAGCATCTCTTTTGAATGGCGCGCTGAAAGAAGTCCTGAAGCAAGTTCAGGACTGCGGGAGACGGGCGCTAGAAAATCTTATACGCCACATTGATCCCAAAGAAGAGCTGGTTGGGCGAGCCGCGCTCGGTCACGATGGGGCTATTGGCTGCATCGTCCAATAAGCGGGCGTAATTGACGAGGGACGTCACGCTCCATTTGGGGGAGATCTGATAGCGCGCGATGCCGGTGGCGCCGATATCGCGCAGGCCGGAATTGGCGTTGTATTGGTCAAGGCCGCTGGCTTCAGATTGGGCAGCAGTGATGCTGAAAAAGGAATCATTATAGCTGCCAGACACATAGCTGACATTGGCAAGGCCAATAAGCGTCCAGGTTGGGGATGGCCGAACGAAGCCAGCGCTGCCTTCCACGATCAGGCCGTCATGGCCGCCAACAGCCTGAACGATTGAAGCGCGCGCGGTAAACAAGACCGGAGGGCCTGTGCGCGAGACAATCATGGGCCGGGTCGTGGCAATGAAAGCACCGACTTCCGCCGTTAAGCTGACTTGGCCAAGAGCCTCAATGACGGGGTCATCGGCATTGTTGAGATCATCGCGGCCGCCATTAATGCGCACTATGGGGCCAAAATCGAGGGTTGAGCCCTTGGTGAGGTCGACTTCAAACCCAAACCCGCTGTTGCGCAAGGTGCGCCCATTGAAGCGATATTCAAAGCTGGGAAACGGCAATGGCGCATAGTTATCTGCGCCGGGAAAGCGCGGCGCGATGGCCGCGCCGAGCCCAAGGGTTAAGGAATCCGGCGCAGGGCCGCGCGGCTGGCCAGGCGCCTGCGCATGAGCCGCGCTTGCGAGAAGGGGGAGAACGGCTACCGCTGCGGCAAAACTGCGCGCAAGACAATTGGAAATCAGGGACATAAAATTGGGGCCTTTTATCTGCCGCGCAAAGCCTCGCCTTGCCGCGGTTAGAGCTGTTACGGTCAAGGGACGCTGCTAGACCAGTTTTGTGTTGGCTTAACAGTCTTTGAAAGTGTTGGCTGCGCATGCCTTGGCCATCGCGCGCGCTTTGGCGTTCTGCTTGGGCGAGAGCATGCCTTCAATCTGATCACGGTTTTCAATGGCATCGGCATCGCGTGTTTCAGCGGCAAGGATGAACCACATTTGGGCAAGCAGCTCATCGGGCCAAACGCCTTGGCCATGGGCGTACATCACGCCCAAATTAAACTGGGCTGGCACGTCCCCTTGAGCGGCGGCTTTTTTGTACCATCCCACTGCCTCTTTATCGCTTTGGCGCACGCCCTCGCCGTTTTGATACAACACGCCGAGAACAAATTGTGATGAGGGATGACCTTGCTCGGCTGCCTTTTTATACCAGCGTGCGGCTTCTTCATGATCCCGGGGCGCGCCCTCACCATTTGAATACATATAGCCAAGATTGTATTGCGCTTCAGCGTCGCCCTGATCTGCACTTTTGTGCAGCCACGTACGCGCGGACTGGCTATTTTTCAGGACGCCTTCACCCTTCAAATACATGAGGCCTAAATTATACTGTGCAGGCGCAAAGCCTTGCTCGGCGCTTGCGCGGTAAAGCTTGGCTGCCGCTGCATCGTCAAGCGCAACACCGAGACCGTCATCATACAGTGTGGCCAAGGCGAACTGCCCTTGCGCGTAGCCTTGGTCGGCGGCCTTGCGGTACCAATTGGCAGCTTCTTTTAAGTCTTTTTCAGTTCCCTGGCCCTCTTCATAAAGCGTTCCTAGGTTCGTCTGGGCGCCGGCCTCCCCCTGAGCGGCGCTTTTGCGGTACCAGCTGACTGCTTTTTTCTGGTTTTGCTTCACCCCAACGCCGGTATCGTACATGACGGCGAGATTATACTGGGCAAAAGGATCGCCTTGTTTTGCGCTTTTGCGGTACCATTTGGCAGCCACCTTTTGATCCTCGCGCACGCCACGTGCGTTGGCATACATTATGCCCAAATCATATTGCGCTTTTGCATATCCCTGCTCCGCGCTGAGCGAGAGCCATTTGACCGCTTCGGCATCATCTTGATCAACGCCTTGCGCATTGGCATACATACCGCCCAGAGTGTATTGCGCGAGGGCAAGGCCTTGGTCGGCGCTCAGGCGGAACCACTTGAGCGCCTCATCATAATCTTGCGCCACGCCCTGGCCGTTGGCATAAAGCGCCCCGACATTGTGCTGGGCTTCGCGCGTTCCTTGGGCGGCGCTGCGACGGTACCAACGCAGGGCTTCTTGATAGTCTTGAACAACGCCTGCACCATTTTCGAGCATCACGCCGAGTAAAAACTGGGCGTCAGGATCACCTTGCTCAGCTCGGGGGAGCTGGCGTTGATAGAGCGTTGTGACTTTATCGGCGGGAAACGCCCGCGATGCAGCTTGAAAGTCGAACGCCTAGGCCGCGCCCCCGCTCAAAGTAAAAACGGCGGCAAAGCAGGCACGGATCACGAAAACGACTTGTTTCATCCCCGATTGATATGGAACCACTGCGCGCACTGTCCAGCACCGCCTCAAATTTGCATGGATGATTGACGTAAATTATGAAACCGTAGCGCCGACTATAGGAAACGGGGCATCCGCAATGACTTTCTTTAAAGACAGGCTTTTGAGCGGCGAAGCCCTCGTCGGCACATTCCTAAAAACGCCCAGCGCCATGATCTGCGAGGTGATTGCGCGCAGCAGCCTCGATGTGCTTTGCCTTGATGGTGAACACAGCCCCTTTGATCGCCGCGATTTAGATCATTGTCTGCTAGCGGTGCACGCTAGCAACATGCCTGCCTTGGTGCGCGTGCCCAGCTGCCAGCCAGAGCATATCCTAAACGCGCTTGATCTGGGGGCGGACGGCATCCTCGCGCCGCACATCATTACCGGCGACGATGCACGCGCTTTTGTGGACGCATGCACCTTTGGCGCAGGGCGCGGTTTTTCGGGCTCAACCCGGGCGGCGGGCTATATGGCCCGCTCCATGGCCGAGCATTTGAAGGCAAGCGCCGGGGCCGCCAGCTTGGTTGCGCAAATTGAAGACAAAGACGCCCTAGACAATTTATACGATATTTTAGCGGTCGAGGGCATCGATTGCGTGTTCATCGGCCGCGCCGACCTCACAGTGTCTCTAGGATTTGACAATCCATCGGAACCCCAGGTTGTGGCGGTGGTGGAAGATATCTGCAAAGCGGCCAAAGCAGCTGGCAAGCGCTGCGGCATGTTTACCAGCGATGTAAGCGAGCTGGGCAAATGGCAAGAGCTTGGCGCAAGCCTCTTCCTCTTGGGCTCTGACCATAGCTTTATGCTCGCGGGCGCGGCTGCGTTGCTGGCAAAGACGAAAGCAGCGCTCGAATGACAAACCGCTACAGCCCCAATCGGATTTTGATTACGGGCGCGGCAGGGACTGTGGGTTCCGCCTTAAGGACAGGCTTGCGCGGAGCCTACCCTGCTCTGCGCCTCACCGACATTGCGCCCATGGGCGGCGCACATGCTGGCGAAGAGATCATGCTGGCGGACATGCGAGATGCTGCAGCTCTCGCGCCGGTCATGCAGGATGTGGACTGCGTGGTGCATCTGGCGGGCCTGGCGGATGAGGATAGCTGGGAGAAGGTCTCCGCGCTCGCCATTGATGGGTGCTATAGCGTGTTTGAAGCGGCCCGGCAGGCCGGCGTGCGCCGCATTGTCTATGCCAGCTCCAACCATGCCATTGGCTTTCATCCCCGCGCGAAGCCGCTCGATCTCGAGGTCCCCCTGCGTCCAGATGGCCGCTATGGGCTGAGCAATGCGTTTGGTGAGCTGCTTGGCCGGATGTATGCTGACAAATATGGGATGAGCATTGCGTGTATCCGCATTGGCTCTTTCAGGCCTAAGCCGGAAGACCGGCGCCAACTCATGACCTGGCTGAGCCACCGCGACGCAGTGCACCTCTTCCAGCGCTGCATTGACCACCCGGACTATCACTACGCGGTGGCTTACGGCGTTTCAGCCAACACGCGCACTATGTGGAGCAACGACGCCGTCAGCTGGCTAGGCTATGACCCGCAAGACAACGCGGAAGACTATGCCCCAGAGATTATGGCGCAGCCGGACGGCGAAGACGATGTCGCTCGCGCGTTACATGGGGGGCGGTTCTGCTCTGATGAATTTACCGGCGATCTCAACAACATAGACTAATGCCAGGGCTTGACCGCGCTGCAGCATTGCGTCCAGTGTTGCGATAACAAATACGTTTATCGCGAGTTCTTATGCGCCAACCCAAAACGCCGTCGCCCATCTATCGCTGGTATATGATTGGCGTTTTCATGGTGGCCTATATTTTCTCCTTCGTTGACCGGCAGATCTTATCGCTTCTGGTCAAGCCGATCTCCGAAGATTTGGGGATTGATGATGCCCAGTTTGGGCTGCTGCTGGGGGCGGCGTTCTCCCTGTTTTATGCCACCATGGGGATACCCGTCGCGCGGCTTGCCGATTCGGCGAACCGGCCTTTGATCCTTACGCTTGGGATAGCCGTTTGGTCCGCCTGCACAGCCGCCTGCGGCTTTGCCACCAGCTTTTGGCAAATGTTCCTCGCGCGCATGGGCGTGGGCGCGGGGGAAGGTTCGCTGGCACCGACGGTCTATTCCATGATTGCTGACAGCTTCCCTGAGGAGCAGCTGGGCCGCGCATACGGCGTTTATTCCTCCGGCTCGATGATCGGGCTGGGTCTGGCAATGATCGTGGGCGGTGTCGTAGCGCAATTGGCGACATCAGCAGGCCCGCTGTCCATTCCTATAATCGGCCTCATCAAGCCCTGGCAGCTCACCTTCATCGTTGTTGGTGTACCTGGCATTTTGGTAGCGCTCCTCATCTGGACGACCATTCGCGACCCTGAACGCAAGGGCCTGATGGAAGGGGCCGATGGCGCGGTCGCAAAGCCGTCCATTGGCGCAACGCTCTCCTTCATCCGCAAAGAACACCCACAGACCTTCATCGCTTTCTTTTTTGGAAATGCTTGCGCGGGGCTATCGGCCTTTGCCGTTTGGCTATGGAGCCCGGCATACTTCCTGCGTGTGTTTGCGCTTGATACGGCCGATGTCGGCCTTTTGCTTGGCCTGATTTTCCTGTTCGTCAATTCCGCCGGATCGCTGACAGCGGGCCTTTTATGTGACCGCTTTGCCGCGCAAGGCCGCCTGGATGCGCCCGTGCGCGCCGGGCTCATCGGCGCCATTGGCTGCATCATTCCGCTTGCCATCCTGCCCTTTATGCCAACGCTTTTGCTCGCGTCTATTGTATTCACCATTGCAGCCTTCTTCAGCGCTTTTGTCGTGGCGGCCTCGACAGCGCAGGGGCAAATTCTCGCGCCCAACCAAATGCGCGGCCAAGTCGGCGCACTCTCCCTCTTCATCATTTCCCTCATCGCCCTTGGCCTTGGCATGTGGCTGATCGGTTATGTCACTGAACGGGTCTTTGAAGATCAAATGATGGTTGGCTTTTCTATGGCCCTGGTAGGCTGCAGCTTTGGCGCTCTTGGCGTTGGACTATTGGTTTGGGGCATGCCGCACTACCGCAGAAGCCGCGAGCGCATCAATGCGCGCTTGCAGAGCTTGGCAGCATAAATCGTCGCTGGGTTAGCGCAAACCCGCCCGGGCTAAATACGCTAGCAGCGCTGCTGGTTCATCCGTTTGGATAATGCTAGCGCCTGCCTCAATCAGGCTGCCCCACACCGCTCCAGGGTCGCCAATAGCCATCGCGTCGGAGCGTCCGCCGGAAATGCGCGGGTAAAGCGAGTTAACCCAAAGCTCCATGCCCGAAGCCGCCAGCGCTGGCCCTGATGTTTGTAAAAACGCTGCATCGTCGAACACAATTTCATAAGCCGCAGGAACCAAATGGCCATAGCTTGCCACAGCGTCCGGCAAGTTCGGTGCGCAAGGCCGCTGCGAGCCACCGATAGGGCAGTTTTTGATAACGGGCATGAAGGCGGATTTGCCATGATAAGGGCGGCCTACTAACGCAGCGTCAGCAGGCGGCGCGCCTGACTTAAAGAGCACGCGGCGTTCAGCACCTGCGGCTGTAACGGCGGCGAACACAGCGGCTGGGTCTGCTTGCTTGATATCTAGGTTCAGCAGCAAAGCGCCATCGCTAACGGCTAGCGCCTGCGCCAGAGTGGCGACCTTATGGTCCGTGACCGGCGCCTTACGGCCACCTTTCCCAGAGCGCAGGTGCAGCTGCGTGATCTCCTTAAGCGTGTATTGCTCGACCAAACCCTCCCCGTCTGTTGTGCGGCCAACGGCGCCGTCATGCATCAAAATCAAGCTGCCATCGGCTGTCGTACGGATATCGATCTCGGCCATATCAACGCCCATGGCAATGCACGACCGCAGCGCAGCGATTGAGTTTTCAGGCGCATCCTTCCAGCAGCCACGATGAGCAACCACTGTGACTTTCTGACTGGCGAAGGTTTCCACCACGGAGGGGTATGCAGCAAGACCTTTGTACCTCGTGCTGTGTTGTTGGGCGCAGCCTGAAATGAGGCTTGCCAGCGCCAGAACCGCCAACATACGCATCGCTCTATGCACCAAATTTCGGCAGTGGAAACGCCGTGAGCGGGAGGGACACAGTTTTTTGCTGGCCGTAAAAGGCCGCGCAGGCATGGCCGCCTTCCGCGCCGATACCGCTTTCTTTAATGCCGCCAAAGGGCGCTCTAAGCTCGCGCGTCATAGGCGTGTTGACCCACACGACGCCTGCCTTTAGAGCGTCCTGCGCGCGCATCACGCGGGCCATGTCCTGCGACCAAACATAGGAGACCAGGCCGAAACTGGTTGAATTGGCAAGTTTGTAGGCTTCTTCTTCGGTTTTAAAGGTGAGGAAGGTCGCAAACGGGCCGAAAATCTCATCCTGGCAAACCGTCGCGCTTGGATCATCGGTCTGGATAGCGACCGGGCGCAGGAAATATCCCTTGTCCAAACCCGCTGGCCGATCGCCGCCTGTCAAATAGCGCGCACCATCGGCAAGAGCGCCTTTGAGGAATGACTGGATGCGCGCATATTGCGCGGCAGACGCGACAGGACCCATTTGAAAAGCACCGTCCATGGGATCACCCACTGTGATTTTTTCCGCGCGGTCCACAAAGGCGTCAATGAACCGCGGCGCGATACTCTCTTCCACCAAGATGCGCGAGCCAGCCAGGCATTGCTGGCCATTGCCGGCATAGATGCTGGTTAAGGCGCCATCAAGCGCGCGGTCAAAGTCCGCATCAGCAAAGATCACATTGGCCGATTTACCGCCCAGCTCCATCGTAACAGGGGTCAGCATTTGCGCGGCTGCACGCATGATCACGCGGCCAGTTTGCGTGCCGCCTGTAAAGGAAATGCGGTCGACGCCAGGGTGGCTCACCAGCGCTGCGCCCGCGGTCGCCCCGCGGCCATTCACAAGCTGCACGACATCGCGCGGCAGGTCTGTAGTGGCTAAAATTTCCACGAGGCGCGTGAGCGTAAGCGGTGCCTGCTCTGATGGTTTGATGATCGCGCTGTTGCCAAAGGCGATGGCCGCAGCAATCTTCATTGCCCCTAAAGCCAGCGGCGCGTTCCAAGGCGCAATCAGCGCAGCGACGCCGGTCGCCTCGCGGCGCACAAAGGTCAAGTAATCGGGGTTTTGTTCATACAGCTGGCCTTCTTCCTGGCCGATGTAATCGGAAAAAAAGCGGAAATTAAGCGCTGCGCGCGTGACATGAGCAGCTGTTGTTTGCGCAATAGGAATGCCAACGTTGCTGGTTTCAAGGGCCGCCAATTCTGCTGCATGTGCGTCAATCGTATCAGCAATCTGGTGCAATACTTGTTGGCGCGCTGCGACTGGCTGAGCCGACCAAGCCCCGCTTTTAAAGACGCCGCGGGCGCGCATCACAATGCGGTCCACCTCTGCGTCAGACATATCTTCTAAGGCCAGCAGGAGCTCCTGCGTTGCTGGATTGATCACGTCATAGCCCATGGCTTTCACCCCTACCTTGTTGCGGCCAGCCCTTAGCGTTCCAGTAGGAAAAACACACGCGTGCCTGCACAACCCTCCGATCAGCGGATAGCACCTGGCACAGGCGGCTATGCGAAAGCAACAGCAGCGATTGATCCGGCGCGCACACCGCGGTAGCTTCTGATACATATAAGCGGAAGGGAGACCGGTTGAGTGTCTATTTTAAAGTGGTTTGGGCTTAGTATTGCTGGTCTTGTTAGCGCGATGTCACCGGCAGCGCTGGCACAAGAGCCAAACGATATCATGATCGTGCTCGACAGCTCTGGCTCGATGTGGGGACAAATTGACGGGACTTCCAAACGCGATATTGCCCGCACAGCGCTCAAAAATCTCATAGACACTCTTCCCGAGGCCGCAAAAACAGGACTCATTGCTTATGGCCACCGCAAAAAAGGCGACTGCGGCGATATTGAGCTGCTGGCGATGCCTGGGCCAAAAGGACAAATCGCGAGCAAAGTGGATGCCATTCGGCCCATGGGCAAAACCCCGCTGACCGCCGCTGTCCGCCAGGCGGCTGAGCGGCTAAAAATTACCGAGAACGCTGCCACAGTCATTGCCATAACAGACGGCATTGAAACCTGTGATGCAGACCCGTGCGCAGCAGGCGCTGAGCTCGAGCGCCTTGGCATTGATTTTACAGCCCATGTGGTGGGCTTTGGTCTGTCTGAAGCCGAAGGGCGGCAGGTTGCCTGCCTGGCAGAAGAAACAGGCGGGCTATACCTGCAAGCAAGCGACGCCGGCAGTCTATCTAAAGCGCTTCAAACCGTGGCTAAGGCCGCTGAAGCGGCCCCAATTGATGTCGGAACAGCGCAAGCGAACTTGATTGTGCCTGAAATGGTGGAAATCGGGAATGACTTCGAAGTGCGTTTCGAAGGCCCGGACGACACACCTGATAAGCCCGATTATGTTGATTTGGTAGGGCCAGAAGCGGTTGGCACAGCCGTGAGATCCATCAGCAATTTCTACGTCCGCGATGGCAGCCCCGGCACCTTGCGCGCGCCGGCAAAACCCGGCGTTTATTTGGCCCGCTATATTTGGGTCAATGCCGCCGGGAAGGATGTCATTGCAGAAGCTTTCGTGCAGGTGGTCGATGCGCAAGTGGCGCTGTCTGCGCCCGATACGGCGGGCGTGGGCCGACCCGTGGAAGTCACATGGCGCGGACCAGACAACCAAGCGGATTATATTGATGTGGTCCCGCGCGGCAACACGGCCACCCGCGGGCAAATCAGCTACAGGTGGGTGCGCGACAGCGAGGATAATGTCATTGCCGTGACGATGCCAGGCGAGCCAGGGGACTATGACCTACGCTATGTGGCGCGCGGATCAGACGGTAAGCGCGTATTAAAAACACTGCCCATCACAATAGAAGACATTCGCACAGAATTGGCTTTCGCTCCCGAAGTTGGCCTTGGGGAAATTTTAGAAGTCAGCTGGACGGGCGCGGGCAATTGGACCGATTACATTGACATCGTTCCCAAAGGCCAAAAGGCGGCGGACGATGAACTGTCTTATCGCTGGACGCGCGATGGTAACCCCTCTGTCCTGCAATTGCCTGGGGAGCCAGGGGAATACGAAGTGCGCTATGTGCTCAACGCTCCAAAAGGAAAGCGCGTTATGGCGCGCGCGCCGTTGTCGCTCAAGGCAGTGGATGTGACGCTCGATTTTGCGCCCGCCATGCCCATGGGCGCGCCTTTTGAAGTTAATTGGACAGGGCCCGGCGGGCGTAACGACTATATTGACATCGTGCCGCGCGGGAATACCAAAACGCGCGATGAGCTCGCTTACCGCTGGGTGCGCGATGGGGAGAGCCTTGTTGTCACCTTGCCATCAAAGCCAGGCGAATATGATGTGCGCTACGTTCTCAACCCAACAGACGGCAAAAGGGTTTTAAAATCCAAGCCGCTAACGGTCATCCCCGTTGAAGCAGCGCTCGACGCGCCAAGCACGATGGCGCAGGACAAAGTCCTCGAAGTGAGTTGGACGGGCCCCGGCGGGCGCAACGATTATATCGACATCGCCGCTGCCGGCAGCAACCGCGCTGGAAATGAAATCAGCTATCGCTGGACGCGCGATGGCGAGGTGCTGGTTTTAAAAATCCCTGCTGAAGAAGGCACCTACGCGCTGCGCTATGTTCACAATGGCGCAGGCGGCAAGGTGGTCCTGCATAGCCAGCCCATTACCTTTACCGCCGTGCCAGCGACGCTAGAAGCGCCAACCAAAGCCGCAGCAGACACGAAAGTGGAAATCGCTTGGACGGGCCCTGGGCGTGGCAATGACTATGTCGATATCGTCCCACGCGGACAAAAACGCACAAGTGGCGAAATCGCCTATTTTTGGACGCGCAGTGCCAAAGACGGCGTCGGCCTCCTCAAAATGCCAAAAAAGGCAGGCGCCTATGACATCCGCTATATTATGCGCGGCGCTAAAAAACATGTGGTGAAAACCGTTATTCCCATCACAGTAGAATAAAGTATGACGCTTCCTGCACGCCCAGCAGTTTTCGCACTCGCGCTGTTGGTAGGTGCCTGCGCAGCGCCCGCGCTTAGCAGTCCTACAGCCATTGAAGACCCTGCCAGTTTTGCAGCAGGAGCGGCTGCGATGCAGCAGCGCTTAGCGCTAGCGCCCAACACGGCGCGCGCAAAGAACGTGGTGCTGATGATCGGGGATGGCATGGGCATTTCCACCATCACAGC
Organism: Pseudomonadota bacterium; assembly: GCA_039814715.1. Taxonomy (GTDB): domain Bacteria; phylum Pseudomonadota; class Alphaproteobacteria; order Sphingomonadales; family CAKZYD01; genus CAKZYD01. Next base: position 44,135 of record JBCCAR010000002.1, read on the forward strand.
GGCGCGCATTTATGCTGGCCAAAAAGATGGAAAGCCAGGCGAAGAGCATGTCTTATCGCTCGGGACCCTGCCCTATTCCGCCTTGATCAAAACCTATAATACCGACCAGCAGGTTTCTGATTCTGCAGGCACGGCCACCGCGATGCTCACCGGCCTGAAAACCCGGGCCGGCGTCATCAATACTGCGCCTAGCGTTGGCCGGGGCAATTGCCCAGCGGCCCTTAAAAGCCCGCTGACCACGCTTGCGCGGCGCGCTATATCCAGCGGCCGCGCCGCCGGTGTCGTTACGACCGCGCGCTTGACGCACGCTACGCCTGCGGCCATGTATGCCGTCAGCCCTGACCGCAATTGGGAGAGCAACAAGACCACGCCTAGCGCTGCCAAAGCGGCCGGCTGCGCGCCCATCGCAGAGCAATTGATTGACAGCGCTCACGGCCTCACCGTTGCCCTTGGCGGCGGCAGGCGTGCCTTCGATGACGACATGATTGCCCGCTGGCCTGGCAGTTTCGCCGCCACCGCCGCGCAAATGGAGGCGGCCACCGCCGGACCGCTACTGGGACTTTTCGCGCCCAGCCACATGCCCTATGCCCGCGAGACAACGCCCTCCCCGAGCCTGGCAGAGATGACTGGCAAGGCACTTGATATGCTGAGCGCTAACAAGGATGGCTTTTTCCTGATGGTTGAAGGTGGACGCATTGACCATGGCCACCATGCCGGGCGGGCTGAATTAGCACTGGAAGAAGCGCGCGAATTTGACAAAGCCGTCCGCCTCGTTCTGGACCGCGTCGATATGAGCGAAACGCTCATTCTCGTAACTGCCGATCACAGCCACACGCTGACCATCTCGGGCTATCCCACCCGGGGCAACGATATTTTGGGCGCTGTCGTTCAAAACGACGAAACAGGCACGCCCACTGGGGCACCAGCCTTGGCCGGGGATGGCCTCCCCTATACGACACTTGGCTATATGAATGGACCAGGCGCAAAAGATGGCGTACGCGATCCGTCCCAGGCCGCAGAGGGCGCCATACTCCGCCAGCCTGCGCTCATCCCTAAGCGGTCAGAGACGCATAGCGGCGAAGACGTGGCGCTGCTGGCAAGCGGCCCCTGGGCCCATTTGGTGGGCGGCATTTTAGAACAACATGTCATCTACCATCTCATGGTCCATGCCATGGGATTAGAAGACTAAGCCTGGCCAATTCATAGCCCGTTCAACGAGCGCGTGACTAAGATGGACCTTATATGGCAAGTGCGGCAAAGATAGACCGGCGGACGATGCTGCAGCTGAGCGCAGCTGGCTTGCTCGCGAGCTGCGGTGCCGGCGAAAGCGCAAATGGGCCGCTCAAGGTTGTCGTTGTTGGCGCTGGCATCGTCGGTGCCTCCATCGCTTATTTTTTGGCTAAAAACGGCGCCAAAGTCACCATCATTGATAAAGAAGGCCCAGCCAGCCACGCTAGCAAAGGCACCTTTGCCTGGATCAATGCCAGCTGGGCGAAGCAGCCGCGCGATTATCACAGCCTCAATCAGCTTGGCGTTTCAGGCTGGCACTATCTCGAGCAAGACCTGGCTATCCCCATGCGCTGGAGCGGTGCGTTTGAATGGTTTGATAGCCAAGCGCGAATGGCAACGCTAGAGCGACAGATTGCGCAGCAGCAAGAGTGGGGCGAGCCAGCGCAAATGCTCAGCGCAGCCAATATGGCGGCGCGTGAACCTGCCCTAGCAGCCGCGTTCCCTGCAGCGTTTTCCCCTAGGGATGGGGCTGTAGACCCAGTCGCAGCAACGCGCATGCTGGTCGAGGGCGCGCAAAAATTCGGCGCTAAGCTAATGGTGCCAGCCGCTCTTGCAGACGTTGAAATGGAAGGCGAAACCCTGCGCGCCGCCCAGCTCGCGAGCGGTGAAAGCATCCCAGCTGACAAGCTTGTCCTCGCGACCGGCGCTGCGCCCAATATGGCAAAAACCTTTGCCAAAAGCCACGTGCCGCAGCGCAGCACGGCTGGCATCATCGCCATCACCTATCCCATGGCGCCCGTGATCCGCCATATCTTGGCCGCGCCAGGCATTCACCTGCATCAACGCATCGATGGACGCGTGGTGCTTGGCGAAGAGGCCGGGCCGCCGCAAACACAGGCGCATATGCAGCGCCTTGTGGGCCGGCCGCGGCGCTTTCTCAGCGCTGATATTGAAAAAGAGCATGCCGCGCGCCTCTCGGCGATGGCAAGCGCGGTTGTCCCTGCGCTTGGGCAGGCCAAGATAGAGCAGACTATCATTGGCTGGCGGCCCTTGCCCCTGGATGGTCACCCGGTGATTGGCATTTCGCCGCAGCGGCCAGACGTGTATCTCGCTATCACCCATAGCGGCGTTACGCTTGCGCCGGCCATTGGCCAGCTGGCGGCCTATGAGTTGCTCGAGGCCCGGGCCATCAGCCGACTAGAACCTTATCGCCCTGGCCGCACCTTCGCGGAAGTTTTTCGGTATTAGCAAGCGTTAATAACTGCTCGTAACGTTCTCACAATCGACATCAACCGGTACATCATACACCACGGTGCCGTCGTCGGTTGTACAGGTTTGGACTTCGCGGATGACTTCATCCACAAAGCGCTCTTGGCCTGCGTCTTGCTCTTCTTGGCGGCGGCGCCAGGATTCATACTGATCATCGCCGCCGCCACCCTGATAATAGGGGTCCTGATAAGGCTGTTGTCCGCCACCGGGCTGCGCATAAGGGGGCTGCTGGTATTGGCCTTGCTGAGTGCCGTCATCTGATAAACTGAAAAGAGCAATGACAACACCGCCGATGATGAGGGCGACTTTGTGCTTCTTTACAAATGCGGCAAAGTCACTTTGCGAGGTCGGCGTGGTCATGAGCGGCTCCTAAGGATGTAATAGTTTAGGCGCAAAGCGGCGGCACATTGGCTCACACCATCGCTTCAATTAAAACGGGGCCTGCTTGAGCCATGGCCCGGGCAAGCGCTTCATCCAGGTCTTGCGCGGTGGTGACACGGTGGCCGGGCACGCCCATCCCTTTGGCCATACTGCAAAAATCAAGCTGGGGATTGTCAAGGCCAAGCATGGTTTGCGCGCGCGGACTGATCGCATTTGCGCCCGTGCGGTACATCTCATATTGCAGAATATTATAAGCCTGATTGTTGATGATGATGACGACAACATCCAGGGCTTCGCGCGCCATGGTCCACAGCGCTTGAATGGTATACATGGCCGAGCCATCGCCGGTGGGCGCGATCACTTTGGCGCCCGGCGCGCCGATAGCCGCGCCAATGGCCACGCTAAGCCCCTGGCCAATGGCCCCGCCCGTGCAGCCCATCCAGCGGTGCGCCTTACTGCCCTCAGTCATGCCGGGCAAGTTCATTGAGAAACTGATCGCTTCGTCCGCAATGATCGCGCCGTCTGGGATATGGCGGGCGAGTGCCGCGGCAAAGGTATCGGGTTTAATATCCCCATGCGGCGCAGCGATGTCCTGCGCGTTAGGCGTCTTCACTTTTGCAGCTTTGGCGCCAACCTCCTGCGCCAACGCTTCAGTGATGACAAGGCACGCTTCTCCAGGCTTGGCAAGCGCGATCAATTCACAGCCGTCCGGCGACAGCACGCTTGGCTTATCAGGATAAGCAAAGAAAGCGACGGGCGCTTTGGCTCCAATGAGCACGATGGTCTCAACGCCTGCGAAAAACTCTACGGCGAGCTCAGCGAAATAGGGTGTGCCTTCTAGGACTGCCCTGCCCTGCCCGCGCGGCAAGCACGCATTAAAGGTGGGCGCTGCAATCCGGCAGCCGGTGACTGCCTGGATTTGCCCAGCCAGCGCAATGACATCATCACGCTGTGCTTCCTTGCCAAGATAGAGCATCGTTTTTTTCGGAGAGGCCCGTAAAGCTTCGACGGCGCTGGCCAAATCGCCATCGGCCTGCGTTTGCACGCCTGACTGCGCCGTCACTGACTCTATCGTTGCTTGGGACCAGGCCAGGTCTGCTGGCACAATCAGCGTGGAGACTTGTCCACCATGCGCGCTTGCAGCCGTAAAGGCTGCAGCCGCCCCACTGGCGATATCATCAGGCGTTTGCAAGCTTTCCACATGGTGGGACATCGGCGCGGCAACAGCGGCTATGTCACTGGTCAGCGGGGCATCTAAATGCAAGTGATAGGTGGCATGGTCCCCGATAATGTTAACGACAGAACTGCCTGCTTTTTTTGCGTTGTGCACATTGGCAAGACCGTTGGCGAGCCCTGGGCCTAAATGGAGCAAGGTCGATGCTGTTTTGCCCGTGACTCGGCTATAGCCATCTGCTGCGCCAGTGCACACGCCTTCAAACAGACCAAGCACTGGGCGCATCTGCGTCACATCATCCAGCGCTGCAACCAGCTGCATTTCTGAGGTACCAGGATTGGTAAAAACCACATCAACGCCGCTGCGCGCTAGGGTTTGAAGGATAACATCCGCGCCGTTCATAAAAGTCGTTCCGCTTGCTTCAAGACAAGCGAGACCCTGACGCGGTTTGAGGCGTAAAGCAAGGCGATGACTTCACTCGCTTTAAAAGTTGCGGAGGAGCACCAATTGACGTGCGAATGGGCGGATAGTCTCTCTATCAGGTCGTCTGAGAGCCTGACATAGATATGATCTGGCACTTACTACGGCTGCCCTACCGCTTGTTTTACCGCAAGGACAGCGACGCGGTAACCATCCTCCTGATCGTTGATGGACGTCGTAGTTTCCGCAGGGCCCTAGAGCAAAGAGTGCTAGACTAAGACGGGCGTCATCGCCATATTTGAGCGCTAATCACAACATCTTGCCCATTTGAATGAAATCCGTCATATATCTCCATTACGACATTCAATGGAGGGTATTGGTATGGCGTCTCCTTCAATTCGCGCTGATGACGCTAGAGATGACGCAGATGGAAAAGATAGCGCGCTTGGGGCTTCAGAATCCATTCAAATCGGCGCGCTTGCCGATGCGGGGGAGCGGATGGTGGACCGTCTGCGCCGCAAAGCTTTTCTGCCCGAGAGCCGCAAGGGCCTTTCCGTTCGGCTAGGGATTGCTGAAGTGGCGGGCCTGCTGGGCTGCTCGACCAACCGCATTCGTATGGCAGAGGAAGATGGCAGATTGCCCGCGCCGCCTGCTGCAGAAAACGGCAGGCGCATTGGCTACGACATTCCTGCGATCTTGAACATGCGCCAGGTGCTCGACGCCTCCCCTGCCCGCAGCGAAGATGACCCGCCTGCCATTATGGCTGTACAGAATTTCAAAGGCGGCGTAGGCAAATCCACGGTGACGACGCACTTAGCCCATTATCTTGCAGTCCAAGGCTACCGCGTCTTGGTCGTTGATTGTGATAGCCAGGCCACGACGACAACGCTGTTTGGCTTCAATCCCCATTTCAACATCAAGCGCGAAGAAACGCTCTACCCCTATTTGAGCATAGACCCGACGCAGGCCGATCTGCTCTATGCTGTTCAGGCGACGCCTTGGCCGAATGTGGATCTTATTCCCTCAAACCTAGAGCTTTTTGATGTGGAATACGAACTAGCGGCGGCAGGCGCAGATGGGCAGTCTGTGCTTGCAACACGGTTTCGCAAGCTAAAGGCTGGGCTCCAAGATTTGGCGCAGTCCTATGATGTCGTTATTTTGGATCCGCCCCCTGCCCTGGGCACAATCTCGTTAGCGGTGATGCAAGCCGCTAACGCGCTTTTGGTGCCCTTGGCGGCAACCACGCCAGACTTTTGTTCAACCGTCCAGTTCCTCTCCATGATGGATCAAGTGATCAGTCAGCTCGAGCGCGCTGGGATTGCCGTCGATTATAGCTTCTGCCGCCTGATTTGCTCCCGGCTCGATAAGAACGATCCAAGCCAATCCATGATGATGGCGATTATGGAGCAAAGCTTCGGCTCGTCCCTCCTCCCAGTGCCGATCCTAGAGAGCGCTGAAATCAGCCATGCAGCGCTGCGCATGATGACTGTGTATGAGCTTGAAAGACCGATTGGCACGTCCCGGACCCACAAGCGGTGCAAAGACAATTTGAACGAAGCGATGGGACAGGTGGAACAACTCATTCGGCGTCATTGGGGCAGGGCAAACGTCCAGGACGCCGCTCTTTCACAGGCGTTGTCATGATGAGGGACATTTTATCCTGTCCTACATGCCAAGAGTGCAAGTATGGTTCACGTATAGTTCTTAAGTTCACTGATTGTTCCACGAGGCGGCTATGAGCGGCAAGCAGAAAAAATACCTAGATGATCTTCTTGCAGAGGAAAATGAAACTCCGGTCGTTGAAACACAGCAGTCGCGTGCCCATCGGCCAATACGCGAGAAATCGTCGATCTTACAGGAACGCAATGCGGCGGAGACGGAGCGGCGGCGGCGCGGAGACAAAGGCACCCTGCTAGGGCGCGAATCTGCTTTAGCGCGCGCCGCGTCTGGTGAAGTCCGCCAAGTCACCCAGTTGCTGCTTGACCCTGCCAAGGTCAAGATTTGGCCGGGGAATGCACGGCGCTATGAGGAATTAAATGAAGAGAGCTGCGCGGACCTCATTGATTCCATCTTAGCAGAAGGTGGCCAGCGAATGCCGGCCATCGTCCGGCATTTGGTGGGTGATAGCGACTACGACTATGAAGTCATTGCTGGCACACGGCGACACTGGACCATCGCCTGGCTGCGTGCCAATAGCTATCCAGAGATGAAGTTTCTGGCTCAGGTGCAGGACCTGGACGACGAAAGCGCATTCCGTGTGGCCGATGTTGAAAACCGGGCCCGCAAGGACGTGACAGACTTAGAGCGAGCTCGCAATTATGCAGAAGCCCTTCCAGCGTATTATGGCAATCATCTCACTCGGATGTCTGAACGCTTAAAGCTCAGCAAGGGCTGGCTGTCTAAGATGATAAAGGTGGCCCGCTTGCCGCAAGATGTGATCGCCGCGTATCCCAATGAAGCCGAGATTAAACTCAAGCCGGCCTATCCTTTGGCGCAAGCGCTGGAAGATGACGACCAGTATCCAAAGATCATTGCGAAGGCAAAAGCGCTCTCAGAGGAGCAATACAAGCGGCGCAACAACCGCACCACGCTGATTGGCGCCCCTGAAATTACTAAAGCGCTTCTTGAGGCTGGGAAGGCGAAGGACAAGGCTGACGTCCGCTATGTTGTGCGCACGCACGACGGGCGCCCAGCTGTGACTGTGCTTTCCAGCAATCGTCAGGGCGTGACGCTGCGCCTCCATGCTGGCAGCGGGCTCGATGATACAGGCGTGGCAGACTGTGTCACAGAGGCTTTGGATCACTTGGGACGCTCCGGCAGGGGCCTAACGCGATGAACCATTACCGCGTTTCCCCGGGGAAACACCGCGACTTTATGGCCAGCATCCAACATGTTTCCCTGGGGAAACGCGGTCCATGAGCAGCCGTCCGCGTGCCTATATCGATGATCAATTTGATCTGTTCTTGCCCTATCTCACGGACTTGCCGCTGCGCGATCAACGCGAAGTCATGGAAAGGCCGTTCTTCTCCCTCGCAAAACGCAAGCGCTTGAAGGCTATCGACTATACGTCCCCTGACAACTCGGTCTGGGTCCATGTGTCTGCGAACCCCGACTATGGCATGGCCACGATTTGGGACGCCGATATCCTTATCTACTGCGCAAGCGTCGTGTCAGATATGAAGCGGAGAGGGAAGAACGACATTCCACGCACCCTTCATGTAATGCCATATGATATTTTACGCACGATAGGACGGCCTACCACTGGCCGCGCTTACGACCTTCTGGGCAACGCCCTAGACCGGCTCGTCGCTACGACAATCAAGACAAATATCCGCGCTGAAAACAGACGCGAGACAACCTTTTCCTGGCTCGATAGTTGGACCCAGCTGGTTGATGAACGCACCGATCGATCCAAGGGCATGAGCTTATCACTTTCAGGTTGGTTCTACGACGGTCTCCTCATGAACGGCGGCGTGCTCGCCATCGACCCCGCCTATTTCAAACTCACCGGCGGCCGCGAACGTTGGCTGTACCGCGTGGCCCGCAAGCATGCCGGCGGGCTCGGCGCAGACGGGTTCGCCATATCCTTGCCGACCCTATTTGAGAAATCTGGCGCAGAAGGGCTCTACCGGCGCTTCAAATTCGAAATTACTGGTATCGTGAAGAAGGACCCACTTCCAGGCTATACTCTCGCGCTTGAAACACGAGAGAGCAGGGCAGAGCCGCTTTTGCGGATGACCCGGCGCAATACGGTTACCAAAGACGGGAAAGCTGCAACTAAACGCCAGACAACGCACGCACCAACCCCGCAAGACCCGCGTTCCGTTCCCATCCGTGTAGAAGAACCAAGCGGCTTTTTAACCGACGAGACGATAGAGACTGTCCGCAAAGCCTATCCGGGCTGGGATATTCATGCTGTCCATGAGGCCTATAAGAAGTGGCTTCTCTCAAAAGGGGCCAAGGCGCCAAAACACTATCAAAAGGCCTTTTTGGGCTTCATGCGCAGCTATCACGGCCGCCATAAGCACGAACTGTAAGGCAGCAATTGCCTTCATGAAAATCAGGAAGCAGCCATCGCGCGTTCGCAAAGTGACGATAGTTCACAGTCGAACCACACATATTTCCAATTGGACCCTCTTAAGCCGAAGACTTTGAATCTCTTTATGGCGGACTACACAGAAAAAGATTCAATTCGAATGCAAATGACGCAGGCCCTCGATCCTTTAGGAACACACTTCTGGATTGGTCGATCTTTTGGGAACGCATTAACGACACTTAAGGGACACTTTGCCCGACCTTCTAGGAACGGTTTCCCGACATTTCAGGAACACTCAATAGTCGATTTTGTAAGTATGCCAATGACTTAAAGAGTAAATCACGCCTTTAACTTTTTAACATTTCTATAAACATATTAAAGCGAATGATCATTTCATTCAGTTAAGGGATCTTTCGTCAGAGCTAGAACTTGCAACTGCCCAGAGCGTTGTAAAGACGTCGCAACGCCAGCCTCGAGCAGCCGTGCCACCAAGCCTTCCGCAGTCCGTGGAACGCAGCTCATATCGCGCGCAAGTTTGCCTGCCGTAAATAAAGGACAAGCTAAAGTATGTTGCAAAGCCCGCGGTAGAAAGGAGCCTGTACGTCTATGGGCGGCCCTTGCTAGACAGTCATCATACCACCTCTGGGTATTCTTCAATATATCGCCATGATGCTTAGCCTTGAATTTGAGCACCGATAATTGATCACGAAGTGCTGCTGGCCTTGCGTGATGTGGCTGGGGAGGTGACCGCGGATAGGGTAGGGGACATGGCGCAAGCAATACCCATTGAAAGACCATTGGCCAAAAAAGCTGGGCCATGACCCGCAGCCGCCCGGGATAGAGGCCTTCATGGGCCTCTAGACACGCGGTTGCCGCCATACACGTGAGGACAGAGGAGGGGTACTCTAGGGCCGCGGTTATGTCGCGCCATAACGCATCATAAGGCCCCGGCGGCAGGGAGAACGGCCCAGAAAAGATGTTACTGCGCTCACTATAGATATCCTCTGGGTCTTGCCGAGCTTGATCAACCAAATTGGCTAATAAGATACATCGACGCAGTTGGGCCTTTCGGTCTTTCCGCGGCTGATGGATGTCCGCTACCCCGCCGTAACCATATAAAGCCTTGATCTGCGTTAGCAGCTGGCGCGCTTCGCGGACTAGCTGCGCATCAAAGGGTGGCCGGCCACGCAGTTGGTCGAATGTGTCTAACAGAGCCCATTGCGGCAGGCGCGCCCCTCTATCAGCATAAATGGTATCGACGATGTGCTGGCAGCTGCGATTGACAATGCTGGCCAGCAATCTGCTTTGGCTCTGCGCTTGAAACAGCTTGCGAACCCTAAATTCCGTCTCGCCCCAGCCGTCTAGGCCACTTGTCTGCAGCATATTGAGCGCATCGTTGATAGACATAAGGACATGGCTCTGATACTTTAAAGATATAGCTTTCAATATCTTATGTACTATTGGCGAATGTTATTCAATTAACATTCGATCTCTCACATGTTTATAAATTGGTCTCTCATCTAGTCACGCAAACCCATTTGGATTATCCTTTGTCCGGAAATTAAAGGCGGGAGGCTACACATGGCGATATCGCGCCGGTCTTTATTGTTTGCGGCTGCTACCGCGCCGGTGCTTCAGGCCATGGCGCAGCCCAAGCCAGCAAAGCCTACAGATGTTTTAATCCTCGGTGCTGGCTTATCTGGCCTCAATGCAGCGCATGTATTGGAAGGGCAAGGCGTTAGGGTGCGCGTTCTGGAAGCGCGGGGCCGGGTCGGTGGCCGGGTCCGCTCCCTAACGCAGTTTGAGGGCGCGCCGGAAGCTGGGGGCAGTATGATTGGGCCCGCCTATGGCCGCCTCATCTCTAAAGCGGCTGAATTGGGCGTTGCTTTAGAACCATCGCCGCCGCCGCGCGGTCTCTATGGCATGCGCTATTATCTAGGCGGCGAGGTGCTTGATCGCAGTGCCTGGCCGGAGCATGACGCCAACCCGTTTCACGGTGCTTATAACACCATGCTGCCACCGCAGATTACAGGGCGTCTTGCAAGCGACACTAACCCTTTGAAAGGCCTGACAGATTGGCAAGACCCGGCTTTCCAAGCCTATGATCGAAGCGTCTTTGATGTGATGGTTGAAAACGGGTTCAACCCAGAAGAGATCCGCCTGGCAGCCCAGGTCAACCCGGCCTATCGGGGATCGCCTCACGCGATGTCGATGTTGATGTTGTGGCAGATAGATACATGGCGCAAAAGCCAGTTAGAGGCGGGGCAGGTGACCTATGGTGCGCGTGCTGGCAACGATGCAATCGCGAAGGCGATGGCTGCTGCGCTCAAGGGCGACGTCATTCTCAACGCGCCGGTTGCTGGCGTGGCTCAAGATAGCACTGGCGTTCGCGTTACGCTCAAAGATGGCAGCGTTCATAGCGCGCGCCATTGTTTGATCACTGCGCCACTGTCTGCGCTTGGCTTTGTGGCGTTTGACCCCATCTTGCCGCCGCTGTTTTCACGTGCGATCGCCCAGGTGCCGTATACGAAAGTTGTGCAGCTCCATTTGCGGCCCACTCAGCCATTTTGGCAGCGTGATGGCCAGCCAGCCTCCATGTGGAGTGATAGCGGGGCAGGGCGGATGTACGCGCTTCCCAGCCCTCAAGAAGCGCCAAGCCATTTGGTCGTATTTGTCTCAGGCAACGCCGCAGATTATCTTGATCGCCTGCCGCCCCATGTGGGCCAGCAGCATATCTTGAATGAGTTGTTTCGCATCCGCCCCGCCATGGCAGGCGCCGTCGAGCCACTGGCTTATATCAGTTGGCAGCGCGACCTTTATGCCGGTGGTAGCTACACGGCCTGGGGCCCAGGACATATCACGCAGTTTGCGCGCCATCTGCGCACCCCGGTTGGCCGCCTACTGTTTGCTGGAGAGCATACCGCAGTGACGCAGCGCGGCATGGAAGGGGCGATGGAAGCGGGCGAAACCGCCGCAATAACCCTTTTGGACCGTCTTTAAGCAACAATCCGTACTGCGCCCTCTTGTTATTACGCGCTCGATATGAATTACTTTGAACCGGTTTGGGAGGGTTTTGCGCCTAACGTTAAAGGATACCTTTGACGATACGGCTTGCGGCACCGCGCAAAAAAGTAAGGGGGCACTGTTACAATGACTCAACACAGCTCAGCGCAGCGACACTTGCGGACAGCTGCTTTGATGGGCGTGAGCGCGCTCGCCATCGGGGCGCTCATGGTCACAAGTGCTGCAGCGCAATCCAACGGAGGCGTGCTGTTTGGCAAAGAGCTGAAAAAAGAGGGCGGCCAAGCGCCGACACCAACACCCACTCCGACACCCACTCCAACACCTACACCTACGCCCACGCCGCCGCCGCCCAAAGTCGATCCGCGCCTGCAAGCAGCCGAACAGATGGAGGCGCGCGATTTCGGCGTTGCACCGCAGCAATACCTGCAAAATGGTGCGACCCACGGGCCCACGCCCACGACCATCCCCGGCGGGTTGGTCATAACCACCGGCGCGCTAAGCACTCTGATACAATCGGGCCAACCCGTCATTACTGCTGACGTTCTTGGCGCGCAAATGCTGATTGAAGGGACGGCAGGCACGTATTCCGTCCCGCTCTATGGCCAGGGCGGCAGCTTTGACGATTATATCCAGCAGGACTTCGCCCAAGGCCTCTATCAAGCAACGGGCGGAAACGTGCAGGTCCCTGTGGTGTTTTACTGTCAGGGCGTGCAGTGCTGGCTCTCTTACAACGCTGCGCTGCGCGCCATTGCGCTGGGCCATCAAGCGGTCTTTTGGTATCGCGGCGGGCTCGAAGCCTGGCAGGCTGCTGGTTTTCATCTTGTTCCCAATATGGGCCAATAGGGGAGGGCGGCGTGTCAGGACCAGCGCTTGCAAAACTGCCGCCGGGCACACGCTTTAAAAACGCGACAGGCGTGCGCGAAGGCCGGGTTGAAGCGCTGCTTGGCCAGGGCGGTCAAGGCGCGGTCTATGATGTCTCCCTAGAAGGGGGGCGGTTTGCGCTGAAGTGGTATCATGATAGCTATATCGAGATCGATACAGGCCTGCGCGCGCGTTTAACCCATGCTGTGCACCGCGGCGCCCCCAACGGTAGCTTCTTGTGGCCGCTCGAGCTTGTTGAAATCGATGGCCAGGCGAGTTTCGGCTACGTCATGCCTGTTCGCGGCAGCGAATATCGCGGTATGCGAGACCTGATCGCCCGCCCGCCAGACCGCGTCGATCTTACAATGCCCCAGCGCTTCATGATCTGCTGCCGGCTCGCCGATGCTTTCTTGCAGTTGCATGCCCAGGGCCTGTGCTATCAAGACATCAACTTCGGCAATGTATTCTTTAACCCTGCCACGCTCGACATCCTGATTTGCGATAATGATAATGTGAATGTGGAAGGCGCAGACGCGTCTATTTACGGCACGCGCAAGTTCATGGCGCCAGAGGTTGTGCGCCGGGAGACCTTGCCCAACACCAAGACGGACTTGTTTTCCATGTCCGTGCTTTTCTTTTATGTCGTCATGGGTTGGCACCCTTTGGATGGTAAGCGCGAAGCGGGCTATTCCATTTTAAATGCGGACGCGGAAATGAGCCTTTATGGCACCGACCCGCTGTTCTTATTTGATCCATCCAATGAGGCTAATGGCCCCATGGAAGGCATGCATGATCCGCTGATTGCACGCTGGAAAGCACTGCCAGACGCTCTGCGAAAGCTGTTCCTTCGCGCTTTTACAGCTGGACTAGCAGACCCAAGCGCCCGGGTGCTCGAGCGGCAATGGCGCCAAAGCTTTATGCGCGCCGTTCATACCGTCTTTCCATGTCCGCATTGCGGCGGCGACAATGCGATTGAGCCAGGCCGCGAAAGCGCGTCGGTGCAGCAAGAGTGTCACTATTGCGGCGGGGCGCTCGCGCCGCCGCTGTATCTCGATTGCCGCAGCGGACCCTTCGTGTTGCGCGATGGGCATCCGCTGCCCGTGCATATGCTCTCCAGCCAAGCGCCGAATTTTAAAACGCTGGTCGGCATTGTTGAAGCGCATCCGAAAAAGCCCGATATGCTGGGCCTGCGCAATTTGTCGGATGATGAATGGAAAGTGCATTTGCCAGACCGGGATCCCGGTCTGCTGCCGCCGGGCAAAGCCATAGGCCTGCTGGATGGAAGTGTTTTTCAGCTGGGCGATGCGTCCTTCGCCGTGCGCACTGCGCGCGCCGAGGAGGGGGAATAGTATGGCCGCGCAGCACCCTTTATGGACCGTGGGCGGCGCAAGTGTGCGCGGGGCGTCGCACGCGCGCAAAGATATGCCTAATCAAGATGCTTTTGGGTGCCGCCCCGCCGGCCGCATGGCGCCCCGGGCTCTGCTAGCTGTCTCTGATGGACATGGCTCTTCGCCGAGCTTTCGCTCTGATGTGGGCTCGCAGCTGGCTGTAGAAGCGGCCTTGGACGTGCTCGATTGGTTTTTTGATGACGCTGACGTGTTTGATGCCAATATCCGCATGGCCCAAGATATCGTTGCCGCCTGGCGGCAAAAGGTCGATGCGCATAAGCGCGATAACCCACTGCCGCCCGATGTGAGTGCGGGCAGTTATTTGCCCTATGGCGCCACGCTTATTTGCGCAGGTGTGACGCAGGAGCTGTTTATCGCGGTCCAGATTGGCGATGGGGATTTGCTGCTGGGCTATCCCGATGGCCATATGGAAAAGCCCATCCCCGATGATCCCGGCCTTGTGGGCGAGCAAACCTATTCCTTGTGCTTAGACGATGCCGCCGAGGCGGCGCGGTTTTACATTCTTGAGCGCGCCAGCACGCCCCATTGGCCTGATTTTATCTATCTGTCCACCGATGGGATCGCCAAGTCTTACGCCACCGATAAAGACTATCTGGCCGTTGGCGATAGCTACCGCTCGCTCGCGCAAGAAGACTTTGGCGCCGCTGTTGCAGGCGCGCAGGACTGGCTTGATGACGTGACCTGCAAAGGCAGCGGCGATGACGTAACTATGTGTTTTGCGGCCAGCAGCGCCGCGCAAAATCAGGACGCTTAGCAGCAAACAAGTAGAAGGGGCCCTCAGCCCTTCAAGGAGAGACGAACGATGACTACGGATCCAAATAAGACGCCGCATCCAGTCCCGCGCGATGCGGATGAAGCCAGCTTCTCTGAGATGGTCCCCATCAAATCGACAAAGATCAACATCTTCAAAAGCCCTATCTTTTGGTTTTTGCTGGCGACGGCGGCCCTTACCATTTTTTCGTTCAATGTTCTCACTGGCTTTGAAACGGCAAAAGACCTGCAAACGCGGGCGAGTATGTTCACTAGCTTTGCGATGTTTGTAGCTATTTATCTTCTGCTTGTCGCGCTGCTTGCGGTGTTTCTCTATTCTAAAACCGACAAGCCGCTATGGGCCAATTTCCTTAATTTCGTGTTTGTGGCGGCGCTTATCGCAACGCCCATTGGGGCGCCCTATTTCATCGTCTTTCGCAATATTTTGCCAGGCGATCTCGCGCCCAGCCAAGATTTCGTCAAGCATGTGGTGGGCATGTTCTTTGGAGCAGGCCTGCAAGAAGAATTCATGAAGGTCACCCTTGTGCTCATTGGCGCTTACATGACGTACAAGGCCGCCACTTGGAAAAAGACACTGCCAGAAGGGCTGTTCAATGCTTTGCGCATCCGGGGGCCACTCGATGGGCTGATGATGGGCGTGTTTGGCGGCGCCGGGTTCATCATCATTGAGACTCTGTTTCAATATGTACCCAACATTACCAACGCTGTGATGAAGCAATCAGGCAGCGATACCTTTGGCTTTGTCATGGGCCTCATGCTGCTGTTTCCCCGCGTTATTGGCGGCATGGTCGGGCATATGGCCTGGGCCGGCATTACGGGCTATGCCATTGGCCTGGCGGTCATCCGCCCAAGTAAGAATTGGTGGAAGATCATCGGTATTGGCTGGCTCGTCTCTTCGACGTTGCACACAGTGTGGAACAGCGATGGCCATATCCCCTTTGGAAGCTGGATATCCGCGCTTGCCGGGGCTGCGATCTTTGTCGCGTGCCTCTTAAAAGCGCGGCAGATGGAGCAAGCCGCTGGCCGGGAGACGGATTCCTATGGGTCGATTGTCGTTGAAAAGCCTGCCGCTGCCGCGCCGGTAGCAGCCGCGTCGGCACCCGCGCCAGCCCCAGCCCCAGCTCCAGCTCCAGCGCCCGTAACGGCCAAGGCTGAAGCGCCCATTGCCCTGGCGATTGGCGATTTTCAAGTGGCGCTCTCGGCTGGCAAAACCATCGACCTAGGCCAAGAGCCAGCGCTCGGCGGGAAGGGCGCAGGCATCGTTGGGGAGGTGACCCAGCACCCAACGCGTCCAGAGGTTCTCGGCCTTAAAAACACCGGCACAACCGAATGGACGGCCACGCTGCGCGATGGGTCTACCACCACAATTGAAAGCGGCCGGAATTTACGCTTGGCGCCGGGCGTAAAAGTCGCGTTTGGGGACCTTGAGGCGGACGTGGTCGCGCTATGACGACGAAGAAAGCAACACCAGACATGGGCGCCGTCGCGCGGCGCCAGCTGCATGTCATTATCATGCTGGATTGCTCGGGCTCGATGGCCGGGGACAGGATTGCCTCGCTAAATTACGCGCTGCGCTCGTCTGTGCCGGAGCTGAAAGAAGTGGCGCGGGAAAACCCAGAAATCGAAGTGCTCGTTCGGGTGCTGCGCTTTTCGGAAAAAGCGGAATGGTTGGTTGAAACGCCCGTGCCCGTCTCTGAGTGGACGTGGGAAGATGTGGCCGCTGGCGGGGATACGCACCTTGGCGCCGCCCTTGAAGCAGTGCGCGCAGGACTGAATACAGACGTGATGCCGGGCCGTCAGCTGCCTCCTGTCATCGTACTTGCCTCTGACGGGTATCCCTCTGATGCGTTTGAAGAAGGGCTCGGCGCTTTTCAAAGTAATGATTTTGCCAAAGCGGCGGTGCGTATGGCGATCGCGATTGGCGGCGATGCGGAGCTCGACGTGCTGCAAATGTTCATCAATCACCCCAGCCTCAAACCTCTGCGCGCCAACAATGCGCCTGACTTGGTGGAGTTCATCAAATGGGCCACGACGGCGCCGGTGAAGGCCGCGTCTGCTCCAACGGGCGCGGATGATCCGCAGTCAGCGCTTGCGGGCCAACTCAAACAGTTTAATGCCGAAGAGACAGACATCGTTTGGTAGCCCCGAAGGGCCCGACAAGGATAGATCGATCATGACACAAGAGATTGAAACCCGCCTCGCGGCATTAGCTGAGCAAGCCAAAGGGCGCCTTGGCGAGGGTATTTTAACTGATCGAACACGGCTGATCGATACCCTTCAAGGCGAAGCGCCAGAGCTGCGGCTGCAAATTAAAGCGCTGGCAGCTGCCTTGGCTGGTGACGTGACCGACCCTGCTGCGGTCGCTGCGCAAGAGAATGTGGATTTAGCAAGCGCGCAAACGGGCGTTGCCGTTGCTGCCAAGCTTAAAGCGGGCACAGCTGCGCCTGCCGCCCCGCCGCAGCCCAATGCCGCGCGCGATGATGAGTGGGTGGGGGATAGTATGGCCGTTGGCGCCGCGCCGCCACCGCCGCCTGCGCCAACACCGCCCGCGCCAGCCCCAGCTCCTCCGCCGCCTGAGGGCGCCGCGGTTGCAGCTGAGCCATTTTATAAAAACAAGTGGCTGCTGATTGCTGCGGCCGCGGCCATGGCATTTTATTTTTTCAACCAACAGTCCCAAACCCCGCCGCAACAACAGCGCCCGCCCGGTCCACAAGTCGGGCCGCAAGGGCCATCTGGGCCACAAGGACCATCCGGCCCGCAAGTGGGGCCGCAAGGTCCAGGCGGCGGTGGCGGCGGTATTCCAATGCTCGGCCAGCCAGGCGGGCAGCTGCCGATTGTGCCATTGCAGTTTCAGCAAGGCAGCGCGTTTGTTAGCTTCGGTATCCCAGCCCAAAACGGGCAGCTCTATGGCATGGTGACGGTGCAATCGGGCCAGCTATCGGCTGGCGGTATGGTCGGCTTTACGAACAATCCTCAATCGGGCCAGATGCAAACGCTTTCCCAGCCCGGCATGTTTCAGCTGGGCAACAATGGCCAGTTTGTCGGCCGCGTGTTCCAGCCGGTCTGGCAATATGACCAGCTTGGCATCAAAGATATTTGCGTTGTCTTCGAACAACAAGGTGGCCAGGATGTGCAGCTCAATGGCAGCCAGCTGTGCATCTACAATGCGAACTGCCAGCAGGCGGTCGCGTGTGGGCAGGTTCGGCAATGAACGCGCAGATCTATGATACGCTGGCGCAAACGCTAGCAAAGGTCCGTAAGGATTATGGCGCAGAGGTACTTAAAAGCCGCCGCCGTTTAAATGGCGTTTTGGCCGACCGAATGCCCGACAATAAGCGCGAAATTCGCGTGCTGCTCGACGCAGTGGACGATGGCGCGCTGAAGACCTTTGAAAGCACGAGCGCGGACCAAGTGGGCATGCAGATTGACCGCTTGGCGGGCGTGATGGAAAGCCAGCGCGGCACCCGCCTTGACCTCGCGCGCCAAGTCATAGCTGCCTGCGCTTATGCCGTGGGCGTGGGCAAACTACCCTCTCAGCTCTATGGGGACCCAGCGCCGACACCGGCTAGTGGAGGCCAAGATGACTGGGTTGGCGTGTCTGAGGTGGTTGGCGCGCAGACAGCGACGCAGACGCCAGAGCGAAACCAAGAGCCGAGTGGCCCGGCGATGGAAAAAGCCAAGCTTTGGTTTGAAGAGAACAAATTGCTCGTCACGCTCGCCTCTCTCGCGCTGGTCATTGGCGGCATTGCTGTTCAGTCCGGCGTCTTTAATGGCGGCGGCGATGACCCCTATGAGCAAGGCGGCGGGGGGCAAGTGCAAGTCTCCTTCCCGCAATATGATGAGGCGCTGGGCTATTTCGGCGAGCTGGCTGATTTAAATGTGCCGGCGCAAACGACGCCCTTTGCCCAGCTGGAAGGTGTTGTGCCGCTCACCATTCCTGGCGGGGATACGGTGACCACGCAGGCGCTGATTGACCAGGGCCTCGGCGGCAATAATTTTGCCATTATCAATGCCTGGGCGCAAAATCATGACGAGGCGCTTCCTTATTCTTACAACATGCCCTTCGCTGGATTGCCTGGCACCTTCCAAGATGAAACACAGCAGCGTTTAATGCGCGCCCTTGAAGACATCACAAAAGGCAAGCGCGACTTCCCGCTAGTGTTCTATTCAAAAAATGTGGCGCGTACAGATGGCTACAACGCCGCGTTGCGTGCGATAAACGCAGGCTATTTAAACGTCTTCTGGTACCGCGGCGGCCTCGAAAGTTTTAAAGCTGCTGGCCAAGGCACGGTGCAGATTAACAAAGGCTAGCGCCCCCCGCCCTGGGAGCGCGGCTGCAATTCGCCCGTCCATGGGTTGCGCTTTAAGCGCGGGAGCTCAACAGAAGCGCGCTCCGCGCTTGGGCTGCCAGGTTGTACGCTTTGATTGGCGGGCTTGGTCTTGTCAAAGTAGCGGACTGAAGCATCATTTTTAAAGCGCAGTTGTTTGCCGCTGGGCGTTGCGGCGTTGGTTTTGCCTTTGGCGAGCTGCGCATTCGCTTTAGCGACTTTGACGCTGCGGGGTACTCGCGCGCCTGCATTGCGGGCCGCGTTTTGCGCTGCTTGGTTGAGCGCCATGTCTACACTTCTATCTTGCCGCCGTACGCGGCGCCGACGTGCTTGTCGCGCATCGCGGCGCTGCTGGTTGCGATCCGATTGGCGTTGGGTTGGCCGGCTGCTGTAGCTGGAGCGTGTGCGCGGCCTGCGCGAAGTGGCCGTGCTTTTTGTAGTTTTTTTCTTCTTCGCTGCCAAAGCATTTGGCACGGTGAGGAGGGCTGAGGCGATGAGTGCTGGAAGGAAGACGCGGCGCAACATCAGTTGATCTCCTCAAGGATGAGCAGGGTCTCAGAATTGAAATCACTTAAAGCAGACAGCGAATCCAGCTCGGGATGGTCAGACAAAACCACATCACGTATGGCGTAATTCAGAACCGTTGAGCGGTCGAGTACATAGTTCCAGATGCGTAGGCTCGCCATCGCGCCAAAGAAGGGGTCTTCTTCGCCATCGATGCTGCCGACAAACAAGCCACCGCTGGGTAGGTCTGCGAGGCTTGCATCATATTCGCCCACATTTTCGCCATCGACCAGCATGTTCAGGCCGTCTTCAAACACATTCAGCGCCACATGGTGCATCTTTCCATCGCTAAAATCGAACATGAAGACATAGTCATCATCCCCGCTGTAGAGCACGATGCCTTGGCGGTCTGGCAGCATGGCAATGAGGTAAGAGACGCCCTGCGGCCCAGTGTTCGATAAAATGACGGGCTCAAAGTCCGGTGTGCTGGTCCAATCGGGCTGGACCCAAAATTCCAACGTGCCGCCATCGGCGATTGTCAGGGCGGGGTCAGGATCAAAAAAAACGGGGAAGTTCCCGTTCAGCTCGATGATGTCAGGCTGGTATTGCTGCGCGGCGGCGGGCTGCGCGGCAACAAGCGCGGCTAAGGCAGGGCTCAACAAAAGCGTGCGTCTTTTCATAGTGTCTGAAGTCTCCCGCGTGAACTGCGATGCCGGCACCTTACCCCATCATTCATGGCCACAATTGGGCGGCAAGCAGGCCGATCTGTCAAGAGCGCGCTTCGGGAAAAAACCGTGTTGTCTTGACCGCCAGTGCGTGCACACTGCAGCGGCCATATTCATCGCACGCTCAGAATGACCGCGCGATGGTAGGCGACCGCAGACTGAAGGGGGCGGCAAATGGGTGCTTTAAAAACCTTAGCGTTGGCGCTGGGCACGCTATGCCTGTTCCCAGCCTGCGGAGCAGAAGAAGCCCCGCCGCGGCCTGATTGGCTCCAAGCGCATGATATCGATCTGCCCGATGATCTTGGCCGCAAGGAGCCTGGGCTTTTCTCGATGGCCTATGCGCTAACATTTGCGGAAAAAATGGGTGAGCGGGCGCCATCATTGGCGCTAGCGGGTAATTGGTCCGGCTATATCAGCTGCCGCGGCGCTGTGCACCCAGTGGAGATAGACATCGCGGCGGGCGATGCAGGCGTTGTGACGATTGCGGACGATCTTGTCCGCCCTGGACGCGCTGTATTCTATCAATCTAACTATCGGCAGGCTGCAGCGACGCTAGAGCGCTTTGATGGTGTGTCGCAAGCCATGCTCACTATCAAACGCGATGACCGGACGGCTTATGCGTCTATCCTCATCAGCCCTTCTAGCCCAGATACCGCCCACATCATTTTGGAGGAATATCGCCGCAAACGCTTCTATGGTCAGTGTGACAGCGGCCACGTCGCGCGCGGGGACGCGGCCAAAGCGATTGCCGCAAAACTGCACGTGCTCTCGCAGCTGGCGCAGCGCAAGGAGCCGATCATTCAAAGTCAATGTGAGCCAGACATGGCCGCATTGCGCGATGTTGTGCTGGCCCAGCCCGGCGCTCAAAAGGGTGTTGTCGATACGCTCGCTGCGATTTCAAGCGCGCAGTTTCAGGCGGCCTTTGGCGAAGCGTATTCCGAGTTGAGCGCGGCGGACCTGCGTGAACGATCGCGCGTATTTTGGGGCTCTTGCTTGCCCGCAGGGCGAGACCAGAAAACCAAGATGGCCCGCATTGCGCTTACCCGGTTTTCGAGCGCGATTGCATCGCCTGGTACCTATCTTCAGGCTGCGCTTCTGCCCGGAGAGCAAGCGGTGATAGAGGACTGGGCGCGCTGGCAGCGCAGCCAGCTGGATGAAAAAGCACCGCTCGAACGACCAGAGATACGCCGCCTTGCAGCCGCTAAAAAGCGCTATCCGCCAGAGCGCTATGGCGCCCAGACAGATTTTACGCCCGATGCGCTTGCTCTCGGGAAGGAGAGCGGCCAAGAAGATCGGCTGGCGCAGTACATCAAGCGCTTGGAAGCCGCGCATGAGGATTTCCCTGGCCTCATCATGTTAAGGAACCAGGCTAAGGCGCGCGGCGATATTGACATGGCAGTTCCTGCGCTGGCGCTGGATCACTACATGCTCAAAGCTGCTGAGCTTTATGGCAATCGTGCAGTCCAAACTGGCGCCCTCAAGCCTGGGCAAATCATGGCCGCGTGGGCGCAGACGTATCAAGACGATACGCAGACGTGCCCGGCGAAAACTCCGGCCTTGTGCCAAGCGGTCTCGAATGCGTTTATTGCGCCGATTGAAGCGATCGCGGACATCGCGGCCCAGGTTGAGCGAGGAAACCTTGCGGACTTTGAGGGCGATGACCAGACCGAGCGTACCTTGGCGGCGGTGACGGATTATGCCCGCACCTTTGAGCAGCGCTACGGATTGCTCATGGACGTGCCGCCGCTGCAGCAGATCGCGGCCTCGTTAGAGACGAAACGCTTTAGCCTGCAAGACAATTGGCGCGGGCGCATCTTAAAGGAGATTGCCGCCGCAAAAACAACACGCGCCTATAAAGACATCCGTCAGGCCTATTTCCGCAGCGGTGATTTGAGCCGTCCTGACATGGCGGAAGTGAGGGAAGCCTTTGATAGCGCGCTTTCCCAGGCGCAGCCGTTTAAAGACATGCCGCGCGCCGATTATCTCAATGCGCTTTACAATCAGGAGTTCAGCGAATTGCAGACCCTAGACCGTCAAGCCCTTGCGCGTTTGCGGCCTCTTTTGACGCTAGGCGGTCAGCAACTGGGCCTCTATGGCGATTTGGCGGACGCGCTGACGGGCAAAAAACGCGGGCAAAGCGCAGAAAAAATGCGCAATGCCATGCGCCATATGTCAGTCGTGCATGCAGTGATGGGGACTTATTTAACGCAGTATCAAGAGCGCTATAAGGCCTGCCAATCGAAAGGCGACGCCGTCTTCACCATTACGACCCGTAATGATTATGTGACCCGCGATGGCTTCGGCAACGAAGTGCGCCGGCGGCCAGGTTGGACGACCAAAGACAGCTACCGCATTCCAGCAAGGTTTAGAGACCAGTTCGAGGCTTTGTTTGGTGCAGCCAAGCAAAATGGCTTTGGCCAGCTGCTCGATGTGTTCGTCAATGACGGTAACGTGGCGCGCCTGCGCTCGGGTACGCGCGCTTTAATGGCAAAGCATGCGTGCGATAGCCCTGAAGTTCAGCAATTTGAATGGGGCTTACTGGCCTACGCCGATGATGTCGCGCGCCGCATGGAAGGGCGGCCTTAAGCCGCTGCCCGCCACTTTGAGCCTTAGAAGGTCCCTGCGACAATTAATTAATTGACCAATCGGTCGACTTATTATACGGTTTCGATATTGTCAGTGCGATGGAGCTTTTATGTACACGACAGAACTCGATAAAAATCACCCCGTGGATATTGCGACCGGCGAGCCGCAGGCGCTGGTTGATGCCTTTGAAGCGCGGGTTGCCGCTGATGAGTTTATTGAAGCCAAAGACTGGATGCCTGAGGCGTACCGTAAAACGCTAGTCCGGCAGATATCGCAGCACGCCCATTCGGAAATCATCGGCATGTATCCAGAGGGCAATTGGATTTCGCGCGCGCCGTCGCTGGAGCGCAAAGCCATTTTACTTGCCAAAGTCCAAGATGAAGGCGGGCACGGGCTTTATCTGTATTCCGCTGCTGAGACACTGGGCGCCAGCCGCGAGGAGATGGTGGACGCGCTACATTCCGGTAAAGCCAAATACTCTACAATTTTCAATTACCCAACCCTGACCTGGGCCGATATCGGCGCCGTCGGCTGGCTAGTCGACGGCGCTGCTATTATGAACCAGGTGCCGCTGCAGCGCACATCTTACGGGCCTTATGCCCGCGCGATGGTCCGCGTCTGTAAGGAAGAGAGCTTCCATCAGCGTCAGGGCTATTCTATTATGCTGGAGCTGGCCAAAGGCACGGACGCGCAAAAGCGCATGGCGCAAGATGCGTTGAATCGGTGGTGGTGGCCATCGCTGATGATGTTTGGTCCTCCCGATGACAAATCGCCCAACACAGAGCGCTCCATGCGCTGGCGCATTAAGCGTGAAACCAATGATGAGCTGCGGCAAAAGTTCGTGGATGCGACTGCCCCGCAAGCTGACCTGATCGGCCTGACCATTCCTGACGAAGACCTCAAATGGAATGAAGAGCGCGGCCATTATGACTTTGGCGACATCGATTGGAGCGAATTTTACGCTGTCGTCAAAGGCGAAGGTCACTGCGCGAAGAACCGCCTGCGCGCGCGCCGCAAAGCATGGGACGATGGCGCCTGGGTCCGCGAAGCAGCAGACGCATATGAAGCCAAGCAATCTGCGAAAAAAGTGGCCTGACCGTCTGTCCCGGACTTAAACCGGGACCCAGCGGCGCAGCAGAAAAGACTGGACCCCGGGTCAAGCCCGGGGAAACGAAGGACGGAGCAAAAAAATGAGCAAAGATTGGCCCCTATGGGAGGTCTTCATCCGCGCGAAAGGCGGCCTGGACCACAAGCACGCTGGCTCGGTCCATGCGCCGGATGGTGAGATGGCATTGCGCCATGCCCGCGATACTTATACGCGCCGGATGGAAGGCGTCAGCTTATGGGTTGTGAAGTCTTCGGACATTGTATCGTCGGACCCAGATGCGGCTGGCCAGATGTTTGAGCCAGCCAAGGACAAAATCTACCGGCACCCGACCTTTTATGATCTCCCCGATGAAGTGAAACATATGTGATGACACATGATCCGTCTTTTGAATACGCGCTGCGCTTAGGCGATGATGCGCTTGTCCTAGGTCAGCGTCTAGGCGAATGGTGCGGCCACGCGCCGACCATTGAAGTGGATTTATCGCTCGCAAATCTGGGTCTCGATCTCATTGGACAAGCCATGCATTTCCTTGGCGTGGCAGGAGACATTGAGGGCAAGGGCCGCGACGCAGACAAGCTCGCCTTCTTCCGGGATGAACTGGACTTCACCAACTGCTTGCTCGTTGAACAGCCCAATGGGGATTTCGCCCAGACCATGACGCGGCAATGGCTCTATTCCACCTATCAGGCGTTGTTCTTTGATGCGCTCAAAGCCTCTAGCGATGCACGCTTTGCGGAGGTTGCGGATAAAGCTTCAAAAGAAGTGCGCTACCATGCCGAATTGTCTGCTGACTGGGTCGTGCGTTTGGGTGATGGTACGCCCGAAAGTCATCAGCGGATGCTGGGCGCGCTAGACTGGCATTGGCGCTTTGTCCCCGAACTCTTCGCCATGGATGCCGTCGATGAGGCCATGGTTTCCGCTGGCGTGGGCGTCGATAAGGCCGCGCTGCGGCCCGCGTTTGATGCGCGGGTAAACGCTGTCCTCGATAAAGCAACCTTGCCGCGCCAAGACGATCAAAGGCCGCTGCGCGGTGGGCGCAAGGGGCATCATAGCGAGCACCTTGGGCACCTCCTGGCGACCATGCAGCACATTCCGCGCAGTCATCCCGATGCCCGCTGGTGAGATCATAGATGTGTGCAGCGCTATTGAAGCGGTATTGCACACCGTGGAAGATCCGGAAATCCCGGTCATTTCCGTGATGGACCTGGGCATCGTGCGCGCTGTCGATGCAACTGAAGTTGCGATCACGCCGACCTATACAGGCTGTCCGGCGACGGCAGTGATTGAAACATCGATCCGCGCCGCTCTGGATGCAGCAGGCTTTGAGGAAACGGCGGTCAAGACGGTGCTCTCGCCGCCTTGGTCAACGGATTTTATTACGGATGAAGGCCGCGCGAAGCTCAAAGCTTACGGTATTGCTCCGCCGCCCAAGGGCGCGGATGCGGCGAGCCTTAAAAACGCTGGCCCTGCTGAGTGTCCGCGTTGCGGCTCTGAAAATACCCGCGAAATTAGCCGCTTTGGCTCCACCCCCTGTAAAGCGCTTTGGCAGTGCAATGCCTGCCTTGAGCCGTTTGACCGGTTCAAATGTCATTAGAAGCCGAAACGTCATTGCGAGGCGAGGCTGCAGCAATTCACAGTGCGGCACTATTTTAGATCGCCGCGCTATGCCCGCGATGACGACAGACAATAGGATTATGTATGCCTGACACATTCATACCCCTGACCATTAAAGCTGTAGAGCGTGAAACGGCGGAGGCAATCTCTGTCTTATTCGATGTGCCTAGCAATCATAGCGACGCCTTTGCATTCAAGGCGGGCCAGCATTTAACGCTGAGGGCTGACATCAACGGCGAAGAAGTCCGCCGCAATTATTCGCTGTGTGCAGCGCCCAATGAAGGCAAGCTGCGGGTCGCGATCAAGCAGATCAGCGGCGGCGCGTTTTCCACATGGGCCAATGAAACACTTAGGCCAGGCCAAGCCTTAGACGTCATGCCGCCCCATGGCAGCTTCACATGGGAATTTGATGCGGCGCGCCAGGCCAACTATTTAGGCTTTGCCGGCGGGTCGGGCATAACGCCTATTCTGTCCCTGCTCAAAACCGCGCTGACAGAAGAGCCTAAGTCCAGCTTCACCCTCCTTTATGGCAACCGGGCGACAGCTAATATCATCTTCTTAGAAGAGATTGCCGCCATGAAAGATAAGTTCATGGGCCGCCTGCAAGTCTATCACTTCTTAGAAGACGAGCTGGAAGACATCGAGCTCTTCAACGGCCGCCTTGATAGCGATAAATTAGCAGACCTGGTAGGCGGCCTTTTTGACCCCGAAGAGGTAACTGCTGCCTTCATCTGCGGCCCAGGCCCCATGATGGACGCTGTGGAGGAAAGCCTTCAAAAGGCCGGGCTGAGCGAAGATCAAATTCTGCTCGAACGCTTCACCGCGGGGCGCCCGACCGCGGCCCAGGCAGCCGCGGAGAAAGAGATCATCCAAAAGGTTGCGGGCCTTGAAATGCAAGTTCGCCTTGAAGGGCGGACCCGCAAACTCGTGTTTGATGGGCAGCAAGAAAACATCCTCGATACAGCGCGGGCGAAAGGCCTGCCTGCCCCTTATGCCTGCAAAGCCGGTGTGTGCGCCACATGCCGGGCAAAGCTGCTGTCTGGCGAGGTTAAAATGCGCGCCACCTATGGATTGACCAAGGAAGATATTGAGGCCGGATATGTGCTCACCTGCCAAGCTATCCCTTTGAGCGAGGATGTGGTCTTGGATTTCGAAGGCTGAGCGGCTAAGGGGTTGGGAGATGTCTTCACAAGAGTTCTCCCATGGCCCGGCCTCAAGCAGCAGATTATGACGAACGCCGCAGCGCGATCTTAGAAAAGGCCGCGCAGCTCTATGCCCAGCAAGGCTTTAATGGCTGCTCCATTTCCGATCTCGCAGGCGCGTGCGGTATGTCTAAGTCCCTGCTGTATCATTATTTTTCGTCCAAAGAAGACATTCTCTTTGAAATTATGGAAAGCCATGTGGCGGATTTGGCGTCGGTTGTCGAAAGCGTAAGCACCATTGATGACGCCAAAGAGCGCTTTTGCGCGCAGCTGCATGGCTTCATGGGGCTTTACCGCGACGCCGTCCACCACCACAAAGTGTTGGTCAATGATCTCGACAAGCTGCCAGAAGGGCGCCGCGAGACAATCGTTCAAACCGAGCGCAAAATCATCGATGCGATCGCTGGCTCCGTGGCGGCTATCGCGCCAGATTTAGCCAAAGACCCCGCGCGGCTGAAAGCGACGACCATGCTGTTTTTCGGCATGATCAACTGGACGCATACCTGGTTTAAGCCAGGCAAAGCGCTGGGCAGTGATGATCTAGCAGCTCTGACCGAGCAGCTATTTTTAATGGGCCTCGAGCCGCGCTGACTTGCTAGGCTAATCCGTCCAAAAACGCTTTAAGCTCGCGTGCGACGCCGTCTGGGTCACGGTCGGGCTGGAAGTCTGATCCGCCGACGATGCTTTGGTGGGCATCCGGGCGCATCTCACCCGCGCGCTCAAATAAAGGCCATAGCACATCATCTTTTGAACACATGATATGAAGCGGTACATCGACAGCTTTGTAGGCCCCTTCCACATCCTGATCCCACACCGCCGAGAAGGCCATGGGCATGGTCTCGCGCGCAACCAAATGATCGGCCATTTCGCGGCAATGCAAGTCAACATTTGCGCCCGCGCCAATCATGCGCAGATAGTCCCACGCCGTTTGCAAAAACGCGCCGCTGTCTTCGGCAGTAAAGGGGCGAACGAAGGTTTTTTTGTATTCCGCTTTTTCAGCATCATTGACCAGAACCGGGCCAATCAGCGTGAGCGACAGCAGTGTGCCTGGCGCGAGGCGCGGCATCTCGACGGCAGCGCAGCCGCCGGTATGGTGCCCGCAGGCGTGGAACTGGGTGACGCCCAGATCATCAATGGCTTCTAGCAGCCGCTCGCCCACAAACGCCATGCTGGGGATAGCGTCAGGGTGGTAGGATTGCCCGAAACCCGGGCTATCAAAGGACAGGCAGCGATAGTCTTGGGACATGCGCTCCATGACTTTTTCAAACATCACGCCGGATGACGCTGTCTGATGAAAAAAGCAGATGACTGGCGCATCTTCTGGCCCAGCATCGCGCAAATGAATTTGCCCGTCGCGGCAATTGGCGTAGCGTTTTATCATCGCCTTAGTCTTTCTCAACCAAGTCTATGGCTTCATCATAAGTTCTGGAACCGATTGACTGCTGTTCCAGCTCTTCGCGCTCTTGGTGAACGCGCCGCAGCACAACGTCTAGGAATGTTTCGCGCCATGCGTCGCGCTCGTTGCGTACGCCTTCATCGGGCTGATACGCGTCAATCGCTGCACGGGTGACAGGTTCACCTGCCTCTAGAAGGCGCTCTACCGTATCCTGCCGGTCTCGCAAGACTGCGACTTCGCCTGCGAGAGCAAGCGTGATAGAGAGGACCTTGTCGATGGCGGGATCGTCAAAATACTCAGGTCGCTGCCCGCGCGCCTTCTTTTGCAGTTCAATTTTTTCAGCCATGGCGTATGCCTTTCACTCAAGTGTTATGACGTCCGTCATTACGAGTGCAGCGACACAATCCAGAGCTCGGGAGACCGGATCGCTTCGCTTGCAGCTCGCGATAACGTTTGGTTGCGCCGAAGGCTCCTACTTTTGCGCGCCCCAGACCCACCAGGCGCCGCCGCCGCCAAAGTCGCCACCTTGGAATACACCGGCCCGCTTGGCTTTGTTCACTTCAAACGCACTGGGCTGATAGCCCTCAAAGGCTTTATCAGCTTGAAAGCCGGTTTCTTGCGCCATGTCTGCAGCTTTGATCTCGTGGCTGGCGCCCCAGAAGGGCTCATTGTTGTTGCGCGTATCCCAATCGAGCATGAAGGCATCATAGGGCTCAAGGTCGCGGTATGGCGGCGTTTCGGCATGGATAATTACGCCGCCCGGCGCCAGAAGGCGATTGGCTTCCTTCATGATATTGCGGATGCCTTTATTGGATGTTTCATGCACCAGAATATGGCTGACGATTAGATCAAACGAGCCATCTTCAAAGTCTGTGCTTTCCGCATTTTGCTGGCTGAAATGCACCGTTTTGCCCAAGGATTCCGCCCGCGCATGCGCGTAGCGCACAACCGGCGCGCCCACATCAATGCCGTAGACTTCTGCTTGCGGGTAGGCGTCGCAATAGGGCAGAGTTGAGTGGCCCACCGAGCAGCCCATGTCCAAAATCCGCTTTGGCTGCAGGTCAGGGTAGTTTTCCTTCAGATAGGCAATGGTCGTGTCGCCAATGTCTGAGTTGAGCGGGCCCATACGGCCCATGGCATAGATGTACACGGCCCGGTCATAGACAGCGCCATTGGCGACATCATCTTGCGCGAATTCCGTATGGTAGCCGCCAGGCATGCAGTGAATATCCACCGCTTGGTGATAGCGCGGGGTTTCTAGGTCAGGGTTCATACGCAGGCTGCCAAGCTTGCCGCCATTTGTTTTAGCGGTTTCAATCAGCTCTGGCAGCTGGCGTTCAACGGGCACTTGAACGGATTTCCACATCATCTCCTGGCTGTTACGCTGCATGGCGCTCCAGAAGTTAAAATAAGGCTCGTCTTCCATAGCCTTGCGGATCTCATGATAGGTCTCCGGCGCTTTGCCTTCTTCTTTCTCAAAGCGGCTTTTCGCGCGCACTTCAAAAGCGTCTTTGTTGCCCATGGAGACTTTATTCGCCAAATGGAGCTTCAAACTCTTGACGAATTCCTGGCGGGAGAATTCTTCCGCGGACATTTTCGGCAGCGCATCATGCGCAAATTGGTTGGTGTTCTCGATCATAGCTTAAAGACCTCCTTATGATCTTCTCGTTCAAACAGTCCTTTATTCCGCCGCGACCTGCGGCGCCCCGATGGGGCATGTCTCTTCCCGGTTCACCATATCAAAGGTGAAAATCCATTTGGCCACACCTGTCAAAATGGCAGCGATGAAGCCAATCTCGATGATTTGGCCATCATCATAATGTTTTTTCAACTGTGCATAGAGACGAGGTGACAATTGGCCGTCCATATTCTGCAGCATCATTTCTTCGCCAAGCAGCAAGACCGCGCGGTCTTTGTCTGTAAATACATCCGATGATGGATCAAAAATCGCGTCGACCATCGCGTCCGTGATGCCTGCCTTTTTCGCTTCAACGGTATTGAAGCGATTGCAAAATTGGCAGCCATGCTGTTTGGAAAGCTTGAGGCGCAGCAGCTCTTTGGTGCGCACATCCACGCGCGCGCCACTGTGCTTGTTATAAAAGAGCCCGTCATAGAACTCCCCGAAATACCACCGGAGAATATCTGGTTGATGGGCCATAACGCCAATGATGGTCGCATCACCCGTCCGCTCTTGGCTGGATTGGAACAGCGGTTTTAAATCCTCAGGCAATTGCGCAAAGGGAATTGGCGACATTTGAGGATTGGGCATGAGCGCGCTCCTGACTAGTATTCTAGCCCTTTTTCATATCCGCATATGTCGGAAAAGGGTAGTTTGGGCTGGGCGAGCAGAAACAAATGTGACGCACGGGTTCAGCGCTCGTCACCTTAACATGCTTTCGCGCGCCAACGGGATAGGAATAAACACTCCCAGCTTTAATGGTGGTACGCACAACATCCTGGTAGAGCGGGGGGAGATAAACTTCCAGCTCCATCTCCCCGGATAGGCAGTATTGCTGCTCATCATGCGTGAAGGTCCACCAGAACTCATCACCAGGCATGAAATCCTCAACAATGATCTGGCAATTGGGCTGGTTAATCGCGCTGTAGCCACGAATTTTAACGCCATCGGCAAAGGGCAGGTCCAATAGTGGCGCGCTGTCCAGGGCTGCATTATCAATGTCATGCGATTCAAAACCGGAGCGCTCGGTGGGGGCAAGGCCTATGGGCATATGGGTTTTTCCTTATCATAAAGGGCGGCGGGGCCAGGCGGTACTATCCTGGCCCTTATCGAGGGTTAAAACTTCACGCTTGCTTCAACTCCATAGCTGCGCGGTACGGCGCGATATGTGGCTGCTAGGGCCGAGAGCAGCGGAATTGATTCGATGTTGTATTCCTCATCGTTGAGGTTACGGGCCCATAGTGCGATTTGCCAGCGGTCATTGCTCACCCCGATGCGTGCGTTCACCAAGTCGACAGGCTCGCGACGGGTGCCAGCCAGGTTGGAACTATCAAACCAGACTGGGCCCCACTTATTGTATTCAAGCCGGGCGTTGAAATCGAGACTATCTGTAATCGGTTTGTCGATTTGGAAGCCAGCGATGATATTGTACTCTTGCGAATAGGGGGTCACATTACCTTCAAACTGCGGCGCTGCCCTCAATTCTTTAATCTCAGAATCGACATAGCCGACACCGGCAAAAACACGCATCCAATCTGTCACACTAACATCGACATCAGCTTCAACCCCGAAAATCTCCACATTATCAATAGAGGAGACGGCTTGAATACCGCCAACAGGGAAGAACTCGAACTGCTGCGCATTTTCAATGTCGGTGTAGAACGCTGCGCCGTTGAACCGAACGCGGTTATCAAATAGCTGCGTCTTGAAGCCGATCTCGTATTGATCGGCGACCTCTTTGTCATAGGCGTCTTGGACGAAGATATTGCTGGGGTTGGCGCCAGGTGCCGCAAGCAGAACCGCGCGGGTGCCGATGGGGTTAAAGCCGCCAGACTTAAAGCTGCGGCCCCATGTGGCATAAATATTTCCCGAGTTATCTGGAAGCCTATAGGTTACGGTCAGTTTGGGGCTGATTTGCTTGAAAGTTTCTTCTTCAAAACACTCAGCTGCAGGGCGGCCGGTGTTGGCAACGCACAGGTTATACGTTGCTGCTGGCGCCCCAGGAGCTACCCCAAAGAAGGGGTTGGCAATATCTGGTGTTTCCGTGCGCACATCACGTTTTTCAATATCATAGCGGATGGCCGCCAAGATCGTCAGATCTTCTGTTACATCAAACTCGACATTGCCGAAGGGTGCGTAATTGGTCGCGCCATAGTCGTTGCGGTCGTAGTTGATTGTGCCGTTGGATGTGTCTGGGCCATCGATGCCAAGCGTTGGCAGGATTGAACCGCCGCCAATCAGATTACGTGTGAGCGGCGGCAAAGGCGTTGCATCCATCGTGATTTGGCTAATATAGGGCGGCAAGAGATTCCCCATCTCATCACGCGGCAAACGGCCATTGATGCCTTGTTCAGTGGTAAAATTCCGATCAGACGTGAGGAAGAACATACCAACCTGCCAGCGCAGGCGCTGATCATCCGGGCTGGTCAAACGAAATTCTTGCGTGAACGCGCGGTTTGCGATCCGGAATTTTTGGGTGTTGTCCCCAAAGATGGCCGCCACATCTAGGCCGGTTCCAGGGCTAAGAGCTTCCGTTACAAAACTGGTGCGCGGATCAGCAAAGGCACCATAAGGGAGGTTCTTTGCCTGATATTTATCGGAGATGCTGCTGAAGGCAGTCACAGAGGTAAACGTCCCCCAATCTTCTTCCCAATCGACTTTGAGCGAGCTGTTCCATTTATCCTGCGTGTTTGCGCCAGGCACGTCAGCGACAAAAGGAATGTTGGTCTGGCTCGTATCAACGCCAGGCACAAAGACGTTGCCAACCGTTGACCCAGCCACTTGTGCGTTAAAGGCAATGCCGCCGCCGCGTAGAGAGGACGCTCCAAAGCGTAAGTCAGCCGTTACCTTTTCGTTCACGAGCCATTCGAGTCTCACGCGGCCGTTTTTCTCGTTAGAGCGGAACACATTCTCGCCCGTATTAATGTTTTCAAAGGGGCCCTCTGTATCACGCAAGGATGCTGCGGCGCGAAAGCGAAGTTTGCCTTCGATGATCGGCCCCCCGACGCCAGCTTGAAGGCGCATGGAATCCCAGTTGCCATAACTCGCCAGGACCTTGCCTTCAAACTCATCAGATGGCGCTTTTGTGCGCACGATGATGGCACCGGCGGCTGCATTACGGCCATAGAGTGCGCCTTGCGGCCCTTTTAAGATTTCAATCTGTTCAACGTCAAATAAATCGCCGTTGAACTCATTTTGTGTTGCGAGCTGCACCCCGTCAATCACCACAGCGACAGCAGATTCTGACTGCCGAACGGACGCTTGTCCGCGAATGTTTACAAACGCTTCGCCCGCGTGATTGGACTGCAAAAAAGTTACGTTCGGGGTTAGATTTAGATAGTCGGCGGGGCGCTGAATACCCGCTTTTTCAATTTGCAGCTCTGTGAATACTTGAACCGCAATCGGTGTATCAATGAGCTGTGTGTCGCGTTTCGTGCCGGTGACAATAATGTCTTCGGTGAAGCCTTCGCCTTGGCCTTGCGCAAATGCGGCAGGCGTTAGTGACGTCGCTACGGCAATCGCGGCAACGGAGGCTGTCAGTTTTAAAGTGGCGCTCATAGTCTGTTTCCTTTTCCCTTGGCAGGTCTGTCCCATGCTGGCGCGCGGCACTTCTTAAAGGCGGGGTGCATTGACACGCAGCGGTGTTGGCTCAGCTTCATCCGGTATCGTGGCGCTTAAACCGCCCGCCATACCGCATGCAACTTTGCATACAATCGAGGGGTACCATAGGAGATTGAGGCCTGATAATTGTCAATAATAAAAGATCAGTGCTAATTCGGTAGGAAATGAGGGTGTTAACCTAGGTAAATTACATGTAATATTGTCATATTATTTTCTGACGAGTGGCAGATACCCTCTCGCTGGGCGCCAGGGGTCACGACATGGGCAAAAAAGGAGAGCGTTATGGGCGATAGTTACATGACACAATCGGATATGGCCTCGCTTTTAACGCGGACAGAACTGGCTATGATCCGGGCGGTTGAAGCGTTTTCGCGGTGGAGCGTGTTCTTAAACAAAGCCGTGTCTGAGGCCGCGCTGGCGCATCAAGACATCTGGATTTTACATTCTATTCGCATGCGCGGCGGCGCGCAAAATCTATCAGAGTTACTACTCTTTCTGAACCGAAACGATGTCTCATCGATCCAATATTCGCTCAAAAAGCTAGAGCGCCACGGCCTTGTTGAACGCGTCGTGGGGAATTCCAAACGCGAAGCGGGATACACGCTGACAGCCGATGGCGAAGAGATTACAGCGGCTTACGCCCAGCTGCGCGATCAGCTGCTCTTGGATATCGTCTCAGACCAAACCAATATCGAGCCCGCCCTCATGCAGTCAGCGCAGACCATGGAGCGTCTCACCAGCGTTTATGATCAAGCCACGCAGGTCGTGCTGAACCGGCGTATCTTAGCGCCGAGCGCCTTCCCTGGCGAAGAAAAGGCGCCTGAAAGCGTTAGCTGATGTGTTTGCTAATGGCCTGAGCGACCGTATCTGGGTCTAAATCTGGCTCGAAATTGGCGCCTTTTGGCACAACCGCAGTGGCGTCAGGGCGTATTTCTTTGGAGCGGTCAAAGAACGGCCACAGCACGTCATCTTGCGCGCACATGATGAGGAGCGGCGCTTTAATCTCTTTGTAGTATTGCGTGAAATCTTGATCCCACACAGCGCCATAGCTTTTCACCCGGCCTTGCCAGGCCCGCAGCATGTCCCACATCTCGCGGTGGTAGAGGTCCACATCGTGATGGGCGCCGAGGTTATAAAGATAGTGCCAATTGTCCATCAGGTAGCTGCCGCTCACCGTGGGCGTAAAGGGCGTGCCAAAGTGTTTGGAGAACTCCAAGCGTTCGTCTGCCGTCAGCGGAACTGGGCCAACCAGCGTCACCGATTGCGCCATATCAGGGTAGCGCGCGGCCAGCTCGCAGCCAATACAGGCGCCGGTATGGTGGCCAACAATATGGGCCTTCTCGATGCCGCAACCTTTTAGGGCCTCGACGAACCAATCCACATAGTCACTCATGGCCGGCTCGCCTTCGGGGTCAAAGCTGCCGCCAAAACCAGGCGTATCAAAGGCATAATGCGGGCCATGGGCGGAAAGCCTGTCCATCACTTTAAGCCACATCTTGCCAGAGCTGGCCGTTTGGTGAAAATAGACCATCGGAATGCCTGCCCCTGGGGCGTGGCGGTAGTGGATTTGGCCCTTGGCTGTGTCGACATACGCGCATTTGACAGTCATGATCGAAAAGCGTCCTTTTTGGTCTTGTAAAAGATCATACAAGTTTGCATACAAAAATGACGCTCACAAGGGGAATGGAGAGACCGCATGCAGCAAATAACCCTCGCAGAAGCGTTCGAAGCCATGCGTCAGGCTCTCGCAACAGGCGATCTCGATGCGTTTTATGGCGCTATTCTGCCTGAAGCGAAAATTCTCGATGAAGATTTGCCCTTTGGCGGCGACCGGGCGGCCTTTGAAGATCACATCTCCTTCCATGGGCCAGATAATTGGCAGGGTTTTGCCTGGGTGCCGCGCGATTTGCGCTTTACGCAGCATAGCGGCGCTGGCTCGGTTGTTGGTTATGCGACGTTCCGCGGCAAACCCGTCGATGCTGGCTACCGCATCCGCCCTATGATGTTCAGCCAAGGTTGGCGCAAAGGCAAAGACGGCTGGAAACTCGCGCTTTGGCATCAAAGCCCAATCGTTGGTCACATCACGCGTATTTCACCGGCGTAAGATAAGGAGACGGTTTATGAATGCAGACAGCTTAGAAGCCGCCTTTAACGCCGCCTTCGCGCCGCTCCTCTCAGGGTCAGGCGGCAACAGCGATGCCCTGCTGGCCTTTTGCCGCGATGACGGCGCCTTTGTGGTCGATGATCTGCCCTTCCCATTGGACAAAGCGGGCCTGGCCGACCACCGCGCCTTCCATGATGGCGGCTTATGGTCCAAAGTCACCTTGGCGATGGTCAGTTTGAAAGCAGAAATCCATAAAACCACGGATGGTATCAGCGGCCTTGTCCACGGGACCTACAACCTACGCGGCAAACCAACAGACGCCGGCTTTCGCCAGCGCCCCGGCCATGTCTCTGCCATGTGTCTCTGGGACCCAGAGGCCAAGCGCTGGCAAGCCCTCAACATCCACTTCAGCCCGCTCTTCTCCCAAGTCCTGGATGCTTCACCGAGTTAGAGAGGGGAGGGCCCCCATACTGACCATGGCGCGGTTGACACTTGTACGGGCTGTGATGAACAGTTTTGGGACGTTGCGGACGTGGGCTGCTAATGCCAGGCGTTAAAAAGCAGGTCAGCTCAAGCTACGAATTTTCTTCGGCACTTGGGTTTGTGCCAGAGATTCGGTCGTGATTTGGCGTACATTTTTTCCGCCAGCAGAATTTTGCCTCAAGAGCCGTCAGTTCGGCTCCCCGCGCCAACTTGTAAAGCCATCGACATAATTTTCTTAAATTGGCTTGCAGTTTGCCATGCCGAAAAAAGCGTATCGTGTAATTCGTCGAGTTCAGCAATCATGACCTTACTGCCTTCCTTGGTCTGAATCCCAAAGTTGTGCCTTTCAAAGAATCCATGCATCAGATTGTTTCTCGATTGGAGTGCGGCAGAAAAGCTCTTATCGACATCGCCCTCTATCTCGATGTGTCGCTTTAGGTTGTTCAACAATTTCCCGAGTGTGCTTCGGTCAATCGTATTAAGGAACTGTCGCGAAGCGACGCCATCCGGACGGAGATGCCATCCCTCGCCGAGAGCTTGAAGGCATAGCAGCAAGGTGCCGAGCTCCGTCTCAAAGAGCTGAGCCGCTTCCGCCGCGATGCCGTACTTAGCGTACATCTCATGGCGCTCAGCCATGTTATCGTACTCAATCTCAAGCTGCGATCCACCCATCCCTCGGCACCCCTTTATTGGTGAAGTGGACCCGTAGCGGATAGGCAAGGACTTTTAAAGTCCTCGTGTGAGGTGAGAACTCAAGAGCTTTTTAATGCTCGGCAAAGCAAACATGCAAATCAGCGCTAGCCAACGGCAGCTCCGGCCTCAAACTGTCATCGCGAGCAAAGCGAAGCGATCCAGCAGCTCCGTGGCTGAAACAGACTGGATTGCTTCACATCCGTTCGCAATGACGATGGCGTGGGTAAGTCTCCTTCGGGCCGAACCCCGTCGTCATTGTTTTCAGGCTGGCCGCATGGTCCAGTGACGCTTGAATGGGAGATTTGAGCGTTCGATTATGCCTCTGGCGGCGACGTCGACCTTGTCGAATAGGTCTGCTTCATCAAATTGGAGACTTCTGCCACCAGCGATGCGTTGATGGCCTTGGACCCAGACGCTGTCGACGCTGCGGCCATCAGCGGCCCATATGAGTTGGTCGAGCGGGCTGAGGAGGGGGCGCCATTGGATATGGCGGGTGTCGAAACTTACGATATCAGCCTGCTTGCCGACCTCTAATGAGCCGATCTGGTCGTCTAGCCCCATGAGTTTGGCTGCACCGATGGTGATTGCTTCCAGGGCGCCCACTGCGCCCATGGCAGTGACGTCTGCTTCTAAGTCCTTATACAGCCCGAGGCCGACGCGGGCGGCTTGCAAAATTTCGGTGTCATAGCCATCCGTTGCGAAGGCGATGTTGACGCCGCGGCGGCGCAGCTGGGGATAGCGCCCAGCTTTGGCGGCGCCAAAGCCGCCCTTTAAAGTTGCAAAGGGGCAAAAGGCGATGTTCGCTTTGGTGCGAGCAAAGGCGTCACATTCGCCCTCGCTTAGGTACGTGGCGTGGGTGATGGTTGTGTTTTCATCCAGCACGCCGAGTGTTTCGAGATGTTCGATCGGGCGTTTGCCGGTCTTTTCTAAAAACCATTCTCCATCGGTGTTATAAGGGCTCATATGGGCGGCAACGCCGGTTCCGCTATCTTTGGCGATTGCTTTTGCGGCTTGCCAGACGTCGTCTGGGTTGGTGTTGTGCCCCACCAAGATGGGCCAGGCGGAAACCAGTGTATCGGCATCATTGGGATAGGCTTTTGCCTGGGCCTCCATATCGCGAATGGCCTCATCGATGAGGGCGGTTTCATCTTGCGCCGGGTCAAAGGCGCGCCCCTCAATCCAGCTGCTCATCCGTGCGCGGATACCAGCTTGGCGCGTGCCTTCAACGGAAGCATCAAGATGCCGCACAGTACCGGCTTCTAAGAATGTCGTGCAGCCGGCTTTCATGAGTTCAAGCGAGCAATAGAGCGCTGAGAGGGTTTCATCTTCGGGTGTGTGCGCCATATAGCGCGGGATGACCCAGCTCATCAGCTTGTCGTCATCGGGCAGATCATCAGGCATGAAATGCCGCGTTAGGGGGTCGCCGGTGATGTGCACATGGGTGTTGATGAAGCCAGGCGTAATGACATGGTCCGAGCCATCAATGACCTGATCTGCGGTGATGTTTTCCACGTCCTTTGCCGACCCAATCCAGCTGATGCGGCCGTTCTTCCAGGCGATCGCGGCATGCGTGAGCACATCGCGCGCGGCGTTCATGGTAATGAGGATGGTGTTGGTAATCAGCGTATCGGCGTGGGTCATAGGGTCTCTTTTATACAAGGTCTGCGAGCATGCGAATGGCTGTGATGGCAAGAAAGAGCGCAAAGGCCTGTTTTAAGCGCTGTTTGGGCAAAGCATGGGCGATGGCGACCCCCAGCGGCGCGCTGAGGACCGTCATGGGTGTGATAAGGCCAAAGCCAATAGCGTTCACATAGCCAACGGAAGCTGCGGGCAGACCGGGTATGTGAAGGCCGCTGAGAATAAAGCCGATGGTGCCTGGAATGGAGATGATGAGTCCAAAGCCAGACGCGGTCGCCACGGCGCGCTGGGCAGCAAGCCCTAAATAGGTGAGCAGCGGAACGCCAAGCGTGCCGCCGCCAATGCCCATCATGGCGGAGAACATGCCAATCACCCCAGCAAAACCAAAGCCTTTTGGGCCCTTGGGCGCAGATGCTTGCGCGCGTTCTATGGGCTTGCCGATCGCCATATTAATGGCGACCAGCAGCGCGATCACACCAAAGACGCCCTGCAAGGCCGCGGCATTTAGATAGCCCGCCAGCGCTGTGCCAATTAATGTGCCTAGTAAGAGACCAGGGCCCCAGCTTTTTAAGATCGACCAATCCACCGCGCCGCGCCGCGCATGGGCGGTGAGAGAGCGGATGGATGTGGGAATGATTGTCGCAAGGGACGTCCCAACAGCCAAGTGCATGCGCACGCTTTCATCGATGCCAAGCGCTGCAAACATGTGAAACAAGACCGGCACGATGACGATGCCGCCGCCTACGCCCAGCAGCCCTGCTAAAATGCCTGCAATCACGCCCGTCGCCAGTAAGCCAACCACGAACGGCCAGTTTTCAAGGAGAACGTCCATCAATCGCCGTCGATGGCAATGCTGCGGCTTAAGGTTTCGTATGCCGCCACCTCTTCAGCCATTTGCGCCTGCTTGCCGCGCCAATAGCCCAGGGCATCGTCGCCTAGCAGCAAATGCAGCGGCGGGTTTTGCGCTCCGGCAATGCCTGCGATCGCAGCGGCTGCTTTGACTGGATCGCCTGCTTCATTGCCTGCGCTTTTAGGATACATTTCCTGGGGCACGCGAGCGGCGCCTGTATAGTCGCTGATGCGCCGCTGCGGCATCGCCATAGACCCTTTTGCGAAGTTGGTACGCAGGCCGCCGGGCGCTACGTTGGTCACATCAATACCAAACTCTGCCACCTCATCATGCAAGGTTTGGCACAGGCCCTCCAGCGCGTATTTGCTTGCCGTATACAGCCCCGTCCCCGCCCATGGCGCAAGGCCGCTAACCGATGTGATGGTGATGATATGGCCGCTCCGACGCGCGCGCATGCTTGGCAGGATAGCTTGCAGGAACCAAAGCGCGCCAAAGAAATTCACATCAAACTGCGCCCGCGCTTCGGCCTCGCTGACTTCTTCTATGGGTCCAATAAGGCCGTAGCCCGCGTTGCTGACGGCAATGTCAATCTTGCCGTGATCAGCGATGACCTCGCTGACGACGCGCTCCACATCCCCTTTTGTCGTCACATCTAGAATTTTGGGTTCCGCGCCGAGGGCCTCAACCCGTTCCGCATCGCCGCGTTTGCGCACGCAGGCAACGACGCTATCACCTGCGCTAAGCGCTGTCTCAACCAGCGCCGCCCCAAGCCCGCTCGATGCGCCGGTTATGATCCAGACGCGGCTAATAAGGTGTGTCTCCCTTGGCCCACATGCGATGCATCAAGCGTTTGTATTTTGTGTCGTCAAACAAGGTGCCGGTATGGAGTGTGCAGCGATTGTCCCACAAGACGAGGTCGCCGACCTGCCATTTATGGCGGTGAACAAAGCGATCTTGCGTGACGAATTCGACAAGCTGGTCGAGCAGTTTCAGCCCCTCTTCCTTATCGTCAATGCCGATGACTTCTTTGACAGTCCCTGTGCTCGGCCACAGCGCTTTGCGGCCATTGGCCGGGTGGGTGCGAATGAGGGGGTGGATCACATCGGGATTGGCCGCTTCAATCTCCGGCGAGAGCGTCATACGGCCATGTTCGCGCGTTTCCATGAAGTATTTATAGCTGTGGTGTAGCTTTAGGCCCTCATACAGCGCGCGCTTATCTTCCGGCAGGGCGTCATAAGCCGCGCAGCAATCGGCAAATAAAGTGTCACTGCCTTCATCCGGCACTTGAAGGGCATACAGCATCGTGCATTTCACCGGCTGTTCTTTGTAGGAATAATCTGTGTGCCAACCCACGCCGTCATTGTGCGCGCCGATGGGTTTGCCATCGACTTCAATATTTGACAGCAGGAAAATCTCCGGATGGCCAGGCAGCGTGAATTGCTGCAAGGTATGGCCTTCGAGCGGGCCGAATTTGCGCAAAAAATGCTTGAGGTCTTCCGGCTCCATTGTCTGATTGCGCAGAACGATAGCGCCGCTTTTCTCAAAGCAATCGACGACCTTGTCTAAGGTCTCATCGCCAGCAGTGGCAGCATCAACGCCGCTGATCAAAGACCCAAACGCCCCTTTTAGCGGCTGAACCGAAAAGGGCTCTGCGGCCGCAGGCGCACTGGTTGCAGAAGCGGACGTCATACTTCACCTATCATCATTTTACATCAGTCGCAGCCTAGGCTTGGCGGATGGATAAGTCTTGATCACCGGCGCAAAAAAACCTTGCTTTCCGATCCGCCGTGCAAAAGGTTTGAAAGACTCCAGTGCGTAAATTGCATAACCTTGTGCGGATATAGGCAAGACCTGTCTAGACCATTCGACCTACGGTTTCGTGTGTTCGAAAGGGAAAAAGGGCTCCCCCATGAAGCAAGACTTGCAGTTGGACCAGGCTTTTTTTGATGATTTGTCATCCTCTGTCGGTGACATCAACAAAGCTGAAACGCTGCCGCCGGAGTGCTATGTCGACCCGGATTTCTACGATTTTGAGAAGAAAACCATCTTCGCTAAAGAGTGGCTGTGTGTGGGGCGTACCGATTGGGTGAAAGAGCCTGGCGATTTTTTCAACACGATCATCGCCGATGAGCCAATCGTTGTGGCTAAAGGCCGTGATGGGGTCATCCGCGCCATGTCATCGGTCTGCCAGCACCGCGCCATGCTGGTCAGCGAAGGCAAAGGGAATACCCGCGCCTTTGTGTGCCCCTATCACCACTGGACCTATGGCTTGGATGGTGAACTCGTCAGCGCGCCAGCCATGAGCAAAGCCTGCGACTTCCACAAAAAAGACCACAGCTTGCCGACATTTAAGGTGGAGATGTGGCAGGGCTTTATCTTTGTGAACCTAGATAACGATGCTGCGCCGCTCAGCCCGCGTCTGACGGCGCTTGACGAGATTGTTGAGCGCTATGATATGGCCGATGGCGAAGAGGTGGAATACACGCCCGCCTATGACTTTGCCTGGAACTGGAAAGTCATGTTTGAAAACAACAATGATGGCTATCATGCCAGCCGCCTGCACCAAGGACCGCTACATGATTTTGTGCCGTCTGAAAAAGCCTGGTTCCCAGAGCTGCCGGACGACACGGCGGGGTATTACCGCACCAATCAGACGCTCCATCAAGATGCCAGCTTTAACGCAACGCAGAAGGCGATTTTACCAGTTTTCCCACGTCTGACGGAAGAGGATCGCGGGCGGATGGTGTTTGCCAACATACCGCCAACTCTGTCCTTGGTGCTCTATGCGGATTCCATCATTTATCTGATTGTTCGCGCAACCGGGCCGGAACGCAATGAGATGGATGTGGGCGTGCTCGCGGCAAAAGGGGCCAGCAAGATGGAAGGATTTGCGCAGCGCCTCGCCATGAGCGGGGCAGCAGCAGGCGAGATTATGGCGCAGGACCAACATGTGGATGAGCTGGTGCAAGTGGGCCTGCGCTCGCGCTATGCAAAGCGCGGGCGCTATAGCTGGCAGGAAGGCGCGCAGGTCGCGCTAAACGAGTGGCTTGTGGAGCGCTACCGCGCTGGCTGGGAAGCCCTCAAAGGGTGAGCGCGATGACCGCCCGCCGACTGCCGGTCGTCTATCTCGGCCATG
The DNA here is from genome assembly GCA_039814715.1 of Pseudomonadota bacterium. Taxonomy (GTDB): domain Bacteria; phylum Pseudomonadota; class Alphaproteobacteria; order Sphingomonadales; family CAKZYD01; genus CAKZYD01. The sequence goes on from JBCCAR010000002.1 coordinate 86,376, forward strand.
GCAGCCCAACCAATGTCCTCGAAGACAACGTGTACACGCGCGACTGGGCCACGATCGGCAAGGCCATTGGCAAACCCCAAGCGATCCTGTGTATTTCTGCCCATTGGTTCACCCGCGGCACGGGCGTCACCGCGATGGCGCAGCCACGCACGATTCATGATTTTGGGCCACTTGACGACCGGCTGTTCCAGCAGCAATACCCCGCGCCTGGCAGCCCTGATCTGGCCCGGCACGTCCAGTCCCTGCTTGCGCCCACGCCCGTCTCTTTAGATGAGCAATGGGGCCTTGACCATGGCTGCTGGTCAGTCCTCTCAAAAGCGTATCCTAAGGCCGATGTTCCCGTCGTGCAGCTCAGCATCGATGGGACGCAGGCGCCAGCCTGGCACTATGATTTGTCTAAAAAACTGCGCCCGCTGCGCGATGAAGGCGTGCTGATCGTCTGCAGCGGGAATATCGTACATAATCTTCGGACCATGGAGTGGAATCAGACGGCGCAGCCTTATGATTGGGCCTGCGCATTCCGTGATTTTATGATTGATAGCATCACCACTTGCGATCACGGCGCGGTGGTCGACTATGAAACCCGCGGCCCCCATGCAGACAATGCTGCGCCGGACCGGGACCATTTTTATCCGATTTTATACGCCCTTGGCGCCAGCGATGATGCAGACACGGTAGACGTCCGCACCAACGACTTTCAATTCAAATCCATCAACATGGCCAGCTTTGTCTTTGGCCAGCTAAACGCGGCTTAGGAGACCTTTATGCCATTGATTAGCGCTCCCGGCACGGTTCGTGACCGCGCGCAAACCGGGACACTGCATACCTTAAAGGCGAGTGTTGAGAATGTGCATTGGGGCTATTTTGATCCAGCCATTGCGCCGGCACTGCGGGTGAAAAGCGGCGATCTGATCGAAGCTGAGGCCATCACGCACCATGCCGGCGATGACCCGGAGCTGATGTTTGATGAGACCATTGAGAAGATCTTCAAAGAAATCCCTGAAGACGACCGCAATCCCGGGGTCCATATCATGACTGGGCCGATCTATGTGGAAGATGCAAAGCCTGGCGATATGCTTGAGGTGCGCTATTTCCGCATGACGCCGCGCTTTAATTATGGGTCCAACCTAGCGGCCAATTGGGGCCACCTTTACCAGGAATTTGGTGAGACCGAGCGGGTTACTATTTATAAGCTCGACCCCAACTACCAATACGCGACAGCGGAATACGCTTATGACGTGGAAGAGACCTATTTAAAGCCCGGGCGTATCACCAATTGTCCCCATTGTGACCGGCAAGAAACGCTGAACGGTGTGCGTATTCCTGTGAGGCCGCATTTGGGCACCGCTGGCGTGGCGCCAGATGTGCATGGCCGGGTGAGCACGATCCCGCCAGGCCTGCACGGCGGCAACATCGATAACTGGCGCATTGGCGCGGGGGCGACAATGTATTATCCTGTTGCCGTGGATGGGGGATTGTTTTCCATTGGCGACCCGCATGTGAGCCAAGGGGATGGCGAGATTTCTGGCACGGCGATTGAGGCCTCGCTGGATGTGTTGTTCCAGATTATCTTGCGCAAGGACTTTCAGTTCCCCACGCCGCTGCTGGAGACGCCAGACTATTGGATTGTCCACGGCTTTGATGAGGATTTGAACAAGGCCATGAAGAATACCGCCAATGATATGCTTGGATTGCTCACTGATCATGTGGGCCTGAGCCGCAATGATGGCTATTCGCTGATGAGTGTTGCGGCTGATTTTGGCATCACCCAGGTGGTCGATGGGACCCAGGGCATCCACGCAAAAATTCCGCGCACGATGTTTCCTGAAGCTGGCAGCGTGAAGGATCCAGGCGATTAACAAGCTCCCAGCATATCCTACATCCTTTGAGGTTGAAACGGCTTGGACGTTCCGCGCGGCCGATTACCCGGCTGAAGAGCGTCCAATCGCTTGGCGCCGGGCCATTGAACGCCTTCATATCCCCTTGGGGGCCATCGATGAAGCCTCGTCTCTGCGCGGGCGCATAAGCTGCAGAACTTCTCCGCAAGGCATAGAGTTTGCCGTGGTTGAGGGTGCGTCCATGGAGTTTTCAGGCCAGGACACCAATCAAGCGGACGGGCTATGGCTTGGCGTGAATATTTCTGGTGATGCAAAGCTGGTGGACGATGAACGCTCATGCGACATCCATCCCGGTGATTTGGTTTATGGGCCGACCGGGGTGAATGCCACGCTGCGTTTCCCTGGCCGGTTCCGCCATCTCTTCGTGCGCGCTCCTAAAATGGCTCTTAACCCGCGCATTTTAACACCGCTCTCTTTAAGCGTCGGCCATTTACCAGGCAGCGACGGCATCCACGCGGTGTTTTCCGGCATGATGAAAGCGCTGGCAGACGTGATTATGGACGTGAAAGACCATCAGCTGCGCCCTGTGGAACTCGCCGTTGCTGAATTTTTGCTCACATCCTTAGAGGCGGAGAAGGTGGCCTTTGGTCTTGGCGGCAATGTCGGCGCCAAAGCCTCTCACTTCAACCGTGTATGCCAGGATATTGAAGCCAATTTGTCTGACCCTGATCTGTCGCTGAAAATGGTGGCCGATATGTCGGGCGCCTCCATGCGGTACATCCAAAAACTGTTCGCTGGCGCAGGAGAAGGCTTTTCCAGCTATATCCGGACCCGCCGGCTGGAGCGCTGCAAACAAGATCTCGCCAGCCCTCTCCATGGGGACTTGTCCATTTCAGAAATCTGCTTTCGTTGGGGCTTTAACGGGACGGCGCATTTCTCGCGCAGCTTTAAAAACCAATACGGCGTCACTCCGCGCGATTATCGCCGCTCTGTGAGTGGCGGCGGAGCTATCGCGGACCAATGAAGGCTGTGTGGGCCGTTTTGCTTGCGCTTCTGCCAGGACCTGCCGCCGCGCAAGACTACACCGTCTGCACAGACCGGCCAACCAATGGGAACGCGGTGTGCAGCGTTCCGCAAGGCCGGTTCCAAATCGAAATGGACTTTGTGAACTGGGCGCAAAGCGACACCGCTTTTGGCGATAGCGAAACGCTGCTCTTCACCAACCCCACGCTTAAATATGGCCTGACCGATCGCTCTGATCTACAAGTCTCGATCTCTCCGCGCGTGCGCACCCGCACGGATACGGCCACTGGACGTGCGCGTGATGCCGGCGTGAGTGATGTGTTGCTCCGCTATAAATATCGTTTCTCAAAGGCCCATGCGGCGGTGCAGTTCGGTGTGATCCCCTATATCACGGTGCCCACCGCGTCGGATGGGGAAGATAGGGTGTCTGGCGGTGTCGCCGTGCCCATCTCATTACCGCTAAGCGAAAAGCTCACCTTGGTGACCAGTCCGCAAATCAATCTGGTGCCCGATAGTGCAAGCGGCGGCTATCATCTGGGCCTCGTGAACCTCATCAATCTTGGCTATGCACTCACCAGCAAGTTTGCGCTCTATGCTGAAGTATTCGCGCAAAACGATTTTGATCCCGCTGGCGACACGCATGTCTACACTGCCGACTTTGCGGCCAGCTATCTCATCACGCCGCGCATTCAAATTGATGCAGGAACGAACATCGGCCTTAACCGCGATGCGCCCGATATTCAGCTCTATACTGGGTTATCGGTGTTATTCTAGCGGCGAAAGGCCCATGGCTTAAGCGCCCGGGTCCATCGCATCTATCTCAGGCAAACGTTTGTCTACGGAGGAGCGTAGGTCACCGAGCCGGACGAGCAGGCGCTCGATTTCATAATCGCTCATGTCGCTGAACAGCTTGTCGAACCATTCTTCATGGGCGTTGGCCATCCGGTTAAATTCGCGCCGGCCTTTGGCTGTGAGTTTCACGATGATGCTGCGGCGATCGTTTTGCGCGGTTGTACGGCTCACAAAGCCATCTTCGATGAGGCGGTCGACAACGCTGGTCACATTACCCGAAGACACCATGAGCGATTTTGACAATTCGCTCATCACCATACCATCGGGCCGCCGCTCCAGCGCAGCCATCAAATCAAAACGCGGCAATGTTGTGCCAAACTGGTCAATGAGCTGCCGGCGAACCTGCTTTTCAATCACCATCACACAGCTGAGCATCCGCAGCCAAAGCCGCAGCGAGAGTTTGCTATGTGGGGCGCCGTCATGTTTTTCCTGCGGTGTTGCCGCAGTTTCGCGCTCAGGTGATGCCATCGGTGTTGTCTCCCCCTTAGGCACTAGTTGAAGCTTAAATAGTCCAAGGCGCAACCAATTTTCTCAACCGAACAGGAAATTGCATAAAATGAATAGTTCTTTCACTGTCGGTGTTTTGCGCTTGGGTAAGCTTAGGCATTATGTTCCCACTGGTTTGAAGCGAGGGATAAGCGCTATGACAATGCAATCAATGCCGTTTCCGGATATGACAGAAGCTGCCTTTAAAGCGGGCATGCGGCAGCTGGTTGGCGGCGTCACGGCCATTGCAACCACGCTTGATGGCCGCAAAACAGGTTTAACAGCCACGGCGGTTTGCTCTGTCTCCGCTGAACCGCCACGGCTTCTTGTCTGCGTGAATTGCCGCGGGGAAACCTATGAGATGATTGGCGCCTCGCGCGCTTTTTCCGTCAATATCTTGGCGCGCGAACATGAAACGCTCGCTAAGCGCTTTGCCGGTATGCTGCCACTCGAACAAGGTGATAAATTTGCCGATGGAGATTGGGAGAGCGCTGCAACGGGGGCCCCAATGCTACAAGATGCGCTCGCCAGCTTTGATTGCCGGGTCTCCATGATTATGGACACCGGCAGCCACGGCGTTGTGATCGGGGATATTCAGCATGTGCGTGTGCGCGATGGCGGCAGTCCCTTGCTCTATAGCGCTGGTGAATTCACGACTACCGCCGCCGCTGCATAACCATCCATCACTGAGATACTTTAAGTTTGAAATTGTTTTGCGCCGGGCCTAAAGTCTGAAGCAGAGGGTTATCGCAAGGGAGCACGGCGCATGTCTGCTAACATCTTATCATCACTGGTTGGCGCCATTGGTGGCGGCTCGGTCAAAGTCGTTGATCTAACAGAAACGCTGACAGAAAAATTCCCGGTCCTGCAATTGCCGCCTGAATTTGCGCAGTGCGTTCCATTTCAGAAAAAAGTCGTCAGCCGCTATGATGATGATGGCCCCGGCTGGTACTGGAATGAATTCACCTTGAATGAGCATACCGGTACGCACTTTGATGCGCCCATTCACTGGGTCACCGGCAAGGATTTGCCCAATGCCTCTGTTGATCTGCTGCCGGCTGAGAGCTTTATCGCGCCGGTCTGCGTCATCGATTGCTCTGCTGAGATTAAAGCCAACCCTGGGTTCATCCTGACCAAAGAGTTCTTGATGACGTGGGAGGAAACGCATGGCCAGATTGAGCCTGGCAGCTGGCTGTTTATGCGCTCTGACTGGCGCAAGATTGCTGACCCCAACAACTATACAAACATGAAGGAAGATGGCGGTCATTCGCCTGGGCCAGATGCTGCCTGCGTTCAATGGATGATCAACGATCGCGACGTGCTTGGCTTTGGCACTGAGTGTATCGGTACAGATGCCGGCCAGGCCTTCGCCTTTGACCCACCCTATCCCTGCCATACGCTCATGCACGGCGCGGGAAAATACGGCCTCCAGTGCATGACCAATTTAGACTTACTGCCTGCCAAAGGCGCGCTCATCATCTCCCCGCCGCTCAAAATTGAAGACGGCTCCGGCAGCCCGCTACGCGTGCTGGCACTCGCGCCTGCCTAGCCGCGATTGGCTCTATGGCGCTGATTTAGCGCTATCTTGGATTTGCTGATTAGGTCCGCGAACGGCGGTCTTTTAGGCTGCTTTACAAACGAACGTTTGCGCTGCGAGTAATGGCAATGTTGGGACATTGCTGCCGTCTCTCGCAAGCGCTCACCAAGAAATGCCGAACACATAAATCAGGCACTTTCCTGCTATTACCCCTCAAGAGAGCCGAGCGTATCATTTACGAGAAACGGTTGAAGTTGTAACGTTCTGGAACCTCGTTACTGGGAAATTTGTTAATGCAAGCTCACGAGCTAGAATACCAAAGCCTGAAGCCTTTGTTGGAAGCATATGACGAAAAGGGTCGCGGTTAGGCAAGAGCCTTCCTGAATTGGTTTCTTGATAACATCTTTCGGCTCGAGGCGATCGATGCTGATGATGCAATCTGCGATCGTCCAAATGATCGCGGGATTGATGGGATCTATGTTGATCATACAATGGAAGCGATCTTTGTCCTTCAGTCCAAGGTAAAACAAAGCGTGGGAACTACTGGCGACGCACCACTTCGGGAACTGGCCGGAACAATGACCCAATTCGACAGCGCTGAATCTGTACAAGCCCTTTTGGATGGAAGCGGAAATAAGGAGTTAAAATCCGTTCTTACGCGGAATAACATTAAGGACCTTATCACCAAAGGCTACAAGTTGATTGGTGCATTTATTTGTAATCGCAATCTCGACACAAATGGGCAGGAATTCGTTGATTAAACAGGTAATCTCATTGTTTATGCTCGCAAGACGCGTTCCAAGAGATCAACGCTATAACCGGTGGCGCCTTGGGGCGCGGCGTAGGGATCATGCTCGGACCAGGCTGTGTTGGCGATATCGAGATGCGCCCAAGGTGTGTTTCCCACGAAATGCTGCAGGAAAATAGCGGCATAGATGCTGCCGGCTTCTCGTCCGCGGCCCATGTTCCTCAGGTCCGATACACTGCCTTTCATGTGGTCTGCGTAATGCTCTGGCAGGGGCATGCGCCACAGCGCTTCACCGGTTTTTGCTGCAGCGTCCTGGAGAGTGGCCGCGAGCGCGTCATCATTGGCGTACAGCCCGGCTATATCCGCCCCGAGCGCCGTCGTAACCGCCCCGGTCAGTGTTGCAATATTGATCATGGCTTTTGGCTCGAAAGCGGAGTTGGCGAAGCAGAGGAGGTCCGCTAGGACCATACGCCCCTCTGCATCCGTGTTTTCGACCTCCACTGTTGTGCCAGACATACAGGTGACCACATCGCCGGGCTTTATAGCCGCGCCGCTCGGCATATTCTCTACCAGGCCAATGACTGCGCAGACGGGTGTTTGAAGGTTTTGCAGCGCTGCGGCTTTGATGACGCCAACCACGGCCGCTGCGCCGGCCATGTCATATTTCATGCGCTCCATGCCGGCCTTTTGCTTTAAGGAGATGCCGCCGCTGTCAAAAGTGACTCCCTTCCCGATAAGCGCAAGCGGCGGATCGTCTACGTCCTGAGGCCGCCATTCGAGCTGAACGACGCGCGGCGGCTCTGCGCTGCCTTGTGCAATGCCCAGCAAGCCGCCCATGCCAAGCTTGTTGATCTTGTGTTCATCCAGCACAGTCACGCGCAGTCCTAAGCTAGACAATGCGCCGCATTCATCTGCAAAAGCACGCGGCGTCAATATGTTTGCGGGCTGAAGAACCAATTTGCGGCAAAGCTCCATGCCACTGGCTACGGCGTCTGTGCGCTTAAGAATGCCTGCAGCTTCTTTGGCGTTATCCACGTGCAGGCTTTCCAAGCCCCGCTCATCATCTGCCTTTTGGCCAGGATAACGGATACCAGCCTGCATGACCCCTTTAAGAACGGCTTGAAGGGTTTCGGGCGGTAAATGCTGACCATAAAGTCGCGCGGTTTTGGCTTTCAGGGCCAGGGCTTGGCAAAGCGCCTTTGCGCTGGCTTGGCGCGCGGCCGATTGCTTTATTGAAAACAAGACCACCCACTTGACCGGACAGGCGGGAGGCGCAGGCAGAGCGATAGGGCATCCGGCCTCAACGGCAGCGCCCAAGTGATCGGCAACAAATTTCTTGAGCTCGCCAGCCAGCGTTTCAATGCAGGCATCCTGCGGATCGGATATCGGAATGAGAGCGACATCTGATCGTTTTGACTTGGTCGAAAGGGCTGTAATTTTCATACCGGTTTACACTCCTGTTGTGCCGCATCAGGGCTGGCCTTAAGCGCTTGCTGCCATGTGGCCTCACGGGTGAGATCAAACCCGAACAGGGCTTCCATATCGCTGAGATGGCAGTCCCCGCCAAGCGCCATCATCTCTCTGAATTGTTGGTAGAACCTGCCTGGATCGGCCTTTTGGACGTCAGCGAGGAGGCAGGCGGTAAGTTCTCCAAACGGGTAAGCGTACATGTAAAACGGGTATTCGAAGAAATGTGGCACGAGAAAGTAGAGCCCGCCAAAATCCCTCTGCGGGAGGAGGTCTGGCCCGATCAGCGCGCCTTCATGCGTCGCAAACGCCCCCTCAAGCCAATCGGCACTTAAGGAGCCCAGCGCCTTTTGTGCATAGGCCGCGCGCTCAAATTGATAGAGCGCGTTTTGCCGATAGCAGGTGTTGATGAAATCCTGCCGGCGACGGCGCTGCAGTCGTGTCTTGGCCTTTTCATTCGGCTCGGCGTCCAAAAGGGCATTAAAAGCTATCTGTTCGGCGAAGATCGCTGCCGTCTCTGCAATCGGGAAGGGCGTTGGCGCGCGCAATGGGCCGCGTCCGCGAGCATACCAATAGTGAATGGCATGCCCAAGCTCATGCGCCAATTCCAGAACGCACCGAACGCTGCCGCGATAGTTCAGCACAATGCGCGGCGACGTGTCAGGGGATCCTGGGAGGCAAAAACCGCCTTCTGTTTTTCCTGCTCTGGAGAAGGCATCAATCCACCCTTTTGAGAAAAACTGTCCGGCGATATCGCGGTAATCCGGATCAACGTCATCAAAAGCGTCAAGAATAAGATTGCGGGCGTTCTCAAACGGGATATGATTTTGTGTATTGCTGCTGAGCGGCGCGGCGCGATCCCAATAGTCAAGCTGATCCTGTCCCATCCAGGTCGCCTTATCCTTATAAAAGCGTGGGGTGACTTGAGATTGAGAGCTTGCAAGGGCTGAAGACAACGCCTCTAAACTTGCGCTGTTAGCGTTGTTTTGCGCATGGCGCCTCTCCTCGGGTTTATCGAAACCAAGGGCTTGTGCCTGCGCGATGCGGCAGGTTAAAAAACTGTCGAACAAAGTCGCGTGGAGATCACGGCGCTCTTTGAGGAGCACTACCAGCTTTTGGTAGGCGTCACTGCGCACTTCAGCGTCGGGGGAGGTGAGATGGGCTTTCAGCGCCGGGGCGGTCTCGCCATTCGCGCCCAGTCCAAGACATTGCGTGCGTGCTGTTTTGAGGCCTTGCTCAATACTTTGGAGCGCGACGACGTGACGGGATGCCTGACCGTCCAGCAATTTAGGGGTCTGCCGGGCCACGCGATCACGCCATTTCTCGAAGGGGACGAGCGCGGGGTCACTTGAAAAATTTGGCCGCTTGGACAAAGCCATGAGCGCAGGGCAGGTTGTCGCTCTAATCCGCGCGACGCGATCTAAAGCGTTATGGGCGGCCTTGGCAAGGGGCGCGTCCTGGGTGGCCAGCGCGGTCTCGAAGGCCGTGTGTGTTTCAACCTCTTGTAGCAAACCCTCCGTTGTCTCCAGCATGCGCAGCTGGTCCGTTGGCGCTGCGCCCGGCCTGGTCAGGCTCGCAGCAAGCTGCTCAGCCTTTGCCAAAGCCTGGTCAAGAGTGCTGAGCTTGGAGGTCATAGATATGGGTCTTGGAAAATATAACGCAGGCCGCGCGTCAAGCCGGGCCCCATGATGGAATGATGGGATTCGCCGCTTAGAATTTCGACTTTGGCTTCAATAAGATCGCGATGCGTTGCGCACAGCGTGCCGAGGCTGACAACATTCTGGACCATCTGAATGTTGGTGACCATCTCTGGCTCGTCGGGCGGGGTGATCTCCATTTCAAGACTGCCTGCCGCCACGTAAAGCCTGCCACTGGCCGGCTGTTCGCTTTCAAGGCCCGCTTGCATTAGCTTCAGAACGAGCCTGTCATCCCAGAACAGCGATGGACTAAGCGCAATATGATGCGTGAATTTGGGCTCAGCTTGTGCGCGCGCATACAGCGTGAAAAGGCCGCCAAAAGACAGGCCAGCCAGGCAACTGATATCTGGATCTGTGGGATAGCGCTGATTGATGAACGCCTTAACGTGGTCTTTTAGAAACGCAAGCGTTGCGTCAGCGCCGCCGCTCTCAACTTCTCCGCTACTCCAGGGCGATGACCATTTGGTGGGTGTGAGTTCAAGCGTTCGGCGCGCTGAGAAGTCTGACAGGTCAAAGTCTGGGTAGCCGATGCCAACCATAAGACACGGCGGCACATGGCCGCTGAACTGCAACATCCTGAGTTGATCCACAAGGGCGCCAAACATGAGATTGGCGTCGACAATATAAACCACCGGCCATGGCCTATTGGCTTGCATCAGCGACAGACCTTCGTCCGGTACGTGGGGCGCAGCAACCGATATGAGCATTGGTCCAAATGGGCCATCCACCTGGTAGCTCTGCGTGTTGGGCAGGCAGGCATGTCCTGCGGACGTGAAAGTGCTCATTGTCCGTTCTTCCCGCTCAACCACCGCAAACCGCTTGCTGCGATAATGCCGACGACGACACACACAACAGCAGTAGCGCTAAAGGCAGTACGCAGCGCCTCTGGACTGCCGGCGCCTTCAGTGGCCCCATCGAAACCCAGGACTTTTAAAATGCCGCCAGTGAGCACGCCGCCAAGCGTATCGCCCAATTTTCCGCCGGAGAATAAAAGGCCCAGGAGAAGCCCGAGTAGGCCTTTTTTTGCGTCACTGGCATCGACAAGATCCATAAGCCTTGATTGCATGGATACGATGTAAATGCCCATACTGAGCGCCCATAGACCGAGGCTAATGGAAACCCCTGTCAATGTGCTTCCAAGGGGGTAAAACAACAGCGCCGCCACCAAGAGCATAGCCACCGAACCATTAAAAGCACGCCCCGAGCCAAAGCGATTGGCAAATCCAGCGCCGACAGCGGAGCCAATGACCATCGGAAGCATCAAGGCGGTGAAGAGTGGCGTAAGCTGGTCGTCCGTACCGCCCAGAACGTATTTGTTCAAATAGGGCAGGATGATCGCGATGAACGCAGCGGCCATCGTAATGGTCAAATTGCTGATGATCACACCCAGGGCCGCCGGTTCACGCGCAGCTGCTTTCACAGCCATCACAATGTTGGTGGCTGGGCGGTCATCTTCGCTGTCCTCGTCTTCGCCGCTTGAATTGGTTGGCACTGGCCGGATGGCAGCGCTGCATAGCCCAAGCGTCACGACACCGATCACTGCAAACAAAATCGCCATGAGAGGATAGCCGCCAATCCCACCCCATTGCGTTGCGAGTAAAAGCGGCGCAACCGCGCCCGCGGCAAGCCCGCCACTGGCCTGGCCAAAGATGCGCACGGATAACAGGCTGTTGCGGCGCATGATGCCTGCCTGCGCCATGTCATCGGCAAGTGCGACGTGGCTGACAAGAAAGGCGGTGTAGAGTGTGGATTTCAAAATCAGGAGAAGGGCGCTGAGGGCTGCGAAAACGGTGGGCGAGAAGGCGGGCAGCAGGAAAAGCGCAGCGCAGACGGCAGGCAGGGCAAACGTCAAGGGCGCAAAGACAATGAAGCGATTGCCGCGCCCCTGCGCATATTGATCGACATAAACACCGATAAGGGGATCGACCAGCATGTCCCAGACCTTGGGCACTGTGATCACCAGTGTCGACAGGCCGAGGGTCAGACCGATGGACTCCGTTAGATAGTATAGCAGCAGAGATGTGACCGGAAACACCACAAGGTTGGCGCCAAAGACGCCAAGCCCATAGCCGGTAATACGAAGTAAGGAGCCGCTTGGAGCGGAGTGTCCAAGCGGCTCCTTGGTCATGTTGCCGTACCCTTTAGTTCAGGCCTAATCGATGTCAGAACCTGCCGGTCAAAGAGATACCAAAGGTGCGCGGCTGCGCAAGTGTTGCTGTTCGCGGTACAAAGTTAGCGATGATGGATTCCACGCCCGCCTTGTCAGTCAGGTTCTTGGCGTAAATGTCGAGCTGGAAGTTCTCGTAAATGAGACCAGCGTTGAGATTGACAATGGTGTATCCATCCAATGTGAGCCTCGGATTAAAGCGGCGGTCAAAGTCAGAAAGGCGATCAGTCACCGTCCTGAAGGAACCGCCGACTCGGCCTTGTACTGTGTCGCCGATGGGGAATTCGTAATTCGCGTAGCCGCCGAGGGTCCACTCTGGCGCGTTGGGCAACCGATCTCCATCGAGCCCGCCAATCTCATTTGCATCCTCGGTTAGCTGTGCGTCGACATAGCCGAGGTTGAAGCCAAGCGTCAGGCCATCAATTGGCTGAGCTGTAAAGCTTGCCTCGGCGCCGGTGCTGCGCGCCTTACCTGCGTTACCGACAAAGAAGAAGCCATCGATGCTGGTGCGAATTTGTACATCGCTCCAGTCGACCAGAAAGGCAGTTGCTTCCACGGTAAAGCGATCGTCAGGCGTCGATGCTTTGATCCCAATTTCATAGTTCCAAAGATTGTCGGAGCCAAATTCCTGAAGCGCGCCTGCTTCGATCGCAGCTGGGCCGATGATGTTTGGCCCGCCGGGCCGGAAGCCGGACGCGGCGCGGGCGTAGACCATGACATCGTCTGTTATGCGCCAGCGCGGCGATATCAAAAACGTCACTGCATCGTCGCTTGCATCGAGCTCTGTCTGAGAGAACGGTGCCGCAAACGTCTCGTTCTGCCGGATCAAGTCCGTGCTGTTATCCGAATAGCGAATGCCAGCAGTGAGATCGAGATCCTCAGTGAAGTGGTACGTAACGTTTCCGAAAAAGGCGAATTGTGTAAAGTCAGATTCATTGCGCGAGAAGAACGCGCGAATGCCGTCGCTGCGCGGGGCGTTGTTATCGACGAAGCCTTGTTCGTCATCAACAAACAACGAACTTTCATCTGTGTAGAAAAATCCTGCCATCCATTCGAGCGTGTCGCTTTCCTCAGAAATTAACTGGATTTCTTGGGTGAAACGTTTTGTTTCAGACGTTCGTTCTGCTGGAAAAACTGTCAGATCAGGGTCGTCTGGCCCGAGAACTTCCAAGGCCCGCAGCCGGTTCGTAACGAAGGTTGCATCGAACTGTGAAAAATCGACCGTCCGATCGGAATCAAGAATGTTGTATGACGTGGTAGACACCAAAGTCGCAAAGCCCAGGTCCCAGTCCGCTACCAATGAGTAAAGCTGCACGCTTTGGTCCAGCGGTTCCTCCGTCACGCGCGATTGTTGGTACGGGCCGAACAGGAATTCGCCCGTGTTATCTATGTCGGCGACGGCGTTACCGCCAATTTCTAGATCCTGATACATCACTGTTGCGCGAAGGGTCAGGTCTTCCGTCGCCTTGGCCTCAATGACCAACCGGCCGCCGATGCTTTGCAAGTCGTTGATGTTTTCCTCGCCCGTGGCGACGTTGTCCACAAATCCGCCTTCTTCGCGAATAAAGCCGCTCACGCGCGCTGCAACGGTTTCGGAAAGTGGCGCATTGGCTGCCGCGTTGAGGGAGTAGCCAGAACCACCGCCGTCTACCGTTGTGAATTCCGCGCGTCCTTCGAACGAATAATCGTCAAAGTCTGGTCGCTTGGTTACATACTTTAGGAGTCCACCCAGCGAGTTTGCCCCGTAGAGTGTGCCTTGCGGGCCGCGGAGTACTTCGATGCGCTCAAGGTCAAAGATGTTGACATCAGGCCGGTTACTGCCACCGGTTGCAAGTGCTGTGCTGGAGCCGACGGCAATATCATCAATGTAAGTCGCGACTGTGGCGCTTGGTTCGTTGGTGGATGTGGAAATCCCGCGTAAGATGACTTGTCGTTGGCCCGGCCCGCGGCCTGAGAAAGACAGGTTCGGTATCTGGCTGATGATATCATCAAACCGGGCCGCATTGAGGTTAGAAAGCTGCTTGTCGGTAATCGCGGTGACAGATGACGGCACGTCACTCAACACCTCTGGGCGCCTATTCGCCATGACCGTAATGACTTCAACGGGGGTGTCAGCTTCCTCACCCACTTGCGCCAAAACTTGGTTTGAGATGCCGCACGTAAAAACCAAGGCGGCACTCGCCAGCAATCCAGATTTCGAAAATGTCATTGTGTTTCCCCACTGCTTCTTTAGCACCTGTTCTCGCACGGAAAAGTTTTCTGTCAAGAAAATATTTCTGTATAGGATGATTTTGCCGTCATGTGTTTGCGATAGGATGCAGGCTGGTGCATAAAAGGCACGATGACCAGGAGGGCGACATGAAAGTCAAAGGTGTGGAAGACAAAGTCATCGCGCTTGCAGATGCGCGAATTGGCGAAAATGCTGATCTCTCGTCTGTAGGCGCGCGCGTCAGAGCTTTGCGAAAAAGCCGGAAATGGAGCCTTGCAAAGCTGAGCGAGCGGAGCGGAATTCCGCAATCCACACTCTCCAAATTTGAAACAGGGGGACTGTCCCTTCCATTAGACCGCGTATTTCGCCTCAGCGATGCCTTGGGCCAAAATCTGACTGAACTTTTTGACGATCTAGGATCAGACACAGCGGGTATGGCGGGTAGGCTCAGCGTTCATCAAGCTGGCGAAGGGCGGCTGATTGATTCTGACGTTTACCAGTGTGAATGGCTGTTTTCCGATCTTATCCAGAAAAAGATGTTTCCCGTCATCCAGGAAGTTGTTGCGACATCTTTAGAAGAGTTCGGTCCGCTCCTGCGCCATGAAGGCGAAGAGTTTAGCTACGTTATTGATGGCGAAGTCTTGTTTTGCAGTGAGGTCTATGAGCCTAAGCTTCTTAAGCAAGGCTCAGGTGTTTATCTCGACAGCCGTGCGGGTCATGCATATTTGAAGGCAGGAGAAGGTAAGGCTGTCATCATGAATGTCAGCACATCGGCGCTACAATTGCCTCCAAATCCGGAATAGTGGCATAAATCCAGAAATCTCCTATTTGAAAAGTTTTCATATAAGAGAAAAGCTGTTAGCGTTCCCTTTGGCTTCTAAAGAAGGATGCTGAGATGCTGCGATTGTTTGCCTGTCTCTCTTTCGCTGTCGCAGTTGCGGTCAACATTGCCGTTGTAAAGGCGGAAGAGCACGCAGAGCATCCTTCAGACAAGAGGCTCTTTTGGGGCGATACGCACGTTCATACCAATCTATCAATAGATGCCTTTACAGCCGGCAATCGCTCTCTCGGTCCGAAAGATGCCTATAAATTTGCCAAGGGCGAACCGATTGAGTTGCCTGACGGGCAGGTCGGAAAGATCAATCGTCCCCTGGATTTTATGGTGGTTGCAGATCACGCGGAGTTCCTTGGCGGACTCAATCATTTGGTTGAATGTGATTTTAGTAAGGCGTCGGAAAGCAGCGATTTGCAACGGGAGATTTGCAGCGGCGCGCGATCCGTTGAAAGCTTTAGCGAGCGTGATCCACAATGGAAGGCCGCGGTTCTAAACTACCACCGCGAAACCTCTGACCTTAGGAAAAAGTGGATGGAGGTGATCGATGCGGCGGAAGCGCACTACGAACCAGGATCCTTTACGAGCTTCATCGGGTTTGAATGGTCTCCCTTTGCGGAAAACAGCAACGCCTCTCTTCATAGGGTTGTGGTCTTTCGCGACGGGGCAGACTTGGCCTCGCAAGTCCTTCCATTCTCGCGCTATGAGAGCCAGAGGCCTG
Organism: Pseudomonadota bacterium; assembly: GCA_039814715.1. GTDB lineage: Bacteria > Pseudomonadota > Alphaproteobacteria > Sphingomonadales > CAKZYD01 > CAKZYD01. The sequence goes on from JBCCAR010000002.1 coordinate 101,953, forward strand.
AAGACCTTTGGAGCTATATGGATCGCTACGCTATGGCGACGGGCGGCGATTTGCTCGCCATACCGCATAACGGCAATCTCTCATCAGGACGCATGTTCTTGCCGCTGACCTCCGAAGGGGCCGCAATGAACGCCGCACATGCAGCCCAGCGCCGGCGCTGGGAACCACTCTACGAAATCACTCAAATCAAGGGTGATGGAGAGACCCATCCTCTCTTGTCACCAACCGATGAATTTGCTGACTTCGAACGATGGAGCTGGGCCACGGACACAGCTAAGCCGGATGCGACCACCGCATTTACAAAACAATATGAATATGCGCGTTCAGGTTTACATCACGGTCTCCACGTTCATCATGGTGTGGGCGAAAACCCTTTTGAAATGGGTTTCGTCGGTAGCACAGACACGCATCTCAGTGCATCCGGCATTGCCGAAGACGCCTTTCTAGGAAAGCTGCCCGCTAGTTTGCCCGGGCCGGACCGTATCAAGCAAAGTGGCTGGCACGGCTGGTCGCTCAGCGCATCAGGCTTGGCTGCCGTTTGGGCCGAAGACAATACGCGCGAGGCTATCTTTGCAGCCATGAAACGACGCGAAGTCTACGCAACGACCGGACCGCGTATTCACCTGCGCTTCTTTGGCAGGTACGACCTAAAGGCCAATGTGCTGGAGGAAGATGACTGGACACAAATAGCCTATAAACCAGGCGTGCCAATGGGCAGCGTCTTGCCTGCCAACTGTGACGCAGGAGGCCTTCGCTTTTTTATCGAGGCCGCGCGAGATGATGAAAGCGCGCCTATCGAGGTTGTCGAAGTGATTAAAGGTTGGCGCAGCGCCGATGGTGAAACCAAAGAAATGATCTTCAAAGTCGCGCAAACCGATCCAGGGAACGGTGAAGATCGCTTTTTACTGCAGTGGAAAGATCCTGACTTCTCGCCCGATGTTCCCGCATTTTACTATGTTCGCGTTTTGGAAGCCGAAACACCGCGATGGTCTACACTGGATGCGCAGCGCTACGGAGTAAAACTGCCAGACACAGTCCCCCGGAGCATTCGCGAACGCGCCTATAGTTCGCCAATTTGGTACTATCCATCTAGCTGCGCTCAAACGCCTGCTCAGACGGTAGAAGAATAGGACCACTGATGGACGTCATCGACGCGCAAACAGTTGAGCGACTTAGCCCTATGCCAGAGCTGATAGACGCGATCGAGGCGCAGCTTAAAAGCGAAAGCGTTTCTCCGCCGCGCCAGGCGCACGAGCTGACCAAGGATGCCTCGCTTCTCATCATGCCTGCTTGGCAGAAAGGTGGCGTTATCGGCGTGAAGCTAACCCATGTGGATACGCAGCGCCGACCGGGCGTGGCCGCCACATATATATTGATGGATCAAGGGAGCGGGCAGCCCTTGGCGATTTTGGACGGCGCAACCTTAACAGCGCGGCGCACAGCAGCGGCTTCCGCCCTGGCGGCGCGCACACTGGCGCGTAAGAACAGCGCGTCGCTGCTGATCGTTGGAACTGGGACCCTTTGTCCGCTGGTGGCCGAAGCGTACGCTTCCATCCGGGATCTCAATCAGATCACCCTCTGGGGCCGCGCGCGGGAAAAGGCTGACTGTGCGGCGGCGGCAATACGCAGCTTTTTTCCGCAGGTGCAGATTGCAGAAAGCTTGGAAGACGCCACGCTCGCAGCAGATATAGTTAGCTGCGTGACCAGTGCGACACACCCACTTGTGTCTGCACACATGATCAAAGCCGGGACCCATATCGATCTTATTGGCGCATTCCGTCCGGACATGACGGAGGCTGACCCATCGATCTTCGCGGCAGCCACAGTGTTTGTCGATACCCGCGAGGGCGCTGTGTCAGAAGCCGGGGACCTCATACAGGCTCTTGCGGCTGGCGCTCTGACAGAAGAAGACATCGTTGCTGATCTCGCGGGCCTTAGTTCTGGCTATGCCCGCAGCGAAGATGAGATCACTGTGTTTAAATCTGTTGGCATGGCGCTGGAAGACTTGGCCGCTGCTATGCTCGTGTATCGCCGATTTGCCGAAGACCGCGGCCATGCGGCTTGAGCCGATTGACCGCGAGATTGATGCGGGCCGGTTCGGTGCGGCGGCAGCACAGGCGCTGTGCTGGCAGCGTTCTTATGGCGAAGCCCTTGGAGCAGAGCGTTTCATTCCCATTGTCGGCGCCCATGTTGATGCCTGCATGTATCACGGCCAATCGAGTCTGGATTTTGCTACTCACCTGCGCAGCCTCGGCGGCCAAGTGCGGGTTCCAACGACGCTTAATTCGGCCGTCCTAGACGTCACCCAACCCACACTTTACGGCGATACAGACCGGATTGAAAAACAGTGCGCTCTAACCCAGCATTATGTCGATCTTGGCTGCTTGCCGACCATGACATGCGCGCCCTACCAGCGCATGGTGCGACCGTCTTTGGGAGACCATGTGGTCTGGGCTGAGTCCAACGCAATCGTGTTTGCTAACTCAGTCCTTGGCGCACGTACGGACCGGTATGGCGACTTCGCTGACATCTGCGCGGCCTTAACTGGGCGAACGCCAGAATTGGGGCTCCACCTGGAGCGTAACAGGGCGGCAGGCCTCCTAATTGAACTTCCTCCCCCGTCGGACAGCTTGCCGCGTGACGTTTACTTCGGACTGGTGGGATATTGTGTTGGCGCCCGTGCTGGCAATCATATTCCAGCCTTGATCGGCTTGCCGCGCGACACTGGAGAGGATGATCTTAAATCGCTTGGCGCCGCGGCCGCGTCTGCCGGCGGACTGGCCATGTTCCACGCTGTCGGTATCACGCCTGAAGCGCCAGATGCTGATCATGCATGTCAGGGCGAAGACGCACAATGCCCGGCTATCTCCATCGGTGAGGCAGAGCTGATCGAGATTTGGGACAGCCTGAATGCAGCCACCAAAGGGGTAGATATCGACGCTATTTGCCTCGGCGCGCCGCATTTCTCTTTGACGGAATGTGGTCAGCTAGCATTGCTAACCAGCGGGAAAAGCAAACGTCCGGATCTGGAGTTTTTTGTCTCTGTGTCGCGCGAAACGCTCGAGCAGCTGAAGGTGCAATCGGGATATGAAACCCTTGTGGAGTTTGGCGTACAATTCACTGTCGATACCTGCACCTATATTGTTCCCGCCTTCAAAAAAGGGGCTAAGCAGGTGATGACCAACTCTGTGAAATGGGCGCATTATGGTCCAGCCAATCTCGGCCTGGACGTGATACTTGCGAGTTTAGAGGCGTGTGTTGACGCGGCCTGTCACCGTTCATGAAGCTCAAATGTCAGAGCCTCGTTTACGGCCGTGCCGAAGGCCCACTCCTAAAGCTGGCTGCGCCGCTGAGTTTCTGGGGCGGGGTCGATTTAAAAACGGCAACCATCTGCGATGCCTTTCACCCCAATAAAGGCGGGCGTATTGGCGGCGCCATTCTCGCCATGCCTGCTGCGCGCGGATCCTCGTCCGCATCAAGCGCGCTCTTGGAGTTGGTGCGCGCTGGCGCAGCGCCAGCAGCAATTTTGCTGTGTCAGGCGGACCCGATTTTGTTGATCGGCGCTATCGTTGCGAAAGACATGTATGGCGTCACCATCCCAATGGCGCTAATGCGCCAATCTGACTGGGACGGCTTGTCTTCAGCGGCGCACGCAGCACTTGGCCCTGCTAAACCTGGTCAGCCTGAAAAACAGCCTCAGCTATGGCTAGATCTTGCACCGCCACACCCGTCAAATCCGCAATCGTAATATCTTGGTATGCGCTACGCCCCTGCGCTGTGCCCGCGAGTACAGCGCCAAGCTCCACGATGTCATCATCTGCAATCGTTCCTGCGCGCAAGGCATGCGAGATTTCACCGCGCGATTGGCATTGGCTTTTACTGTCGGCGACCACGCAGTCCGCCTTGCTGAGCAGGTCCACAGCGAGCTCGGTCTTGGCAGGTGTATCTGAGCCAACGGCGGTGATGTGGGTTCCCGGTCCAATATCATCAGCGGACAGAAGGGGGCGCCCTGACCTAGTCGTGGTGATGATAAGCTGACTGCCCCTAGCGACGTCAGCTGGGGAGGATACAGCGGTAGCATCAAAACCCAGCTTCGCCAAATCTGCCACACACGCTTGCCGGCGGCCCGCATCCGGTGACCACAGTTTCGCCGCTCGGCAGGGCGTGACGTCCTTTATATATTCCAACTGGAGGCGGGCTTGTACACCAGAGCCGAGCACGCCGATGCACTCAATCTTCTTGGGAGCTAGCGTCTGAGCTGCCAGCGCGCCTGCGATCGCCGTCCGCGCCCGCGTTAAAAGCCCCTCGTCAAACAGCACCGCGCGCGGTGCGCCTGTACGCGCGTCAAACAACAGCATGAGCCCTTGAGATGTGGGCACGTGAAAGCGCCGCATGTTTTCCGGAAAGCCGGATGCAATCTTGACGACATAATGCGCGCCCCCTTCGAGGCGTCCGTATTTGATATGGGCATCGCCCGGCGGGTCCGTAAAATTAAGCTCGCCCGGCGCGGGGATGACCGCTTTGCCCTGCGAATAGGCGATAAAGCCGTCTCGCACAGCGCCATGTGCATCGACAGTGTCCAGCCGCGCGGCAATTTCACTTGCGTTCAAGACGAGCGGCGGTGTCATGCGCCCGCGCGTTTCTTCAGCCCTAGGCCGGCTAAAACTTCGACCACCATACGCGCACAAAACTGGGCGCCCATGCCCTTTACGTCATAGTCGGGGCTTAGCTCGCAAATGTCGAAGCCGATGATGTCTTCCTGGCGCAGAGCGCGCATGGCGATCATGATCTCGTCAATCGTCACGCCCCAGATCTCCGGCGCCTTTTGCCCTGGGACCAAAGTTGGCTCCATGGCATCGATATCGATAGATACGTAAAGCCCGTCCGTGCCCCGTGTGGCGATAGAAATTGCCTCGGCAATCACAGCTTTCATGCCGCGATCCTTCACCTCATCAATGGTGAAGACCCGGATGCCAAGCTCCTTGGCGGCGATGGTTTCAAACACGGTTGAGCGGTTCGAGCGCACACCGATAATGGCCAGGTTTTCCGGTTTGAGCTTGCCGGTTTCCATGAGTTTGGACCACTGATTGGACGCCCAGGTCAGGTCGGGCGTATAAGATAGGTCCATATGGCCATCGAAGGAGACCAGGCCGATTGGCTTTTCTCGTGGCGCCATGACGGCTTTTACAACCGGCGTTGGGATAGTGTGGTCGCCGCCCAATGTGATGGGAACCGCGCCCGCCGCGACGATGTCGGCAACTTTTTGATAGGCGCGGCGCATCGTCTCTTCTGTATCGCTGCGAATGACATCGACATTTCCGTAATCGGCGACCTTCAGGTCATTAAGGACTGGCCCCGACTGATCGATTTCGGGATAATACCCTTGGTTGTGGTGGATCGAATAAAAAATGGAATATTGCCGGATATAGTCCGGCGCATCATCTGCGCCCATACGCCAGTATATCGAGTCCTTTGGCGGACGCGCGGTTGTTGGCGGCGCGGATAAGGACGGCGTTTTGATCGTTATGCCTTCATAGCCAAACCCGACAATCGCCGCATCCAACCCTTCCAGATCGGCTGGTTTTGCGGCCAACGGATATTCCATGAAAGTGGGAATGTCGCCGTAAAGCAGGTCTTCCACCCGCCGTTCGCGACGTGCTGTAAAGGCTTTTGCTTGTTCAGCAGCCGTTTCAAACGCTTTAAGGACGGCTTCAGTAGGGGTGTCCGATGTGTCTGTCATATTGTGTCTCTTTCTATCGCAATGCCTTAAGCGGCCGCGTCTTTTAGGCCGCTCATGACTTGGTCAATATGCGTCAGACCATCGGGCAGCTTCGGGTGGCCGTAGCCAATGCGCACATGATGATCGAGGCCGAAAGCATCGCCCGGAACAATTAGTACCGACTTTTCATGGAGCAGCCTGTCGACCAGAGCTGTGGAGTTGATGTCCAAATTATAACCAACAAAGGCAACGCCCCCAATTTGGGGTTTGGTGAAGGTCAGAAGGTCCGGTCGCTTCGCGATCCAATCCGTTAGCGCTGTTAAATTCTTCGCTGAAATGGTTCGGTTGCGCTCTAATATTCGCGCTCGGGTTTCCGGCCGTACCGCCAACCTTGCAAGGCGTTCGCTGAGCGCGTTGGTCGTGATGGTTGTATAATCGTGATAACCCCAGCTATCGGTCGCGACTTCAGGCGGCGCAATCAGCCAGCCGATCCTTAGGCCGGGGAGTGTGTAGGCTTTGGATAGGCCGGAGACGACGATCGTCTTGTCATACCGGCCCCAGAAAGTCGGGCTCATTTCCCCGTCGAGCTCCGCGCCGCGATAAACTTCATCGGACAAGATCCAAGCGCCCACGCGGTCGGCTGCGGCGACGATCGCGTCCATTTCTTCAGTTGTTAAAATTGCGCCCGTTGGGTTGTTTGGATTGCACAAGTAAATTAACTTTGTGCGGTCTGTGATTGCCGTATCAAGGCTCTCTGTGTCGAGCCGCCAGCCGTTTTCCGCCGACAAGTAAAACCCATTGGTTTTGACGCCAAAACTGCGCGCATAGCCAGGCACCTGCATGTAGTTTGGCAGCATAGTTGCAATTTCATCGCCCTTGTCCAAGAGGCGCCAAAGGGTAATGAAGTTGGCTTCCGCCGACCCATTTGTGACGAGGATATTGTCCGGCGCAACGCCATCATACATACCGCAAATTGCGTCCTTGAGCTGCGGCGTCCCATTAGTCTGAATATACCGAAGCTGTGTCGTCTCATAAATCTCGTCAAGTTCTTCCCGGGTGACGAGTTCGTTCAAAAAAAGCGGATGAACGCCGGTTTCGGTGAAATCAAAAGTCACATGATTTTGCCAGACCGACAATAAGCGCTCTGACTGAAATGGTTCTATCTTCACAAAGCCTCTCCCCAATGTTCAAAAATATCTATAGATAGGAAATATTTCTGTACAGAGATTTTTTCACAGGGGATAGATCTGATGCTACCGCAGCTCCGGTGCGCAACCTGGATTGGATATCGCCTCTCAAAAGAACGTCAGCGTGCTGCTTTTACTAGTAACTTCTAGGGTTTTTCGGGCTGGCTCCCGGCCTTGGGCCGAGAGCGGGTTGTAGGTTCCAAACGAAGGATTGACGATTAGCTCAGCGGTATTGCAGATACAGACTAAATTTCAACGCTTTCGGCCGAATTATCCCTCTCTCAACGAAACAGGGTAAGAGGGCACTGAGAGAAACTATACCCTTTGTCAGGCACTCCTTTCGCGTATGCAAGTGTGAGGGCAGTCGTGCAGCGAGGCTTAGAACTTGTGCGTGAGGAAAACGCACTGAAAGACGCGGAAATCGCCGGCTTGAGAGCCCTTCTTGATGAACGTGCCAAAGGGCCATTTTTCTCGAAAGAAGAGAACCAAGACAGCATTGAGGCCATGCTTACGCGCAAAAGAGCTGATTTTGGCCTATGACTTCGTGCGAACACGTGACAGTGGTCGTGACCTCGAGCTGGTCTTTGACCACTTATTCGAGACCTATTTAGCTGCTGGAGAAACTGACCGTGACGCTTACAAGCGCGCGTCTTCAAGGCTATGCAGTATTGAGGCCGATATGGAAGCATTGGCCGATGTTCCTCATCAAGGAACACGGCGTCCTGACTGGCGTACGAACCTGAGACATGTCACCAAGGACAGCGCTATTTTTTATTTTGAAGTCTTTGGGGACAAAAGGCTTATACGTGTGTTGGCGGTGTTTTTTGGTGGCCGAAACCATGTCCGCCATATGCTGTTCCGCTTGGGTCTTGGCGACAGTACGTAGAAACCCATACTTTCATATATTCATAATTTAACATAATTAACATTATGGCTTTTTCAGCCTCAGGTGGGGCACGTTCTATCACAGACTGAAAGACTGGTCATGCCTAGCGCCCCTACTGATGACGTCGTGAACGTCCACGAAGCCAAAACCCACTTGTCTCGCCTGCTGCAACGTGTGGCAAAGGGAGAGACCATTATCCTTGCTAAATCAGGAACACCGGTTGCAAAGGTAGTGCCCATTGATGCGCCTGGCCCCAGCCAACAAAAGCGTCTTGGCTTTCTCGACGGTGCCTTCCAAATCCCGGATGATTTCGACACTATGGGCGCGGATGATATTGATGCCCTGTTCCATGGCGTTCAGGACCATTGATCCAGCGTTATTTTGATGAAGGTACTTGTCGACACGCATCTGCTCTTATGGGCCTCGGCCGCATCAGAGCGACTGCCAAACAAAGCACGCGATCTGCTAGAAGACCGCGATACCGAGCCTTGTTTCTCCGTGGTTTCAATATGGGAAATCGTCATTAAATCCGGCTTAGGAAGGCCCGATTTCCAAATTGACGCAAACAGGCTGCGTGACGGTCTACTTGTGAATGGCTGGGGCGAACTTGAGGTGCGCGGCGACCATGTTTTCGCTATAAGCGCCCTGCCCAAAATCCATCGAGACCCGTTCGATCGGCTTCTGGTGGCCCAAGCAACACGAGAGCAGTGTGGATTGTTTACCGCAGATGCCCAACTAAAAAGATATGGAGCGGTTGTTCATCTCGTGTAACGACCAGGCTACCCGGCCTTACAAAATAGCGACCAGATTTGCATCTCTATCGCCCTGATCCACACCGTCCGGGAAGTGTGTTCATACGGTTCAATACGCATTGAAAATCAACACCACTGGGCCTTTGCGGCGGCGCGTAACGGCCTATGTCTAATTTCGAGGCGTCTATGGGAGAAACCGCCATCGAGCAAAGCCAGTTCTTCTCTTTGCAAACGCGCAACACAGCTTTGTTTGAGCAAAGCATGGGCGAACGTCTGCGGCCTGTGAAGATCGACAACGGGCTTGGCGGTAGTTCAGAGCTCGAAGTTGTGCAGGTTCCCCTGGAGCGCACGACGGTCACAACCATGGCGCTCACGCACCCTGTGCATTTTCACTTACATGGCAAAACAAAAGCGCGGCCTGGACACTGGCTGCTGCAGTTCATGTTGACTGGATCAAGCGCGAATACTTTTTCAATGAAACAGCGCCCCGTGCACCTAAAGGATGATCTTGGGCTCTTATTGCCAAACGATTATCCTTTAGACATCTACGGCCCTGCAAAAGCTAAGTATTTCATTTTCGAAATCCGGCCTGAGGACCTGTTTCAAACTGCAGCGCGCATGGGAGTGGATTTTTGCGCGCCTGAACCAACCCAAGCATTTCCCCTCGGCGGCGGAAGCGGCGCAGGATTGCGGCGCTATGGAGAGATGCTAGCGACAGAAATGGCGCTGCGGTCCTCTTTTTTGTTGACGGATTTGGTGCGGGATGCGTGTGAGCAGTATCTGCTGTCAGTCCTTGTGAGCGCCATCTCAGCAAGCCAGGAGGTCTCCGCCGGGCCCGCGCTACCCAGCCGCGCGCAGCCCTATTACGTTAAGCGCGCCGTCGACTACATCCATGCCACATTGCCAAGCCCAGTGGGCATTCTTGATCTTGTGGACGTGGTAGGTGTCAGCCAGCGCACTCTGTTTCGCGGGTTTCGGGCCGTTTACGGCCAAAGCCCGATGGAATTTATCCGCTGCCAGCGCTTGGACAGGGCCCATGAAGCGCTTGCAGCGTCTGATCCCACCTTGTCTAGTGTTACGGAGGTGGCGATCAAATGGGGCTTTACCCATCTGTCTAACTTTGCGCATGTCTATGGCAAGCGCTTTGGCGAGCGCCCTTCGGAAACGCTGGCGCGCTCGCGCTAAAAGTTTGCGCGCGCGCTGATAAACCACTGCCGCCCGCGGTTGGGCAACACGGACACTGGCCCAACATCTGGCGAAAAGAAGCTTGCCGAGATAAAGTCTTCATCGGTCAAATTTGTAACGCCTGCCGTTGCACTAAACACCCCATCTGGATGGGCCCAGATTAAATTGGCATTGAGCAGATGGTAGCTGTCCTGGGCCACCAGCGCGGTATTGCGAGCATCTGTAAAGACCTTACCGCGGAAATTCCATTCAAGCCGGGGCGTGAAAGTACCAAATGTTTGCGTTTCTATATCTTTCGATACCGCAGCGCTCGCCGTCCAGCGCGGCACATATTCAAACCGGTTATCAATGGATATTTCCGTCGCGCCGGCGCCGATGCTGTCATAGCTGGTGTCAAGAAAGGCGATGGACGTCTCGATGAAAACGCCTGCGCCAGGGGCTGCGGCGGCTTCTACTTCGAAGCCTTTGACCGTGGCATCTGCTGCGTTTCGAATGACCGGCGCAATGCCTGTAAAAACATTGACCTGCAGGTCTTTATAGTCCGTGAGAAAGGCAGCTGCATTGACCCGCAGTATGCGGTCGGGCGTTTCGAACTTGGCGCCGATTTCATAGGCGTTGACTTCCTCAGGCTCAAAGGCTGGAACCTCTTCTAGCGGCGGGAACACGCGCTGGGTAAACCCGCCAGATTTGAACCCTTGGGAGAAGGTAGCGTAAGTGATGAGACCATCCATCCAAGTGTAGCTTAAGTTGACCAGTGGGTTCACCACACTTGCCGTCACTTCAGCCTCGACCATCGGCAAAGTGCGCGTGCCCACGGGGAAAGCCCCGCCAGTGCGATCTTCTGCAACAAACTGGTCGGGGGTGAAGCGTTTTACGTCACGCGTCCAGCGCAATCCCGCCGTTAGGGCAAGCTTTTCGGTGATGTCGAAAGTGCCCTGGGTAAACAAGGCGTAGCTGGTATTTTTGACGTCTCCTCCGGTGAACACGGTGACGGGCGGAAACTCAGGGCGCTCGGTCGTGGTGGCGCTTTCAGAGATGAAAAAGCCGCCAACAATCCACTTCAAACGATCATCAAAACTACTGCCAAGAATATTGATTTCTTGGGAGAACTGATCCTGGTCTAGCGTACCGGAGAATTGCGAGACTTGCAGCGGGGACATGTCATCCTCGCGCGAATACCGGCTTTTAAGGGTGCGGTACGCGGTGACTGAGCGGATCGTTACGCCGCCGATGTTCCAGTCTACATTGAGATTACCGCCCCAAATACTATCGTTTGAAAAGCTAGGGAACGTACCAAGGTTGGTGCCATCGCCTTCGGTGACATATTGCTGGTTATAGCAGGCTGGATTGTCTGGATTGCCCGATGGATCAAAGGCGGCAAAGAACGGGGATAGGCAATCTTGTCCACCAAGAAAGGTGGCGACATAGTTATGGAGCAGCGCAAAATTATCGAGCGGATTGTCACCGATACTGGCACTATCAACGCCTGGCGGGGTCACCCTGTAGAACACGGTATTGGGATCAACGCCTGGCGGCAACCCCATGGGAAAGCCTGCGGTTCCTGTAAATCCGCCCTGAATGAGGGCTGGCTGGTTTGTGACAGGGTCAAACGCGAGGGGAAAACCGGCTGGTGTTCCCCCGAAAGGTGAAATGCTCGCGCTGGGCGCTAACGGAAAAGTAGGCGGCGCAAGCGGCAGGCCGCCGGGGTTAAAGATATTCGATTGGTAAGACACATCGCGCAGCACCATCGCGGCTCCGTTTTCGCGGGTGCGCGTGCCGTCAAAGGCAAGGTCGATGGTTAAATCTGGCGAAGGCTGCCAGCGCAGTGCGCCGCGCCCCGTGAAGCTGTCATTATCCCCAAGGTCCTGCCCGTCAAAGGTGCGTGTAATATAGCCATCCTGGTGGAAATAGCCCATCGAGACTTTGCCAAACAGCGTGTCAGTGAGCGGAACATTCGCGCTGGCTGTCACTTCCGCGCGGTTGTCCGTCCCATACAGCGCGCTGCCTTTAAAAGCGAGCGTATCGTCTGGTTTCGCAGTGGTGATGCTCACTGCGCCGCCGATCGTGTTGCGGCCAAATAAAGTGCCTTGCGGCCCGCGCAGCACTTCAATGCGTTCCACGTCAACAAGGTCAAGCAAAGCACCGACCGAGCGTGCGATATAAACACCGTCTACATAAAGGCCCACCCCGGGCTCGACGGTTGGCAAGTACTCACGCTGGCCGATGCCGCGAATGTAAATCGCTGCCGCAGAGGTCGACCCGTTCGCGCCGGGGATGTTTTCATACACCAGATTGGGCGTGAAGGCATCAATATCGCCAATACTCGTGATGCCGCGCGCTTGCAAACTCTCGCCAGAAAAGGCGGTGATGGAAATTGGTGTTGACTGCAGGTTTTCCGTGCGCTTGCGCGCAGTGACCACAATGTTTTCCATGAGTATGTCGGCCGCGCCTGCGCCTTGCGCGTAGCTGGTGTGCGGCGCCAATAGCGCCGCTACCAACGCCGTAAAGCTCGCCTGTTTCCAAGACATAGCTGCCATGAACACATTCCTTCCCTGGTTTATGGCGCCGTCATTGCGGCGCTCGTTTTTTCGGTTTTATGGCCGTAACAATGGGAGGGGTTTGCGCGCGGGGTCTAACGGTTCAGTGCCACAACCATCGCCGTGCTGCCATCAAATCACGCATCATGGCATCAGCAAAACAGGCTTAATGGCAGCGCCGCTTTCCGCGTCCGCCAGCGCTGCGTTAATGTTATCAAACGCATAGGTCTGGATGAGCTGATCAAGCGGGAAACGCCCTGCTTGATAGTGCGCAATTAGCTCTGGAATAAAGCGCTGAGGCACACTTGCCCCCTCGACCAAGCCGGTCAGTGTTTTGCCGATCAAGAAAGCAGCCATATCCAGCTTCATTTCGGTGCCTGCAGGCACGCCGCTAATAAGCGCGCAAGTGCCCGGCGTTGAGAGGATATCTACCGCTTGGCGAAGCGCTGCAGGCACGCCCGCCGCTTCAACGCTGTAGCGAACTCCCGCGCCATTTGTATATGTCATGATGCGCTCGACCAGGTCATCGCCCGCTATAAAGGCTACATCTGCGCCCAGGGTTTGGGCTAATTTCAAGCGTTCTTGGTTGATATCTACGGCAAGAATTTGGCTGCATCCTGCCAGTTTGGCCGCCATGACCGCGCTGAGGCCAACGGCGCCGCAGCCAAAGACGGCGACACTATCGCCGGGCTGCACATCTAAGGCATTTAAGACTGTACCGGCACCAGTTTGGATGCCGCACCCCAGCGGGGCCAGCAGTTCTAGTGGGATATCCTTTGGCACCACGACAATATTGTTGTGTTTGACGACGCTATAGGTTGCAAAGCTTGATTGGCCGAAAAACGCGCCGCGCACCTGCGCGCCCGATTTATCGCAGTGTCCGCAGCTGCCATCGGCGCGCAGACCAGTGAAATTAAGGGGAAAAACATATTGGCACAAATACGGCATGCCCGCTTGGCAATTTGGGCATTTGCCGCAATAAGCGAAAGACAGAACCACGTGATCGCCCGGCGAAACGCCGCTAATATCTTCGCCGACCGCTTCGACAATGCCAGCGCCTTCATGGCCCAAAATAACGGGAAGCTCTGGCACAGGGAAATAGCCATCGCGCGCGCCAATGTCAGTGTGGCAGATACCCGTCGCTTTGATCCTGACCAGAACCTCGTCTGCCTTGGGAGGCTCTAGGGTAACCTCTTCAAGGGAAAATCCGCTATGGCGTGCCCGCGCTATTGCTGCTGTTGCGTGGATCATTGGCCTGCGCTCGCTCTACCATAAATTAAGACCAACATCGCTGGATAAGCCCATCTCTTGACCGACGGTGAAGCGCTCATTCGGCGGCCAGCATTGCACTTTGTTCTTGCTTATAAGCGTTCTCCACCAAAGCCCGCGCCCGCATGGCTGGCGCATCTTCTCGGCAAGCCGCCAAGCGCATACCGCGGATATCGCCGCTTGGCAGCCGGGTTTGCTGCGCTTCAATCACGTCCACATCTTGATCAAAAGCAAAGCCGACCGTGTTCATCATTTGCGCATCAAAGTCTTTGTTGTCCTGCTCAAAAGCGCGAGAGAGCGTCCAAAAATAATGGGTTGAAGTATGCGTTTCTGGTGTCATCAGATCGATATTAATGGTGAACACCCCCTCTTCGCGCGGTCTACCAGTCGGCGTGCCGCCCACATTGAGCACGTAGTTTGCGGGCAATTGCCATGTCATGTCGGTCCAGAAATCCACTGGCGTTCCGGGCGCATAGCGATAGGTTAAAAAGGCTGGCGTCGGCTCACCTTTGACCTCGCGAGGGACGAACATCTCGTCGCCGTCCACCTCAACTCGCACATCAGCAATTTTTGGGCTATCGAAACCCAGTACGTCCTTGTGCACGATGTCTGTGTGTGACAGATCGAGCAGGTTGTCGATCAGTAGTTCATAATAGCCCTTCACATAATGATAGCCGTAAAGATGGTGAAAGTCTGTGTTAGCGAAATATGGCTCGAGAAGCGGTGCAATCGGCGTCGTATCGGCGAGTTCAGGCGCGCCCATCCAAATCCAAAGCCAGCCATATTTGGCTTGCACGCGGTAAGTTTTCGCGCAAGCAAGCTTGGGGACAGACGTGTCATAGGGCGCGCGAACACAGGCGCCATCCGCATCAAATGTTAGCCCGTGATAGCCGCATTGTAGGCCCTCGCCAACCATCGTGCCCTTGCTCAGCGGCAAGCGCCGGTGCGGGCAGGCATCTTCAAGCGCGCCATATCGCCCATCGGGGAAGTTTGCAAAAACGAGCGGCTCATCCATGACCGTGCGGGCAAGGGGCCCATCCTCCAGCTCGGCTAGAGTTGCAGCGACATACCAATGGTTTTTTAAATACATGGCAATTTTTCCCAGAACGATTTCGCCCTATCAAGCAGACTATGACGGCTTACAGCTATCACATGGCCGCCGCTGGTATCGCCACGCTGCCAATTTTGGCGCCGCCAGCGTTCTTGGCAACCGGGCGCTAATCATGGCGCGGCTGCGATAGCGCGCCTGTTAAGCATGTCTGCATGTTAAGCATCGGTGATAAAAAATGAGGCTGCCATTATGGACTTGATCGCGATTGCACTGTTGTTTTTAAAAGCTGTTGAAAGTGGCGATATTGAAGCAGCTATGGCGCATTGCAAACCGACAGCTGAGTTTGCCTTTTTGCCGAGCCTTGGCGGGCCGCAGCCCATGGCAAGCGGCCTAGACATGCTCAAAAATCAAATCTTCACAGCGTTTGATGAGGATGGATTGACCTTGACGGTGACGCGCACGCTTTCTAGCCAAGACTTTGTTGTGGTAGAGTTTACTGGAACAGCAACACTAAAAACAGGCAAGCCATATACAAATTTCTATTCCATGAACATTGCGTTTGAGGGGGACAAAATCCAATGGGCGCGACCGTTTACTGATACCTTGCTTCTCAATAATGTAATGAGCGAACAATAAAGCTGCCAGAATTTCCAATCTATTCCAGATGCCAACAGGGTATGAAATAAAACTGTCTTCCAATGATATAAATTGAAACTTTTAGTTCAATTTTCCTTGTTCCTCACCGGATTTTGGACAGTATCTCCAGTGATTATGGGAGATACTCTCGTTGTAGTTGTTCGGGAAAGGTGCACATGGAGAGCTTAAAAATCCTGGAACTGCTGTTTGCGCGCCCGCCACGGGTGATGCATGGCGCCGCCCACCAATGCTTCGACCGTGACCAGGCCATTCGCGGCCTTATTGGCCCAAAAGAGATAGCCTAGTGGCTGGGTTTGACACGCTCAAAGCGCTGCCGCCCGATGCGTTGCTGGGGTTAATGGCCGCCTTCCAGGCAGACCCGCGTCCTGAGAAGATTGACCTGGGTGTGGGCGTATACCGCGATGAAACGGGCAATACCCCGATCATGACCGCTGTGACGAAAGCAGAGGAATTGCTGCTCTCGCGCGAAACGACCAAGGTGTATGAAGGCCCGCGCGGAAACGCAAACTTTTGCGCGCACATTGAGAGCACCGTGTTTGGCTCCGGTAATGCCAGTCTATTGGAGCGCGTGACCAGCCTCACCACGCCCGGCGGATGCGGCGCGCTTTACTTGGCAGCGGTGTTTGCCAAACGCATATCTGGCAATCCCAGCGTTTGGATCAGCGCGCCTTCTTGGCCCAACCACACTGCTATCACGCGGCAAGCAGGGCTTGACGTGAAAGACTATCCTTATGCGGCGCCTGGCCGAACACAGATCGATTTTGATGCCATGGTGGCAGCATTTCAAACAGCCAAGCCGGGCGATCTCATTATCCTTCAAGGGCCATGCCATAATCCTACGGGAATTGATCTAACGCTGAGCCAGTGGCGCACGCTAGCAGCTCTGATCGAGCGCAAAGGCCTGATTGCCCTGATCGATATCGCTTACCACGGTCTGGGCGACGGCCTGGAAGAGGATTTGAAAGGCGTTAGGGCGGCCCTTGCCACACTGCCCAGCGCGCTTGTTTCTTACTCTTGCTCAAAAAACTTTGGCCTGTACCGCGAACGAACCGGCTGCCTGATCGCACTGTGCGAGACGGCCAAATCAGCGCAAATCGCAACGACACATCTTGCGGACATCGCGCGCGCTAGCTATTCCATGCCGCCCGCCCATGGCGCCGCGATCGTCAACACCATTTTATCCGATACGGGCCTCAAAAAAGACTGGGAAACGGAGCTGTCTGACATGCGCGCGCGCATCAAGCACCTAAGGCGCGCGTTCGCAAACCAGCTTTTGCAGGCGTCAGACATCGATGAATTGGTCGCTATAGCAGGCCAAAAGGGCATGTTCTCAATGCTCCCATTGCCGTCACACGCAGCCGCTGATTTAGCGGCAAAGGATGGGATTTACTTGCCCACTTCTGGCAGGATAAATCTAGCGGGACTTGGTATGCACCAGATTGAATTTGCCGCCACAAAGCTTGGATTGGCGCTCCAATATTAGATGTCAGGACACGCCTGTATTCTGCGCGGATGCAGCCGCCGCCTACTATCTTAAAACGCGGCGATTGACGTCTACGTGTATAGTGCAGCCCGGGCGTCGCTCATTATTCAGCATCCTTTTTGTCAAACGCTCATAAAAGAGTATGAACTCTTCTACCCACTTTATGCGCTCTGGCGTTAAGGGCTTATCGGGTTGCCCGCAGTTGAAACGTTCTTGCTCAAGACGCCATTTTAAGACTGCGCTAAACCCCGGTGCATCAATGTGGCAAAAGGCATCTGCCCTGTCCCAAAGGGCGGTGTAAGACGTCGACAGCTGTGTTTCCTGGTAGCGGCGCCATATGCCATCACAGTCCGCCCTTTCTATGGCATTCAAAGGCTCGTCTTGAAGCGATTGCGTATTGGGAGCGACGCCCATCAGCCAGCCTTCTAGAACAATGATCTCAGGACGCGTTGTGATCTGCCGCCATTCCTTAAATGGCGCCCCGCGGATTTTAAAGTGCGGATGAACATCTTTAGCAAGGCGGTCGCGGTCTGCCAGGGTCAGGTAAAAATCGTCCAACCCCAAAGTGAGTATCTTTCCATTGGCCTTTGCTGCAATAGCGTTCAACGCTGTCGATTTACCTATCCCTTGCGCGCCAGAAACGAAAAACAGGTTTGGGACATCTGACTGTGTCTCAGCTGCAGTCAACCAGTCTTCAAGTTCCAATTCTAATGACATAGACACCTCATTCTAATCGCGGTTTTAGCGAACCGTACCAGGGGCTTAACCAGCGCTGACGCTGTAGGTCTCTTTCGCAGCCTATCCCCAAAGCGAAGCGTCTGGCGGCGACACAGTGCCATCAGCGCCAAACGTCATGGCATGGGCAACGTCCTGCGTGATCAGCAGCGGGCCGTCGATGTCCACATATTTGCACGATTGGGCGATGACAAAGGCTGGCGCCATAGACAATGACGAACCAGACATGCAGCCAATCATCACATCTTTGCCCGCTTTTTTGGCGGCCTGGGCGAGCGAAAGGCCTTCAGACAGACCGCCAGTCTTGTCTAATTTGATGTTTATAATGTCGTAGTATTGCCCAATGGCCTCAAAATCGCGCCGATCTAAACAGGATTCGTCCGCGGCGAGCGGCACGGGGGGATGATAGCCTGCTAAGTCCGCATCATCGCCGCGTTTAAGCGGCTGTTCAATCATTGATACACCAAGCCTATCCAATGCCGGGGCCCAGTCTTTTAGCTGCTCTGCAGACCAGCCCTGGTTTGCATCAATCACAATGTCGGTGCCGGGCAGCGCCGCGCGCACAGCTTCCACACAGGTCACTGGCTGAGCATCATTGAGTTTGAGTTTAAGGCATCCAACTGGCGGCGCTGCGCTGGCTTTTCCCGCCATAATCTCCGGCGTATCAACGCTGATTGTGAAGACAGTTTTTACAGGCGCACTTGAACATGCCAATAGGTCCCAAATCCGTTTGCCTGCCTGTTTACAGCGCAGATCCCACAGCGCGCAATCAAGGGCATTGCGCGCGCCGCCGGGCGGCAAGCGTTCCGCGAGGTCGCCAAAGTCAAAATCCATCGGCAAGGTCCGCTTTGCCTCTTCCACATCTGCGATCATGGAAGCGACGCTCTCGCCAATAAAGTAAACGCCGATTGCTTCGCCTTGGCCCACATATCCGTCTTGCTCTAGGCGCACCCATATCGTGTCTGTAGACACAAAGGTATGGCCGGTGATTTTCAGTGGCTCTTTCAGAGGAAAGCAGCGCTTTTGGGTGGTGATTTTCATGGTGTTTAAGCCAGCGGCCCAAAGGTCACTTCGAGAGCCTGAAGGATATTAGCGCATCCAAAGCGAATGGGGTCCGTTGCTGGCAGCCCGTGCACCTGGGACAAGTCCGCCAAATAGGCTTCAGCCTCGATTTTCCCCAAATGCGCTGTATTGACGGACAAACCAACGCAGCGCACGGCGGGGTTGGTTAAAGCAGCGATGTCAACGTTGCGCTGAATGACGTCCTTGATGGGCATGAGCGGCGTATCAGGCCAGCCGCTCACATGGGTGCGCCCAGCATGGTGGCATAGTACCAAAGCATCCGGTTGGGAGCCGATTAACAGGCCGTGGCTCACGGCGC
The DNA here is from genome assembly GCA_039814715.1 of Pseudomonadota bacterium. Taxonomy (GTDB): domain Bacteria; phylum Pseudomonadota; class Alphaproteobacteria; order Sphingomonadales; family CAKZYD01; genus CAKZYD01. Next base: position 120,795 of record JBCCAR010000002.1, read on the forward strand.
CGTAGCCAGGGTGAAAAATAGCGCCTTGGCCTTCAATAACATCCCAATGGTTGTCGTCTGCAGAGGGCGACAGCATCTCTGCAGCGCCGGACAGAAAATCAGAGATAACGGCATCTAGGGGCAGGCCTTGGCCAGCAATCATAATCCCTGTTTGGCCAGACGCACGAAAGTCCACATGTGCGCCTTCCGCCCGCATTTCTTTTTCCAGCTGCAGAGCGGTGTATTTCTTGCCGAGCGCGCAATCTGTGCCCACCGTCAGCAGCCTTTTCCCGCTCCGCTTTTTGCCCGTCCCAACCGGCAGCGCCTCCGGCGGCGTACGCACATCAATTAGGCGGGCGCCTGATTGGCGCGCTGCCGCAGCCAGCGCCGGTACATCCTCCAAGCGCTGATGCAGACCGCCAATGATGTCTAGCCCTGCGCGCGCTGCCGCTATCAATGTATCGAGCCAGACATCAGGAATTGCTCCGCCAACCAGAGCCGTCCCAATTAGGAGGGATTGCACGCCCCTAGCGCGCGCGTTGTCTATCGATAGATCTGGGAGGCCTAAATCAACGGCCTCAGTCGATAGGCGAAGTTGGCCCGCACAAGAGTCCGGCCGCCAGTCTACAATGCCTAAGGCTGTTTTTGCGTAAGAGGGGCGATGTTCATCCCCAACGAAAAGCAAATAGGGAGGCTTTAAATGTATGGGCGACATTTCTACCATCGTTCCGCCTTTTGAAATGCGCGCGTCATCGCCTGCGCTAACTCCGGCTCCGTCCCCAGGTGCCCAGCGTGGGGGCACAGGACCAAGTCTGCCTGTGGCCATACGCGTTTTAATTTGACCGCATTGCCAAACGGGCAAACAATATCATAGCGGCCATGCACCAAAATACCGGGTGTATCAGCCAGGATATTCATATCGCCCAATATACCATTGGGCGGCAAGAACGCTTGATGTTTTCGGTAATGGAGCGCAATGCGAATGCCATTCAGGCACTCATCTGCATCAAACGCATCGTCCAGATTTTCAGGTGGATCGAGGCTCGCGCACCGTTCCTCGTAGAGCGTGAGGGCAAGGGCGGCTTGCCGCGCCTTTTCCAGATCATCGCCAAGCACATGCTTTTCGGTCGCGTCATAGATGCTTTCATCCTGCCCGCAGCCGGTTGCGTTCGCAAATATCTCAAAGGCATCTGGAAAGATGTGGTGCATGGTTTTGTCAAACCACTCAAAGCCGGAGGCATCGCCTAAAAACCCACCGCGCAGAATAAGCCCTGCGGTCCGGTCAGGGTGCAGTTGGCCATAGCGGATTGCAAGCGTGACGCCCCAAGAGCCGCCTGCGACGGTCCAGCGCTCAAGGGAGAGATGCGCGCGCACCTTTTCCATATCTTCGACCAGATGATCGAGTGTGTTGGCCTGCGTCTCTCCCAGTGGGGTGGAGCGGCCGCAGCCGCGCTGGTCAATTTGTACAAGAAGAACTTTATCTGGGTCACCATAGCAGCGCACATGATCCCCGATTAATCCGCCAGGGCCGCCATGGCAAAACACAATGGGAACACCATCACCCTTGCCGGATAGTTCAACATTCAAGGTATGTCCATCGCCTACCGGAAGAGAGAAGCGCTCGAAAACCCCTGGGTCTGGAAATGAAAATCCGCTTGCTGGTTCAATCTCTTCACTCGTTTTGTCCATAAAGCTGCTCCGCGCTGTTGCAGAAAAGGGAAATCTAGAATACACGGTGTATACATATTTATGAGAGAGGTCGAGATATGATTAAAGTCATGTGGTTTTTGAAAAAAGCAGACCATTTAAGCTTGCAGGAATTTCGCGATTGGTGGATCGATAGCCATATCAATCTGGTCCTGAGTTTACAAAAAGATCACCTGTTTAAATACGTGGTCAATATTCGCGAAGAAGATGATAATCTGCCGGGCAATACAGCGCACGCTTTTGAGTGGGATGGATGCGCAGAGCAGTGGTTTGAGACTGAAGAGGCCTTCCGCGAAGTCTATGGCAAATCCACACCCAGCGCGTCACGCGAAGACAGTGAAAACAATGTCAGCAAGATGGCGCGCATGATTGTCCGCGAAACACAGGTCGTTTGAACCGTGGAAAGTGATGATCCTTCCGCAACGCCTGCCCGCGTGATCGTGACGGGTGCGAGCGGCGGCATTGGCGGCGCCATCGCGCAGGAGTATCTCGCGTGCGGCGCTGACGTCGTCAATATAGACCAGGCAGATAACACCCAGAACGACGCACACACGATCAACACGAATATAGCGGAAGCCCAAAGCGTTGCAGCAACTTTCGCGCAGATTGACGACAGGTGGGATGGCGCAGCGCCCGACGTCTTTGTGGGCTGCGCAGCGATCAGCCGTCCATCTCACTTGCTGGAAACCGCCATTGAAGATTTCGATGCAATGGTGGCTATAAATGTGCGCGGCACCTTCATCACCACACAAGCAGCCGCGCGCCGGATGGCAGCAGTTCGGGCAGGCTCGATTGTCCTGATCAGTTCAGTGGCAGCGTTTCAGGCGTGGGCTGATGAAGCGGTGTATAGCGCCACAAAAGCGGCGACCAGTTCCCTCGTTCAAGGTTTTGCCAACGATCTGGCGCCCTTTGGCGTTCGCGTGAATGCCGTCGCCCCCGGCCCTATTGAACATCCAGCCCAAACCATGGCAACGACGCGCAGCAACCCCGATGTCTACCGCCACGAGATTGAGCGCACACCCCTTAGCCGCCTCGGCGGGCCCGAAGAGGTGGCAAAAAGTGTGCGGCTGTTAGCGCAAGCCCCATGGGTGACGGGTCAAATTCTGTGTGCTGACGGCGGTTTTATAGCGAGCGGTCTTAGCTACTTTGGCAAAGCCCGCGATAATCTGTTAGACCCGTAAGTCACACCGCAATGAAATAAAGAGATGCGAATGACGCAGGTTATCGAACGCAAAGCGAAAGGCGCAAGCGCTCAATTTGTGTTTGATGCTCTAAGGCGTGAGATCCTTGATTTAGACATCGAGCCCGGCGCACCCCTTGATGAAATGGAGTTAAGCCGCCGCTTCGGGGTATCGCGCTCTCCTGTGCGCGAAGCCCTAGTGAGGCTGGGGGCATCAGGCCTTGTGGAGACGCTGCCCAATCGCTCTGCCATAGCGGCCCGGGTCCGCGTGGAAAGCCTCGCCCCGTTTTTAGCGGCGCAAAAATTAGTGTTTCGCGTCACCGCGCGTGAAGCGGCAAAACGGATCAATCCATCCCAGCTGGCTTTGCTTGAAGACATCCAGAGCAAAAACGACGCCGCGCGCGCGCAGGCCGATACGGCGGGCATGATTGAAACAAACCGGCAGTTTCATACCTTGATTGCACAAGCCACAGGCAATCCATGGTATGTGTCTTGGCTGCAGAGCTTGATGGATGAGGGCCAGCGGATTTTAACGCTCTATATGCGTTCACTCGATTATAACGTGCCGCGCGCGGAGTTGCAGTGGCACCATGCGCTCCTTGATGCCCTCAAAACCAAAGACCCAGACGCTGCCGATCTCGCCGCGAAAGAGGATGCGGACGTGGTCAGAGACCAACTGATCAATATGCTTTCGCAAGAAAGTGGCGAAACTCTAGCGCTAGACTAAGCCATAGACTTACGGCTATTGCCCGCCAGTTCCCGGCCTGCAATCCAGCCAAACGTCATCGCTGGGCCTATGGTTATCCCAGCGGCGGGATAAGCCCCGCCAGCCACAGTGGCCATGTCACTTCCAGCAGCATAGAGGCCCTGTATAACCTCCCCGTCTGGGCGCAGAACGCGCGCTGATCCATCGGTACTGATGCCCACGAAAGTGGCGATATCACCGGGCTTGATTTGAACTGCATAGAAAGGGGGGTCGTTAACTGGCCCAAGGCATGGGTTAGGGCCTGCGGCGAGCGCATCGCCGTTAACGCGTTCATACTGCGTGGACCCTTTACCAAAGGCAATGTCTTTGCCGGTTTCAGCTGCCTTTGTCATGTCTTCTGCCGACGCCTCCAAGCCTGCGCCATTCACCTCAATTGCAGCAGCAAGATCGGTCAAGGTTTTGGCCATTGTTAAATAGCCGTTTCGGATGAAGGGCCTCAGGCGCCCTGGGGCGGGCGGCGCGGCACCCAATCCATACCGCTTAATGGTCCGATGGTCACAAATGAGGTAAAACCGGGCATCAGGGCGGTTCTGCAATTTATCAATCATCGCCGCAGTAAAATCCTGATAGGGGATCGCTTCATTGGCAAAGCGGTGCCCCGTATCGTCTACCGCAATAACGCCCGGTTTTGGCCGGTCAATATAATGCGGAAACGGAACGTCCTTGCCCTGACCGACGTGTAACAGCGACACTGGTGACCAGGCTGACGCCTGGATGGCTGTTTCGTCTCTTGCGCCGCCAACGCTTTCTGCGAGCTGCAGACCGCTGCCTACCGCGCTGTCATCAGGCGTTAGAGACAAGTGATCATGAGTGCTGTTTGGATGGGCATAATAGTGAGCCCTTTCCTGGGGGTTCCAAGAAAAACCGCCGGAAGCTAAGACAACGCCTTTGCGAGCAGCAATGGATTGATCCCGATGTGCATGGGATACGGCAACGCCGCAAACGCGGTTGTTTTCTTCACGAAGCGCTGCGACCGCTGCATCCGTGATGATGGTCACGCCTGCTTCTAGTGCACCAGACGCTAGCCCTGCGATCAGCGCATTGCCACCTGCAATACGCGTGCCCCTCGTGCGCCCGCGTGCGCGGTCGCGCACATAGCGCAGGAACAACCGCGTGACACGCCAAAGCGCAGCTGGCGATTTCAGCATGGCATAGTAATCTGGCAAGTCTCGCGAAGCGACTGTCATGCCGCCAAAAATCATGGTGCTTGCAAGCGGCGCGCGGAGCATTTGAAAGTCTAACGGGAGGTGTTCTGCATCTGCCGGCAACGGCCGCAGCGCGCGGCCGCCAAGCGTCGCGCCTGGCAGGCTGTCATAATAATCGATGGAGCCCTTCACCAGTTCATATTTTACTGGTGCATTTGCTTCTACAAACGCAAGCATATCCTGCGCTTCATACACAAAGCGCTGCGCGCGCTCAGGGTTTACCGCGTCCGTCACGTTTTGCAGGTATTTCAGCGCTTCCGACGGGCTATCGTCAACGCCTTCATCGCGGGCTTGCTGGGAACACGGAACCCATATCATGCCTTCAGAGCGCGCCGTTGCACCGCCAATGACGCTAGTTTTTTCAACAACAAGCACTTCGAGCCCTTGGTGCGCGGCCGTTAGCGCGGCCGTTAGGCCCGCTGCGCCGCTGCCAACCACGATCACGTCGTAACTTGATTTAATATCCTTGCTTGGCATGGGTTCTCTCTTATCGCGCCCACTCAATTGATTGTGTGCAAACGCCGTATCGGCCATGATTATTGAGCAGTATTGAAGATTGCGAGTTTGAGCTTTGTGTATTGCTTAAGCCCGGGTAGGCCGAAATCTTCCCCAAAACCAGATCGACCGGAGGGCTCAAACCCAAGCGCGCCGGAAAAGTCTGGCAAGGGGCCAGCATGGCCATTGATCGTCACTGTCGCGCCGGGAAGAGCATGGGCAAAAAAGTGCCCCTCGGACATGTCTTTGGTCCACACCGTCGCCGTAAGGCCGTAGCCACAGCGAACCGCCAATGCCAAAGCCTCTTCTTTGGTTTTGAACGGCGCAATTGCGAGCACGGGGCCAAATACTTCAGCGCTTAACAAAGGAGCATCACCTGGTAAATTCGCATAGGCCGTCGGCGCGGCAAACAGCCCTGGAAGGGCCTGGGTTGCTTCTAAGCCGCCGCAAATCACGCTGGCGCCGCTGGCCTCCGCCGCGCGCATATGAGCGACCACACGGTCATATTGCAGGCGCGTGGCAATAGGGCCTGTCGCTGTGGATGGGTCTGACGGGTCTGCGGGAGAAAAGGCAACGCTTGCATCTGCAATTGCGCTGCAGAGCGCGTCCGCATGGTCTTCGTGAACGATCAAAAGAGACCCCGCCGTGCAGACCTGGCCAGCATTCCAAAACACGTTATTGGCGATCGTACCTGCAATGTCAGACACCTCGCCAAAAGACTGGCCCACAATCTGCGGAGATTTGCCGCCAAGCTCCATTGCCAATGGCAGTGGCCGACCAGATTGCGTGGCAGAGGCTTGGATAGCGGCGCCCGTTTTCGTAGAGCCGGTGAAGGTAATTTTATCAACCTGCTGCTGCGTTAGCGCGGCACCTGTTGTATGGCCCTGCCCAGTGATAACGCTTAAAACACCGGGCGGCAGGCCTGCGTCCATGCCTAAATCGGCCAGGCGCAAAGCGCTGGCTGGGGCAATCTCAGATGGTTTTAAGACAACGCTATTGCCCATGATGAGGGGCGGCAAGATTTTGACAGCAGCTTGGTTGAGCGGGAAGTTCCATGGCGCTATCGCTGCCACAACGCCAATGGGCTGGCGGATATTGACGCACAAGGAGCCTGGAGCCGTCACACCTGCCTCGGTCGTCAGGCTTTGCGCCAACGCGCACAGCGCGCGCATGTAGCCCGCTGTTTCAGTGACGTCGCCTTTTGCCTGGCTAATGGGCATGCCCATTTCCATCATGTCCAAGCGCGCCAACTCATCAACGGCATCTTCCAGCAGCTCCGCCCATTTAGAGACAACCTGGCAGCGTCCACCTATGGGCATCGCGCTCCAGGTTTTGGCGTCAAACGCCTGGCGCGCTGTTTCAACTGCCTCAGCCACGACCTCAGCACTGCACTCTGTATAGGTGCCCACCGCAGCGCCAGTCATAGGATTGATGCTCTGAAAGGTTGCACCACTTGCAGCACCTTTTCTAAGTCCATTTAGGACAATCCGGGTGTCAATGGCGGGGCTTGTCTCTTCGCTCGTCTTTTTCATCTTCAGTCCAACTCATTTGAAAGGCGATGCGCCCCATCATGTCCTCACAGCGTTGCCAATAAACCACAAAACTGAGAGATCAATCAACACCGTACATTCACCTTGCATACTTTGTGTATTCATGTACATCTCGAAAGGGAAACTGGATGCAGGGAGGAAAAAATGCAAAAGTTTTATCGACGCACCGGGACCAAAACCGCTTCAGCGGGCCTATTTCTAAGTGTCTGCAGCATCGCTCTATCAATGCCGTACACGGCGCAGGCGCAGGATATGAGCGACGGCACGACAGAGGTCATCAGTGTCACCGCGCGCAAGCGCGCAGAAGACCCGCAAGAAGTCCCTATTTCGCTTGATGTGATTGGCGGCAGCTACCTTGAGCAAACAGCGGTTAACACGTTGGATTCGCTACAATTCTCATTGCCCGGCGTCTCAATCGAGGCGTTTGAAAACGCGGCGCGGGTCACCATTCGCGGTGTTGGGTCGGCTACATCGGGCCTGGGCGCAGAGGATTCCACGTCTATCCATCAAGACGGCGTTTATCTGGCCTTTCCTGGGCAAGCCCTCGGCCGCCTATTCGATGTGGAAAGAATGGAGATATTGAAAGGACCCCAAGGCACTTTATATGGCCGCAACGCGACGGCCGGCGTCATTAATATTGTTTCACGCCGCCCTGATGACGAGCTTGGCGGGATGGCTGAGTACAGTTATGGCTCCTTCGATACGCACCGGCTCATCGGTGCGATTAACCTGCCAGTTAATGATCGCGGAGGGGTTCGCATTTCAGGTACCTTTGGCCGCTCAGATGGGTTTTTGGAGAACGGCTTCGGCGGTGATGAGCTTAATAGCGAAGACTATTGGGGCATTCGCGTGGCGGCCGATTATGAGCTGCTCGACACGTTAGAGATGAAGTTCACGATGCAGTATGTAGCGGACGATAGCCAAGCGCCAAACGCGCTCGCCCCGCCACCAGAAAATCCTGGTTTTGCCGGGTTTAACATCGCCTTCATCGATGATCCGGTGATTTCAGAGCAGGAAGATCTCAGCATTGCGCTGCAGTTCGATTTAGACTTAGGCGATGTCACGCTGCGTTCTTTAACTGGCTACGCAAGCCATGATGCTTTCAATGATTTCGATTGCGACCCGGAAAACCAGACCCCGCTCAGCGATCCAGAAAGGGATGGCTGTACGCTCATCTTTGATGAGAATTTCGAGCAGTTCTCGCAAGAATTACAAGCCATGTGGAGCTCTACGGATGGTGATACGGACGCCGTGCTGGGGCTGTACTATCTCAACACAGATGGCGGCGAGACCCGCTTCATTGGGTTTCGTTCGTTCGATAACATTATTAACAGCACTGATACGGCAGGTGGCAACGCCTACGGTGTCTTCGCTGAGGTGAACCACTACCTCAACGAGAAGTTCAGGTTGAATGTGGGCCTGCGCTACAACTATGAAACCCGAGATGCGTCTACCATCGGAACCGGGGTTTTTGACTTTCCCGATTTGGTCGTAGGAGATGACAGCTATAGCAGCGTATCTGGACGCGTCGGCCTTGATTATTTCGTGGCTGACGAGACCATGATCTATGCCAGTGTCTCACGCGGCTTTAAGGCTGGTGGGCTCTTGCCCGTCGTCCTCAGCACCAGCGACACCAATGAGCTCGACAGCTTTGACCCGGAAACGCTATGGGCCTATGAGGTCGGCATCAAACACACCTTCCCTGATGATTATGGCATCTTCAACGCTGCATTCTATTATTACGACTACAGCGATATTCAGGTGGAAGCAGGCGTCTTTGATTTAGAAGACGGTTTGTTCTTTGATGTTGATAACGCGACCAAGGCCACGATTTGGGGCATTGATGCCACTTACGCAGGGAACATCACCGACTATTTCGGGGTAGACCTGACCGTCTCTTACATCAACTCAGAGTTTGGCACCTTTGAAACGTTTGATTTCGATGGGAATCCGCAGGATTTTACCAACAACCGCCTGCCCCGCGCGCCGCGCTTCAGCTCGACGGTCGGACTTAATCTCCTGGATGTTCCCATTGCTGGCAACGTGACGCTGAGCGGCCGCTTTGAGTATAACTACCGCTCAAAAATCTTCTTTGCGGCAGACAATTTCGTCTCGCAAGAATCTCTCAATCTGCTGAATGCCCATGTGCAAGTCAGCTATGATGACAATCGGTATTTCCTCCGCGTCGCAGGGCGTAACCTCACCGATGAGGGCTATGTGGTCTTCAACAATGGCGGCGCGCTTGCCAAGCACGGACGGCCGCAAGAGTTCCTAGTAACACTGGGCGCTAATTTCTAAACGCCTGTCGAACCTCCAACCTTTAGGCCCGCCCTCATCCGGCGGGCCTTTTTTTGCTAGAACGGCGAGACGCCAATCGGTGTTGCGCGGTCCAAAGGATAAAGCGGGCGGCGTAAGCCCGCATACGGCAGGGAGGTAAGATTTGCTGTGACAGTCCCTGGCGCATTGCACCGAAGTATCTTGCCAGCTATCGGGGCAAAGGCATGTTCAAAATGCTGCGTTGATTTGACCACCACCAGTTGCTTGGTAGATAGGTCAACGCCATGCGCCGTGAAACAATGGGGGCTAAAAACCTGCTGGCGCACCGCATTGATGATGATGTCTAGCCCGCCAGGCAATTGAAGGCACGCTGATTTGCCGAGCGGCTGATCTGGTGCACCGACACCAAACAGCGCTTGCTTTGCATCCTCGCGAACGCTCGTCACTGTCACGGCTATGTCCACAGGGTCTCCGGATAAAGGTCCTGTTTTGCCGCCAATGCGCATAGACAGCTTTGCCCCGGCGCCAACGGCATGTGCAATATCGACGGCCACCGGGTCCCAAATCATGCCAAGGGCTGCATTGGACGTTTTGCGCCGTACCATTTCGCTGAGAATGAAGGTAGCATCACCTGCCGCGCCGCCGCCTGGATTGTCGGCGCTGTCTGCAATAATGACCGGGCGCGCTTCGCTCTGATCCGCCGCGTCCAACGCTTCGTCAATGGTTAGGCCCGCCAAGTCCATCGTTTCAATTGTGCGTGCAAAATCCTGGCCCACTTTGAGCGCCGTTTGTAGCGCGCGGTCGACATCATGATCGGCAATGACGATGACCGACGCACCAAGGTCTGCGCCGCTGGCCCCAAAAAACCCGTGCAAGGGAGAGACCGATAAAATAGCGCCAGTTTCGCATTGTGTCACGCGCTCTAAGAACGCCCCCATCTGCGGCGTTGTCGTGGGAAAGGCCCCCACCATGGCAACGCTGGCAGCACGCACCACCGGGCGCAAAGCGCCGCTGGCTGCCCCTTCAAGGATATCCAGCATCTCTATGGACCGCGGCTCATAATCAATATGGGGGTATTCCTTACAGCCCATCCATAACGCGCCAGTGGAAAGCTTCGCCGCCGTCATATTTGTGTGGAGGTCAAGCATAACGCCTATGGGCACGCCCTCCCCCACGACAGCCTTTACCGCCTTGACCATATCCGCTTCAGCGTCAGTAATGCCTTCGACGACCTCTGACCCATGTAAAAACAGAAACACCGCATCAACGCTGCCCGCCTGCGCCAAGTCCTGGCACACCCGCTCCTTCAAAGTCAGCCAATCTTTATGAAGAACAGCGCCCGATGCCTGCGCGCTGCAGAACAGACTTTGCACCACCTCATGCCCGCGTTCTTGAGCGGCCTCTAAAGCAAAGCCATAGGCAAGCGTATCAATATCATCGGGCTTAGGCCCTTCGGCAGGATCCCAATACTGCCACGCGAAGCTTTCAAGCGTCGTGGGAATGGGAGAGAAAATATTGGCCTCGTGCACGATGCCTGCCAAAAACAATCGCATAACTGCCTTTCGTCTTGTACACAGTGTGTATGGACGATCCAGTATAAGGCCACCACCGTAAATGTCACGCAGCTGGGATTACATCATTGTGGGCGGCGGCACTGCCGGCTGCGTGCTGGCCGCGCGGCTGAGCGAAGACCCCTCGCGAACCGTGCTGCTGCTTGAGGCAGGCGGCGCAGGCAAGGACCTGCGTTTTGCCGTGCCGGGCGCGCAGCTGCTGGTGCGTGCCTGGGACAAATTTGCCTGGCAATATCCTGTTCGCCCTGATGCCTCCCGCTTGGGCTATGAAGACACATGGCGGCGCGGCAAGGCGCTTGGCGGGTCTAGCATGATCAACGGCCTTATTTTCGCGCGCGGCTTGCCCAGTGATTATAATGGTTGGGCCGCCAATGGCGCGCCGGGCTGGTCCTATAAGGATGTGCTGCCCGCGTTTCAAAGAGTTGAGAGCTTTACAGGCGATGATACCCAGCAGCGCGGTAGCCACGGGCCGGTAGGTGTTGAAGTTTTTCAAAGTCCGCATCCCTTGACGCAAAGCCTGAAAAGCGGCTTCGTTGCCCAAGGTGCGCACCATGTGGATGACATCAATGCCTTACATGCGGCAGGCAGCGATGCTGTTGTCGGTGACACCCAAACCAATCAAAAAAATGGCCTACGCCACAGCGCGCAGCGAACGTATCTTGCAGCAGCAAAAAGCCGAAAAAGTCTAACCGTCATAACCCAGGCCATCTCTCATAAAATTGTTTTTGAGCAGCGCCGTGCAGTCGCTGTGTCAGTGCGTATCGGCGAGAACACAGAAACGTTTCGGGCTGACAGGGAGATCGTCTTGTGTGCCGGGCCAATCGCCTCCCCGCATGTACTGGCCCATTCTGGGATCGGGCCTGGCGAGAGCCTGCGCGCGCATGAGATTGACGTGGTCAGCGATAGCCCTGAGGTGGGGCGGAACCTGCAAGAACACCCTGAACTCTATTTGGAATATGGGATTGATCAGCCCAGCTATGTGAGTGCGGCACGGCCGTGGGGGATGCTGAAATCAGGCCTTCAATTCCTGCTCAATCGCACTGGACCTGCCACATCGCCAGGCACACACCTCCTAGCCTATATGAAATCTGCCGCCACCGTTCCCTTGCCTGATCTACTGTTCTTTGCAGGTCCATGGGGCGCTTTGGAAGATAGCTTTCAGACTGGACGCGCGCAGGAGGTCTATTCCCTCTCACCATCTATCGCTCGTCCCTATTCACGCGGGCAAATTTCCGTCAGCAGCCCGGACCCGGAGGCTATGCCGAAGATTGACGCCAACCTACTGGGGGATGTGCGCGATATGCAGCTGATGAAACGCGGCGTTCACCTGGCCCAGGCGATTGCAGCCCATCCGCCGTTTGCAAAGCATGTGACGCGAACAACGCAGCCCTTTGATATGGAAGACGACGCGTCCTTAGAAGAGTACATCAGAACGCATGTCTCCATCTGCTATCATGCCAGCGGCACCTGCCGCATGGGCGCAGATGATGCCAGCGTTGTCGATCCGCAGCTGCGCGTGCGCGGTGTAGAAGGGCTGCGCGTGGCGGATGCCTCTATCATGCCGCTCATTCCATCAGGCAACACCATGGCACCCGTGTTTATGATTGCCGAGCGGGCCGCTGATTTTATGAAGCAGAGCGCGTAGCTTCTAGCCGGGCATCGCGCGATTTCAACCGTTTCAGCACAATGGCGTGTCTGCGTTTATTAAGCGGAAAGCGCCATGCGATGAGCCCGCTAAAGGCCATCAGGGCTGCCGGCATGACAATAGCAACGAGACGAATGCCGAAGGTCGCAGAAGGCCCATAGTCTTCCTGCCCTGGCTCAAAGCCAAACAGGGAGAGCAGGTAGAAGCCCAGAGCAGCAGTCAGTCCGCCCACGAGCTTTTGGGTCAGCGTAAAGGCCGCCACAAATTGTCCCGATTGCTGCTCGCCGGAACGCCAACGCTCATAATCCACAACGTCGCCAATGATAGACATGGGCGAGACCACCGCGCCCATGATGACGAAATAGGCGGTGGTGGTCAGCGCTACATAGATGGCGCCCGCATAGGGCGTTGATGCCGTTAAAAATAAAGCGGGCAAAAGCACGGCTGCATAGACCCAAGTAGAGGCCGCCCACACATGGTGCTTTTGAAGGCGGGTAATCAAATAGCTGGTGAGGCTGACCCCCAGAAAAGCACCGCCCATTTGCAGTAGGCCTTGGTATGCGACGTACGATCCGCCTTTCAAAAACGAATCTAAGAACAAAAAACCCACGCCCACGGATACACTGGCTGCCAAATCAAAAAAGACCGCGCCGAGGATTAAGATTTGCATGGGCCGATTGGCAAAAATCGCTGTAATAAGGGACCGGAACGTTGGCGCGACCTCTCCCGTGCCCGGGTTGCCACGCGGGGCAGACTTGACTGCGATAATCATCAGCAGCGGCGTTAAAACACCCACACCCCAGGCAAGAAAGCCTAAACTTTCAAAGGTCACTTCCGTTGTTGGCGTGAGCGGCAGCAGCGGGATACCGAAAAACCCAAGCTGGCCTGCGATCGCGGCCCACTGCTGAACCGTGGCTACCTTGCCGCGTTCTGCGTAATCGTTGGTGATCTCCGCGCCCCAGGAGAAATAGGCAACTTCCGCCACAGACCCCACCAATGTGCCTAGGCACAGCCAAAATGCCAAGTAAAACAGCCCGGCATTGCTGGGCGGACTGTAGAGCATTATCAAAGCGAGCGCTGCCATCAGAGAGCCAAGAACAACCCAGGTTTTACGGCCAAAAGGTCCCTGGGCGGTCTTATCCGTTAATTTGCCAGCAAGCACTTGAAGAAGTGCTTCCACAAAGCGCATGAAGAGCAACACCCCGGCAATTTTATCTAAGGTCAAATCGAAGCGTTCGGCATAGAGCGCCGGGATAATCCCATAACCAGCCGCGCGCGCCAGAAAGAGCGTAAACTGCGGCCCAGCATAGGCAAAAAGCGCAGTTTTAGACAGCGCGGGTGAGGCAGGTGACTGCTGGTCGCTCATGCGCTCGCCTGCCATATGGGTATGGTGAGACGTGACGGCGTATCAGGTCCGTGCAAAAGCGACACATGGGCGATGCGCTGTCCATCGGGCTGAACCGTCTTGTCATTGCGCTCAAAATTCAGCCCGGAGACCGCGCGGATAGTCAGGCGCAAGCGCGACCCAGCCATAAGCGTGCGTGCAAAGAAACGGAAATCACACAGGTTAACCTCAAACGCGCGACCAGGCCTGGCAAACACCTCTTTATCCCAGCCGCTACGATAGCGTAGGCGCAGAAGGTTTGATGATAGCAACACCGCCGTACCATCGCGGCGAATTTCGTGAATAAAAACACAAATATCAGCGTCTTCCACATCCATCTGCAACCATATATCGAGGGTCGGCCGACCAGCAAAAGACGCATCCGCCTGCAATTGCTTGCTGTGATAGATAACGCCCATCCCTTGCAGGTCGGTTGAAAAACCCTGATCTGTCGGGTCATCGCCATAAAGCGCTGAAAACATAGAATGATAAGGCGGCGGGAACGGTACGCTATAGGTGGCCCCTAGGCCTGCGCTATCAGGCCTCTGCTCTCGCTCCAATGCGGTCTTTTTAGGATCGTCTAAATCAATGACAAACTGATCGCTACCAGCGCGCGCTATCTCGGCGCATAATGATCCAGAGTGAAAGACGTCATCGGCGCGTCCAGTTGAGGTAAGATAGTAAACCTGGTCTTCGCCCGATACGCTGGCTACGTCTGGCGCTACATGCCAGGTCTCCCTGCCGCACAGATAATAGCGGACACGGTCCTCTAGAAAGCTCGGTTTGCTTCCATGCCCGAGGGTCCAATGGTACCAGTCGATCTTGGTTTGGAAGATATCGGTCTGCGCAGCCGCGCCAAGCTGAAGTTCGCCAACCCGGTCGCTCCCTTCCATGCCGCCATGCGCCCATGGCCCGATGATCAAGTGGCCGAATTCTTGCGCTTGCTCGGGCGCAAAGGCATCAAAGCGCCGCCAATTTTCCAGGGTACCAATTTGAGCGCTGTCATATTGGCCGGTGATTGTAAGGATAGGAAAGTCGACCGCCTTTAAGTCTGCTGCACTAGGCAAGTAGGCCTCCCAATTGGGCCCCCAAGCCGGCATTTCGACCTGCTCAAGAAAGTCTGGGTGTTCAATACCCAAGAGCCCTGGCAGCGCGGCCAGACTGTCATGCTGTGAATGCAGCGCAGTTAGAGTTTCCGTCCAAAAACCCGGTGACGCGAAGAGGTTCCAATAGGTAGGCTTACCCGACGTTAAAATCCCCCAGATAATCCCATGCGCATTGGCAATGCCGCCCATAGGCATGTCATAGCCAGACATGGACGTTCCGGCAGGCACAATCGTTTTCAAGGCGCTTGGCTTCTCCTTCAAAGCCATCCATTGATTTGCACCTGTGTAGGAGCTGCCGTATAGGCCAACCTTACCATTGGACCACGGTTGCGCCGCCGCCCATGAGACGATGTCGTGAATATCTGCAGGTTCATTGACCCACATACTGAACTGCCCGCCTGAATCGCCGCGCCCACGCACATCGCACGCAACCATGGCAATGCCTGCCCGCGCGAAGGCAACGCCTGCGTTGTGGAGCCTATCTATCCCATATGGCGTCGCTTCAATGACCGTAGGCAAAGCCAACGTCTCGCCTTTCGGCATATAGACCGCAGCATTCAGCAAGATGCCATCACGCATGGCTAGCTTCTGCTTCCATAAAATCTGAACATCCTTGGAAGGATTGAAAGGAGACTTTGAGCTAGACGATGTCACCGATACGCTATCCACTTGTGTGCATTTTATGAAACTGTACCCGAAATACTAGAGTGAATACACAGTGAATGCACAGACGGCGAATTAGGGAAGAGTGCCGCGTTATTTGATGACGTAGAGTTTGCCAGTCTCTGGGTCTTTAAACACCTGACCAACGGCTTCAAGACCGTCGCCGTTTTCATTCGCTGACGATGGCAGCGTCGGCAGTTCTCGGCTCATCTCCATATCCTCTAAAGGGCGCCGTTCTGCAAAACTACCCGTTGAGGCGGCAAGGGCGGCAATCAAGCCAGTGACAAATACAAGCATGAGATCCGCGAGGTTTGGCAAGTCAGGGCCAGCAGGTTGTTCCGATGCATCATCAAACCTTGATCGAGAATAATCACGCATTGCTCATTTGGCCCGTTTCGAGTTTTTGAAGCGCAGCCTCATAGGCATATCTGCGGAAACGGCCAATAAGAAACCCCGTTAACCCAATCATCAGTCCAAACACCGTCGTGTCAAAGGCGGTCGCCACAGCTTGAGACAATGTGAGAAAATCCCCCCGGCCAAGCGCGGCGATGCCCGGACCGAGCGGAATGAGAGTGCCCATGAGACCAAGCGTTGGACCAACCCGGGCAAGCAAATCCGCGCGGCGAATGCGTTGGCGGGCGAGCGCATCCAGGGCGGCAGCACCTCTGCGAGCGGATTTAGCAATGCCGCCAAACCGCTCACCAAGCGCGAGGCCAACATCATAAAGCGCAAGGAGCCCGAGCAGCAGAAGCGCGGCGATAACCGGCCACAGCAAGATATCAACGGCTGCATGGAGAATGCTTTGGAGGTCGATAATCATGCCGATGCTCTGCTGCGCAGGAAGCCGATAACAACAATCAAACCTGCGATCGACAACACGCCGATTGCAAGTAGGCTCAAGGGCGTATTGGCACTGTCTGGGGGCGTCTGCGTTAGCTCTCTTATGCTTTTCGGGGGCGGCTGATCAGCGCTCACCTCTTGGCCGCGTGCTGCAGCACGCGCCGCATCAATCGCGGTCTGCGCCTCTGCCGAGACTTGCTGCGATATCCAATCGAGCATGGGGTGGTCGGGCCGTGTATGGCCGCTGCCCGGAAGGCCTGCTTTTGCGACCACGCTAGCAAAGCGTTCGCCGAGGTCTTTGATGGTCTCCTCAGGCGCGTCCCAAAAGCCCTTTTGCGCGGCGACCAACATGATGGCGAGCATATTGGCCTGAACGGGCAGGTTTGCCTCTTCATCCAAGAAGGTGTCCACACCGATGTCGTAGCGGTCGTCCATGTAGATGGCTTTTGTGTCATCCCAAATGGTGTCTGAGAACAGGTTCGGATCTGTCACCTCCCACCCCCACAAATTCTCAAAGAAAGCGACGTTCATCGTGCGCGCGCCGGCATAGCCGTGGGGCATTAAGGATTTGATCCACTCTGGATTGAGCTGGCGCCCGCGCAATTCGCTGACGATCGCGCTTTGTAGCGGCGGCATTTTAGGTTGGCTGGGGTCGCTCACATCGACCACAAAGCCAGTTGGTGCATCTCCGCTAGCGGCTTCCACCGCCATGTTCAGGCCGCCCAAATAGTCGAAGGCATCGTTATTATCCACCAACCCATACAGGTTGCTCGCGCGGCCTAAAAAGCTCTGGCTTGTCTGCGCCAACCTGTCTTGAAGCTGGTCTTGATGGGAGGCGCCAATCACATCGATGCCATAGGCGTGGCCCATGCGCGCTTGATAAGATGCTGCGATTTGCGAGCGGTCAGACCATGCACCGGAACGCTCGGCGAGCCGATTGATGCCCGCCCCATATTGGCCAACCGCTGGCGCGAAGACACGCAGGGTCGCCGTTCGCGCAGCGACGGCGTTGGGCGTTTTTTGCGATACCATCTGCGTCACCCAGCTTCGCGCGATCGCGTTTACTGCCAAACTTTCATTGCCAGCATTGCGCAGCTCGGCGAGCGGTTCTAGGGCTGCATTGAGCGCATCTGCAAGACCAGGATGCGCCGCTTTAATGGTCTGAGATGCCCCATCAAGCGCAAGTAAGACTGCTTTATCAAGCCATTTCATTTGCTCGCCATAAAGGTCTCGGAACAGGCCGGAGGCAACAAAGGTAACGTCCTGACGCCGCATATCTTTTTTAAGTGGCAGGCGCTCAAGGCCTTTGATGATGCCGCGGCCATTCCAAATGGGGCGGACGCCCATCTGGTTCATGCCAAAAGAGATCATAACCCCGCCGTCACGCACCGTATCAGAGGCCCAAAGCACAACGGCTTGGTTCCCCATTGAGGCTGGCGTATCCTTCGCCAATTGTGCGCCAATATCGTAAGCAATTTTGTTGGGGATGAGGCTCGCATCCAAACCATAAAAGTTTCGGCCTGTTGGCAGTACGTCAGGAGAGCGGAGCGGGTCATTGCCTTTGCCAGGCGTAATGAACTGGCCTTCCAGACCTGCGAGAAGCGCGTCCATTTCCGCGTCTGGCGAGGCTCTCAGCGCTGCTTCTGCCTCTGGCGCTTCCATCGACGTGAGCATGGTTTCAACGGCGCTATTTGACCAGGGTTTGCCAAAAACATGAAGGCCAAGAGGCATGAAATCTTCCTGCATTTCTGTCAGGAAGTGTCCAACCTCATGCACCAGCAGATCCGGCTCGATCTCTTCAAAGACAATGGTCTCACCGCCGCCATGCTCGGCTTCTAGTTCCGACACCAAAGCCTCTTTCATGCCTAGCGCAATGACCTGATCTTTGATGCGGCCCAAAGCTTGCAACCGCGCGGCATCCCCGGCTGGCGAGGGGTCGGCAGCCTCAAAGCTTTCAACCAGTTGGCGCAGGCCAAGAAGCTCATCATAAAATGGGGTCGCCTGGAGCGGCGGGGTCAAATGATCAATCACAACCGCAAGTCCGCGTCGCTTGGCCTGCAAGCCTTCCCCAACGCCGTCTACGATATAAGGGTAGAGGCCTGGAACATCGCCCGCGACGATGCGGGAATAGTCAAACCGGGCCAAACCTGTGCGCGGTCCTGGCAGAAACTCATAGGTCGAGTGGCGGCCCAGATGGACAATCGCATGGGGCTTGAGGTCACGCCGCAGCCATTCATAGAAGGCCAAGTATTGATGCGGCGGTGCAATGCTCATATTGGCATGCAGCACCTCCTCATTCACCTCCCAGCCGCGCGGTGGTTGCGGACCGATAAAGATGTTGCCGAACTTGAGACCCGGAAAGACAAACGCACCATCATAGGTCATCACCTCTCCAGGCGCCGTGCCCCAGCCGCGCAGCCCCTCAATGCCATGCGCGCGCAAGGCGTCTGATAGCGATTGAATGGCCTTTGCGTGATCAACGCCTGCGATATGACGCTTATAAGCCTGCTGGAGCTGGTCGAGGAGATCCTCCGCGCGTTCATGGCGGTCGGCGGGCGCGCCTTCAATCACAAAGGCCATATCTTTGATGGCGCTTTCCAAATGCGTATGTGCTGTTTCCGGTTTCTGGCGGTCAAGCGCATTGGCGATATCTGTTTGCAGCGCTGCTAGGGGGCCGCCCATCATCTCTTGCTGTATCGCCAATGGGAGGGCCTCGAAGAAATCCATGTAGGCAGCGCGTGACATGGAAAACGCTGTCTTCGCCATGGCTTGCAAGGCGGCGTTGTTCTCCGGCATGTTCACGGCGCTGGCTTGCATTTGTGCAAGCAAATCTTCCTTTGTGTTTGGAAGTGGGCCCGTTGTGTAGCCCTCTGCCTTCAAGCGATAGAGCAAGGTGAAGAGCGTTTCAGGGACATCTAGATTATCTGCCCCAATGTTATGCCGTCCTGGCGGATGATTATAATAAATGATGGCAATCCGCTTGTCGGCATTGCGCGCCTGTTGGAGCCGCACCCACCCAGCCAGGCGCTCGGCTGCGCTTTCAACTTCGCTCGCAATTGGCTTGGTGACGTTGATGGCAATACCGGACACGCGGTCGATCTCTTCAGGTGCAGCCGCAGCAAGCACAACGCCTTGGCTCGCACCATTCAATTCGGGCATCGCAACCCGGTAGTAGACGCTGTCTGTTGGCAGCCCATCATCGCTTTGGCTCCAGTCTTCAGGGCTCAACTCCTGCAGCCGAATAGCTTTCATAATCGGTACGCCCAGCGCCGCTAAAGCATCGTCCGCCCGGGCGCGCTGCGCGCCGCCAAGGGAGAAATCCTGGAGCATGACAATAGCGGAGGGTTTCAGCGCTTTGATCTCTTCGAGCGCGTCCGCGGTAGACGCCCCCCAATCGGCAAAGACGGAGTGGCATTGAAGCGACTGCGCCATAAGCGCAGTGCACAGACTTTCGTGCAGCGCGGCATTGCCCGCTTGATCGCCCGTCTCATAGTCAAGCAGCACCACGCCCGGCGCGCCTTCAGCCCCTATTGGTTTAGCAAGGCGGACAGGCGCGAGGGGTGCTGGTTTAGGCAGGCGAGGCCGTTCTTGCGCAGTGCTGACAACATAGGCGAACAACGAAGAGAGGTTTTCAGGTCCGCGCGCTTGCCAATATGCGTTGGCTTGCCCCCAAACGCTGGTTGATGGGTCGGCAACCGCCGCATCAATGGCCGCAGACGTGGCTGCCCAACCGTCGGCAGTGCGAGATGTCAAAACTAACTCGCGCGCGGAGCTGACCACAATGATCGGCTTTTCCGGAGCCACGCGTTCTAGGAGCCTCGCAAGACGTGTCGCATCATCACTGAACACGCCAGCAACGAGGATAGCGGTTGCTCGACCAAGTTTGTCTTGGATCGCCGTATCAGACATATCCGCAAGTTGTTGCGGGGTTCTTAGCGCGATATTTGCGCCTGGATAGTCTGCCTTAAAGCGCTTTGCCGCGGCCGCAGCGGTTGCGGAGTTACGCTCGGAAATGACGCCAAACAGCGCCCCGTCCGTGCCGTTATAATCAGCAGCGATGGCTGCATTGATGAGCATTAAACTTATAGTCAAAATAGTGATGAAAAGGGACCGCATGACACATTCTCCAGTTCGCAGGCTCCTGATCGGAGCTGTGCGCAATTCACAAAAATGTCGTCATAACGGAGACCCGATGCGCACGGACTATCCCGGCCCGGCACAAAGACGACGTCGGCGGCAGGTCTCCTGACTTACGGGTCATCGCTTTATCTGCGCGCGTCTTCCCAGGTGGCCCCAGTGACATATGCGCAAGCTTACCGCTTACAGTTGCGGGAACAGCGCCGGATTTTCACCAGCTTCCCTTTTTCAGCTTTGTATAAGTTCGCAAACCCGTCCAAAGCACCGTCGCGAACGCGATAATGACCACAATCGCGGGCATAGTCATCATTATTCCAAGATGAATATGACTAAGCAGGCAAAAGCGTCGTTGTTGAAGGCACGATATGAGGAACCGCAGGAATGGGCTGCTCTCGGCATTGAACTGTTTTATTCACTCGGAACTCGGGATTATTTGCAGGTGTATAAGGCGCTTAGAAGTTTGCCGCCGCGCGGGTCAGGAATATGTGTGAATGCCTGAACGCCTTCGATGTGCTTAAGCCGGTGCATTAGCACAAGCTGATGACCGGCGATTAGCCGTTGGCGGGTCTCGCTGTACTGCTCATTCTCACCTGGAGGTGTGATCTTCAGTTTCAGTGTGTTCAGAGATTCCATGCCGCTGGATGACTATAAAGAGTTCTTTGAAACCCTTTCCTTAGCGGTGCAGCAAGAGATGGCCCTCGGCCCGCTTGCTGCTTACTTTATCTCAGCTTTAATAGCACACCATGTCTACAACATACCTTGGTCACCTTATTCCTGATAATGGAAAACTGAATAGTATCGTTTCTGTTCAGAAATTAAAATCTCGAGCGAAAGCAATAGAATTGCTGTGGACCAGGTGGCTTTAACATAGAACCGGCGCACGGAATTGAAAAGAGTAAGAAGGCAGAGTAGCTTTACGCCTAGTGATTTTGAAAAAGGCTTTTCATGGCCAGCCGCCTTGCACACAACCCCTTTAGAGTTGAAAACCCCAACTATGGCGAAGCCCAATCCGCGGCGCTTGATTGGGCTGAAGCGAAGCGTGCCTGCGCGCATCTTCGCTCTTGGCCGGTCTATGAACGCACACCGCTCGTCAACGCGGCAGCCCTTGCAGATAAACTTGGCGTTGGAAGTATTTGGGTCAAAAATGAAGCGGAGCGCCTGCCGCTAAAGAGCTTTAAATCTCTAGGCGGTGCCTATGCGCTCGCTGAATACTTGTGCAGCGCGGTTGAGCAAGAAACTGGCGCAAGACCAGATCATGCGACGCTTTTTGAAGGCGCGCTGCGCGATGTGGCGGAACGCTTCCATGTGACGGCTGCGACGGACGGAAATCATGGCCGCTCCCTTGCTTGGGGCGCGCAGCTGTTTGGGGCAAAGGCAACCATCTTTCTGCCGTCTGGGGTCAGCGATGAGCGCGCGCAGCCACTGCTTGACTTTGGCGCTGACATCGTGCGCATCAGCGGCAACTATGAAGCAGCGCTGGCAGCCTGCGCTGCACGCGCAGCCCAGGAAGACTGGGTACACCTTCAAGACACGTCTTTTGGCACCTTCACCGCATCCCACAAACGCATCATGGAGGGTTACACCCTGCTAGCTGCCGAAATCATTGAGCAACTGCCAAGCGACGTCCATTTGACGCATAGTTTTCTGCAGGTTGGATGCGGCGGCATGGCAAGTGCGATTACGGCAACCTTCTGGAACCACTTTGGTGCGCATGCCATGCCAGCTCCTATCCTCGTTCAGTCGGTGGAGGCTGATCCGCTGGTTCAAACGTTTGAGACAGGCAAGCGGTTTGTTCATACCGGCGCTCATGACACCCTCATGGTCGGTATTGCGTGCGGAGAGATTGCACCGCTTTGCGAGACCCTGCTCTACCCTGTTGCCCATTCTGCTATCACTGTCGATGACGCGGCAGCAGTTGACGTCATGAAAGGCTTTGCAAGCGGGCATTTCGGCGAGGCACCGATGACCGTTGGAGAAACTGGCGCTGCTGGATTGGCGGCCCTTAAAACCGCGTGCGGCGATGCGGACATGCGGGAGGCGCTTGGCCTAACGAAGGCGTCCCAAGTTCTTGTGATCAACAGCGAAGGCGACACTGCGCCAGACACCTACCGAAGGCTCCTTGAAGGCCCGGCTTAAAATACCATCAAAAATCTGCGCCCAGCGAGACTGAAAAACCACGCGGTTCTTCAAAGAAGAAACCGCCGCTTGAGCTGGCCGTCCAAGAGAAGGTATTCGTCACATTCACAGCGCGCGCACGCAATACCAAGGTTACATCACGTACCTGCCATTGTTTGCGAAATCCAAGATTGAGGATGGTATAAGGATCAATCGTAAGATCGCCTTGCAAGTCAGCGTTTTGGCGGCCGAGATGCTGCGCGCTCAAATCAAAAGACCAGCCCTGCGCCCAACCGGGACGATAGTCTAAATCGAGTGTGATGCGTTTGTTCCGGAACTCAATAGGGTCAGGCGACAAAAGTCCAAGATCGATTGGCTCTCCAGAGAGGGAAGGATCAAAGAAAACGGCGCCTAAAACCATTTGAACGGTTTCTATGATTTGCCCTGCCACGGAGAACTCAAAGCCGCGATTGCGCACGCTGCCCGCCGGGCCAAAGACGTTATCCGCGTTTAAAGCAAAGAAAGGCTTTTCCAAACTGAAGACACCAGCCACAGCGGTCAGGCCTCCAAAGCGAACACGCGCGCCCGCATCGGCCTGTTTGGTTTCGATCGCGGCAGGCGCTTGATTGCGATTGACGGCAAATTCTGGCGCAACAGGCCCTTCCTCAAAGCCGCGTACGTAGCCGCCATAGAGGGTCAGCCACGATGTGACATTGAAAGAAGCGGACGCGTTATAAAGCAAGGGGCTTGCCTCCCCATCTAGGGGCGCATCCCCTATCTCGCCAATGCTGCGCTCATAGCGGGTTTTTTGTAGACCAAGGCTTATGGAGCCGACTTCTTTCCACTTTAGATCATAGCCAATACCGCCAGTTATCTGATCAACATCCTCCCTGGTGCGTGCGCCAAATGCAAACTCAGGCATCGGGAAGAAGAGCGGGTCGTTGATATTCATGGGGCCAAGATCGACGCTCTGCGTCCCACCGAAAAGTTGCTTGCGTGTTCGGGCCCTGACATTCAGAGACAGCCGATGGAGACGCGGCCCATCCGCAAACCCCTTTTTTGCCCGCGCTTCCATAGATGTGGAGGCCGAGCGTGTTGGCGGGCCGAAAAAGGCGAATAAATTTGACGCGCCATCTGGCTCAACATCCACAAAGAATTGGCCTGTTTGGGCGGTGTTTTTGGTGACTGAGCGGAATACACCGACTTCGAAATCAGCAAAGTCGGTTCTAAAGCGCCCAAGAAGGCCAAGATTGTGGCTATCACTTGCCAACTCAACCCAGTCTTGGGCGACGTAGAGCTTGCGCTCATCCACCCGCGGCGGCAGGTCTGGCGTTTCAGTGAAATACGAGGCCCAGCGTTGGTTGAGGATAGTCTCATAGAAGTCAGCAAACACAATGACGTCTGCGCCTGGACCAAGAACAACGCGCGCGTTACCGCCGAAGGAAAACCACTTGTCCGTCGAGCCGTTGCCGCTTGCATTCTTGGTGTAACCTGCGCCGCCAGCAAACTCGGCCCGCTTGCCCATTGTACGCGCTTGAAAGTCCCCGCTGAGGTTGTATCCGCCATATGGTGTGCGGGCAGCAATAACGCTTTGAACTGGATCTTCAGCAACGCTTCTCAGGGAAAAATCGACAATACCGGTTGGGGCTGGCAGGAGATAGCCTTGTGCGGCAAGGCCCGCTCTTATGGTGGACCCCGAAATGAGCCTGTCAGAGAATGAGTCTTGGCGGTCGATTGTTAGCCCTTCAACACGAATATTGCCAGCATCTACGGGGCTAAAACCGCGCACGTTCCTGTTGCTGTAAAGACCAATTGTTTCAGCCCCCACGCTAGCGCCAAACGCATCATCGGCGGTTCGGACAACATTCTCCGCAGCGCGCTGGGCCCACGCCGCCCCAGGGCTACCCGCCCAAAGGCCAAGCGTGAGGACGGTCACGGCCAGAAAGGATAGGCGCGGGTTAGGACGCGTGTTCATCGATATACTTGTCTCGCAGTTCCCGCCGTAAAATTTTCCCAACAGGGGAGCGCGGCAAGGCGTCAACGATTTCAATACCAGCGGGGCACTTATAAGCCGTAAGGGAGCTTCGGCAAAAATCCATGAGCGCTTTAACGTCTAGGGTCGGGTCGCTGCACACAACATAGCCATAAGCACGCTCACCGGCGCTATCATCTGGCACCCCAATCACAGCACTTTCAGACACCAAAGGATGCTGGCTTAAGACCGTTTCAATTTCATTGGGATAGACATTAAACCCGCCAACAATCAGCATGTCTTTTTTTCGGTCTAGGAGCGTAAGGTAGCCATCTTCATCCAATTGGCCAATGTCACCGGTCAGCAACCAGCCGTCATCATCAAAGGCTTGCGGGGCGTCCTCGCCCGCATAACCGACCATAAGCTGCGGGCCTTTGGCGCAGACCTCCCCCGGCTCGCCCGGGGCGGCCCAGGTGCCATCTTCTTTCTTGATTTGAATGCGTGTTCCTGGAACAGGAAAGCCCACCGTGCCTTCGCGGAAGCGATCATCCCCTGGATTTTGGGTGAGAATAGTGGTCGCTTCAGTCAAACCGTAAGATTCTGATAGTCGGCCCCCTGTCATCTGTAGCCAGCGTTTCGCTGCCGCCCGGTCAAGCGGGGTCGCACCGGTTAGTGTTATACCAATATTTTTTGCGTGACCCTTAAACCATGACAGCGTCATGAGATGAACGAAGAGCGTATTTACGCCCGGCAAAATGGTCGGCGCGAAACGCTCAAAAGTCTTGCGAAGGTTATCCAAAGGCCTAGGGCTGGGGGCCAGGATCAAATGGTAACGCAGCTTCAAGCTAAGCGCCGTCACATAAAGTCCAAACATGTGATAGACCGGCAAAACTAGCAAGATGCGTTGATCAGGCAGGGCCGCATCCTGCGGGCTGTGGTGTGCGCCTTGGGCAAGGTTTACCATCAACCCACGCAGGGTCAGCTGGGCAGCTTTGGGCGCGCCGGTTGTGCCGCCGGAATATTGCAGCAGCGCAGGCTGCGTTTCTGGGCAGCTCGCTTGGTAAGCGGCTAAAGCGGCATCATCAGCGGGGACACTTAACTGCGTCTCACTATAGCGCTGAACTGTTTGCGCAATATCGCTCGGCAGAGCGGATGCCAAACGTTTTACACGGCGCAGCAGAAAGGACAGGGCGACCTTCTTTGTTGGGCTAAAATGATCTTCTAAAGACAAAGAGACCACATGCTTAACCTGTGTGGATTTGAGGCACTCCTTAAGCTTTGATGCAAAGAGATCAGACACAAAGAGAACTTGCGCGTTGCTATCTGCGAGCTGGCGCTGGGCCTCTGGCGGCGTATACAGCGGGTTAAGGTTGGTGAGAACCAGCCCAGCGCGGAGCACGCCAACCATAGCAACAACAGTGCTGATGGCATTCGGGCCTTGAACCGCCACAACCGCGCCATCGCTAAGCTTCAGGGCGCCCCGCAGATAAGTTGCGATGCGCCTGCTATGGTCATCGAAGGCGGCGAAATCCAGCGTGGTCGACCAGCCATTGGGAAGTGATGTGCTGAGAAAGGGCGCACCTGGGCGCTGCGCCGCAGCAGCCTGAATGATCTCTTCAAATCGCTCACCCGGCTCGGGCGCGCTATCAAACGCCTTCGCCGCATCATCATAAAGTTTTGTCCAGGGGTAGGTTGTCTCCATTGGCTCGCCCTATGCCTCCAATGGCCACCACTTTGGCTTCGGCGGTGGTCCTTCAGATTCTGTTCGTGGTTCAATATAGCGATCCACCAAATCGATCCACTTGCCGATATAATGCTCAAACAGGGACGGATCGCGCACGATGGAGCGATCGAGCAACATGCCGCGCAGCTGCCATTGGGTAAGGAAAAAGATGTCTTCTACAGCCATGGGAGCGCCGGGTTTGGTTTGGAAATAATGCTGAGCTGCAAGCGCGTAGAGATCGCGCACCTTTGCCATGAGGTCATGCAGCTGGCGTGCAAGTTCATCATCTGTGCGTGCTGCAATCATGAGTTCTAAGACAACCGCGCCGTCTTTGCTTAAAAAAACATCCTTCCACAAAGACCGCACCAAAGAGGCAAGCCGGTCTTCATCCTTACGAACAGAGCGGCTGACCCGGCCGAGCCGTTTGAAGATCGTTAGCATGAGCCGTTCAGCGGCGGCTTGGATGAGGGCCGCCTTGGATTCAAAATGATGCAAATGCGCGCCGCGAGAGACTTTCGCTTCGGCAACAATACGGGAAATGCTTGTAGCGGCATAGCCATCACGCTCCAGGCAAGTGATGGTTGCATCCAATAGCCTCGCACGCATCTCGCGCGTGCGCTCCTCCTGCCGTCGGCGTGCAGGCAATTGCGCACTATCTTGTGTCATACTCACGCTGATTTACCTTCCCCAGCTCTACAGGTAACGCGCCCTTGCTACAGCGCCAACAGTCGTTTCGGAAAAAGAAACTACATCGGCCTTTCACCAAACATTTACAGTACGTATTGCATGTAAATGTGATTGTGTATAGCGTCCCCTCAGAGTGAAGCGAAATTGGAGTATATTACAGCGTGATCCCTCGTACGATTTTCTCATCGGACCATGAAATGTTCCGAGACAGTTTTAAGAAGTTCATTGCCCAAGAAATTACCCCCTATCATGATGCCTGGGAAGAAGCGCAGCAGGTTGACCGTAGCCTCTGGACCAAAGCTGGCGAACAAGGCTTCCTTTGCACGTCTCTGGCGGAAGAACATGGCGGCGTTGGTGCAGACCGGCTTTATAGCGCTATTATTTTGGAGGAACTGTCCTACGCTGGCGCGACCGGGCCTGGCTTTAGCCTGCATTCCGACATTGTTGCACCCTACATCAACAACTATGGCCAACCGGAGCTGAAAGAGCGGTTCCTGCCGAAAATGGCAACGGGCGAAATGATTGGTGCAATTGCCATGACAGAGCCTGGTACAGGCTCAGATTTGCAAGCCGTTAAAACCACAGCGGTTGAGGATGGCGATGATTTCATCCTCAACGGCTCCAAAACCTTCATCACCAATGGGTATATGTGCGATTTCGTGATCGTAGTTGCGAAAACTGGCGACCCCAAAGGTGGTGCAGACCAGATGTCGCTGATTATCGTGGAAGCAGACCGGGACGGCTTCACCAAAGAAAAGCCGCTGAAAAAGGTCGGCATGAAGGCCCAGGATACCTGCGTGCTGCACTTTGATAATGTCCGCGTACCTAAAACGAATATTCTCGGCGGGCCAAATATGGCTTTCATCATGCTCATGAGCGAGCTCGCCTGGGAACGGCTCATGATCGCTATTGGCTGCGTTGCGGGCGCGCAGTTCGCTCTCGATGAAGCCGTTAAATATTCCAAAGAGCGCGAAGCCTTCGGGCGGCCCTTGAGCAAGTTTCAAAATACCAAATTCAAGCTGGCTGAGATGAAGACAAAAGTCTCCATGGCCCGTGTGTTTGTTGATCGTTGCATGGAGCTAGAGCTTGAGAAGAAGCTGGATGTGGATGATGCTGCCGCTGCAAAATATTGGACCAGCGAGCTGCTGTGCGACGTGGTTGATGAAGCCGTCCAAATCCACGGTGGCTATGGCTATATGTGGGAATACCCCATCGCCCGCGCCTATGCCGATGCACGCGTTCAGCGCATTTACGGCGGCACCTCAGAAATCATGAAAGAAATCATTTCACGCGGCATGTAAGCAGCGGCGAAGAGGAGAAAACAAATGCAAGACGCTTATATTTTTGACGCCGTGCGCACCCCGCGCGGCAAAGGCAAAAAAGACGGCGCACTAGTCGAAGTCGCCCCAACGGAAATGTCGGTTCAAATACTGGAAGGCCTTCGCGACCGCAGCGAACTTGATACCGCTCTCGTGGATGATATCGTGTGGGGCATTGTCGAACCCATTGGCGAGCAAGGCGGTAATGTACCCCGGACGGCAGCCATTCAGGCAGGTTATGACGAGCGCGTGGGCGGCATGCAGGTCAACCGCTTTTGCTCTTCTGGCCTTGAAGCCTGCAATGTGGCGGCAGCGCGCGTGATGTCTGGTGCATCAGACTTTGTGATCGGCGGCGGCGTCGAATGCATGAGCCGCGTGACCATTGGCGATAGTGGTATGCCGCTTGCCGCAGACCCGCTGCTTTCCATCCCTAACTATTTCGTCCCACAGGGGATCGCAGCTGATTTGGTTGCCACAAAATATGGCTACAACCGGGCTGACCTTGATGCGTATGCGGTTGAAAGCCAAAAACGCGCGAAGCAGAGCTGGGATGAAGGCCGGTTTGATAAATCGATCCTGCCTGTTACCGATGACAACGGCCTGATCATGCTCGACCATGATGAGTTCATGCGGCCTGATACCAACATGCAGTCGCTTGGCAGTCTTGCGCCATCTTTTGCCATGATGGGCGACTTTGCTGGCTTTAATGATGTGGCCAAGCAGCGCTATCCGGAAGTCGAAAAATTGGAATATTTCCACCATGCGGGTAACTCCTCAGGCATCGTCGATGGCGCCGCGGCCGTTCTGATCGGCAGCAAAGCCGGCGGCGAGAAAGCGGACCTAAAGCCGCGCGCGCGCATTAAGGCGTTTGCCTCCATCGGCTCAGAACCCACAATCATGCTCACCGGTCCAGCTGAAGCGACCAACCGTCTGTTTGAACGCACCGGCATGACCGCTGGCGACATTGATCTTTGGGAGCTGAATGAAGCCTTCGCAGCCGTAGTCCTGCGCTATATGGACCAGCTGAACATCGCCCATGACGATATTAACGTGAACGGCGGGGCCATCGCTATGGGCCATCCGCTTGGCGCGACGGGCGCTATGATCCTGGGTACGGCGCTCGATGAACTGGAACGCACCGATAAAGAAACAGCCCTGGTGACGCTGTGCATCGGCAGCGGCATGGGCATCGCCACTGTGATCGAGCGGGTTTGAGGAGACATAGACATGACTACACTTCTAACCAGCAGCATCGACGAAAACGCCATTGCGACCATCACCTGGGACATGGCTGGCCACCCTATGAATGTGCTCTCGGAAGAGGCACTAGAGGCATTCCAGGCGCTTTGGACAAAACATGCCAATGATGACGCCATAAAAGGCATCGTCGTGACATCCGCGCGCAAAGAATTCATCGTCGGCGCAGACATCAACATGCTGTGGAAGATGCGGCGCTATGAGGCGGCAAAAGTCTTCTCAGAAAACCAGCGCTTGTCCCTCCTGTTCCGCGACATCGAAACGCACAAAAAGCCAACGGTTGCGGCCATAAACGGCGACGCCCTTGGCGGCGGTTTTGAGCTAGCTATGGCGTGCCGCTACCGTGTAATGACAGATAAAGAAGGCGCAAAGCTGGGCCTGCCGGAGGTCATGCTGGGGTTGCTACCTGGCGCGGGCGGGACGCAGCGTTTGCCGCGCATGATCGGCGCGTCTGAAGCGTTGCAATACCTGACGACGGGCAAGAACATGCGCGCGCAAAAAGCGCTTGGCTTTGGCGTTGTGCATGAGCTGGCGAGTGACACGGTCGCTGCTGCCAAAAGCGCCATTTTGGGTGGGAAAGTGCCTGCCAAAGCACCATGGGACGAGAAAAGTTTTGCGCTGCCCAAAGAGCAGCCGCAAAGCCCGGAATGGACCCAGACCTTTGCCGGCGCAGGGGCCATGCTGCGGCGGCAGACACAGGGCAATTACCCCTCCCCCATGCGCATCATGGCCTGTGTTTATCACGGCCTGCAGCTCAGCATGGATAAAGCGCTTAGTTATGAAGGCCGCCAGTTCACTGCGCTTTTCATGGGCGATGAAGCGCGCAACTTGATCCGCACCGGCTGGTTTGGCCGCAACGCTGCCAACCGCTTGGAAAAACGCCCTAAAGGTATCCCTGATACCCAATTTACCAAGGTCGGCATCATTGGCGCGGGCGTCATGGGCGCGGGCATTGCCAGCTGTACGGCGCAAGGCGGCTGTGATGTGGTGCTGCTCGACATTTCAGACGAGGCTGCCGCGCGGGGCAAACAGCACGTGGAAGACTATTTCGCCCGCCAGGTGAAAAAAGGCCGCCTCAAGCCTGAAGAAGCCCTAAAAATCGCCGCCCGGGTGACGGCGACGACCGACTATAAAGCTTTGGAAGGTGCGCAGTTAACGATTGAAGCCGTGTTTGAAGATCGCGGCATCAAGGCCAAGGTCACCCAATCGACGGAAGCAGTGACGGACGCAGACCATGTGTTCGGCTCCAATACCTCTACCTTGCCGATCACAGGCCTTGCAGAGGCGGCAGATAGACCTGAAAACTTTATCGGCATTCACTTCTTTTCTCCCGTTGAGAAAATGCCACTGGTTGAGATCATCCGAGGCGAAAAAACATCAGACAAAGCCGCTGCCGTTGCCATGGATTATGTGAAACTGATTTCTAAGACACCGATAGTCGTGAACGATAGCCGGGGCTTTTACACGAGCCGCGTGTTTGGCACCTATACCCGCGAGGCTTTTTGCATGCTCTCAGAAGGCATTAGCCCAGCGGTTGTAGAGAATGTCGGCAAAGCCACCGGTATGCCCATGGGCCCACTCGAACTCATCGACATGGTGGGCATTGATACTGGCCATAAAATCACCCATGAAACCATAAAAGAAGTTGGCTGGGAGACCATGGTGGCCAAGGGTGAGCCCGCCAAAGCGCTTGAGGTGATTGACTGGATTGTCGAAGACGCTCAGCGCCCTGGCCAGAAAGCAGGCAAAGGTTTTTATGAATATGATGAGAAAAACAAAACCACACGCATATGGCCTGAGGTCTATGCTAAATACCCATCAAACGGCGCGCCCGTTGACGTGGATGAGCTGAAAAAACGCTTCCTCCATATCCAAGCTATCGAAACCCTGCGCTGCATGGAAGAAGGCGTTGTGACAGCCGCGGATGACGCAGACGTAGGGTCCATTTTCGGCTGGGGCTTTGCCCCCTTTTACGGCGGCGTTATCAGCTATGTAGAAACCGTGGGACTGCCGCAATTCCTGGCAGAATGTGACGCCTTGGCAGAGAAACACGGCAAGCGCTTTGAGGCCCCGCAAATGCTGCGCGACATGGTCGCAAAGGGAGAGAGCTTCTATCCCGACGAAACAGCAGTGGCGGCCGAATAAACAAAAAAAGCCCTTCCAGAGTTGCTCTGGAAGGGCTCAGGTCAGGGAAACCGATAGACCTTAGAAGCTCGCGTTCAGCGTTGCCAGGATGACACGCGGTTCACCGAAGTTGAAACCGCCCCTCGTCCGACCGCTGTTGCCCGTCTCTTCAAGGTACTCATTGTTGAGCAAGTTGTTCACGTTAAGCTGAACTTTGTAATTATCGTTGATCCGGTAAGAAGCATACCCGTCCACAAGGGTGTACCCAGGGAACATGATATCACCAAGCGCCTGGCCGAAACCGCTGGTCCCAAACCGCTCTGAGATATACCGGACCCCGCCGCCAATCTTCAGGCCCTCTACTGGACCGTTCTGGACGGTGTAGGAACCATAAGCGCTAAATGTATGCTGAGGCGCGGGTGATGGTGTTGCTCCAACGTCTGCAGGGTCTAGGTTCGGCGTTTCCAGCAGTTCCGCATCAAGATATCCATAGCTCACGGAAAAATCGATCGCATCGTTCACTTGCCCAGCAAGGTAAAGCTCAAAACCACGATTGCGCTGCGCATCGACAGTAATCACAAACCCATTAAATTGGTCGTTGGGATCATCAATAGCCACATTTTGTCGCCGTGTTGAATAGACTGCAGCGCGAGCCGTTAAACGGCCATCAAAGAACTTTGCCTTTACGCCAAGCTCTAAACTGCGCGCGGTTTCGGGGCCAACCGCAACTTGGCCTGCCGCTCCCGGGCCTGGGTCCACGATACCAGCCTGCGGAATGAAGGATTCAGCGAAGCTTGCATAGATGTTGATGTCTTCAACGGGCGTTAGCGTTGTGCCGATCCGGAAGGACACGTTGTCGGTCTTGCTGACGGTTTCGACCCCATCAAATAAGTCAACAACAGTTGTCTGCAAATCGTCGTAACGTACCCCAGCGAGAATATTTAACCAGTCAGTTGGCTGCAAATTGACCTCCGAATAAGCGGAGAACAGTTCCCTGTTTTCAAATGGGTTGTTGGTGACGTTCACGCCATCATTGGGCTGCGCGAAGTTCACCGGAACAGCAAAACTGGTGAAGTCGGGATTATTTAAATCCAGCAGACGCGTTCCGAAAACACTAAAGCCAAAACCAGAGCCTTCTGGGCGAGGCCCTTGAAAATCGAGCAAGAACGTCTGGTCTGAATCTGTGTCCTGATAGGTTCCCCCGATGACGACATCGACCCAGTCTACGCCAACATTCGTCCACGCGAGCTGGCCGTCAACATACAGGACGCGCTCATCGAAACTCCCGCGCGAATCGTATGAAAGCGCAGGGCTTTCCTGATAGTAACTGTAAAACCCTTGGGTATTCAGATAGTCAAAGCTGGTATCTTGGTAACTGCCGCGGACGGTCAGTTTCAAATTGTCCAAAAATTCATGCTGGACTTCGCTATCGACGAAAATGTCGTCGCCATCGGTGCTCGACCGGGACGGCGGGCCGAAATAATCGCGATTGTCAAAGGCCGTTGGGATAGATCCGTCACGAAAAACTGGGAAGTTAAGGCCCGGCGTTACCCCTGAGCTTCTGTAGGCGACACTCAGTCTTGCCCGTGTTGACGGCGAAAATTCTGCCGCGATAATCGGCCGGATCGCTGTTACTTGTCGGTCTTCAATCCCGTTCGCAAATTCATTGTTTTCATAAGCGGCTGTAATCCTGGCTGTGAGCTTACCGTCGAAAAATTCGCCAGTATTGGCGTCTGCCTCAACGCGGAAGGTGCCGAAGCTGCCGCCACGCACTTCAAAGTCAAGCGACCGGTCAGCGGTCGGTAGCTTTGTGACCGTGTTGATAATGCCCCCTGGCAGTACAGGACCCAGGCTAATCGATGCAGGACCTTTCAACACCTCATAACGTTCCACAAAGGCGTTGTCCCGCCGCCCGATGCCTCGGCTGTTCGACTCAGGCCGGTTATTCACAAGAATTGACGCTTCAAAACCGCGAACAAGGAAAAACGGAGCGCCACTGGAAAACTCATCGCCTTGTAAAAACACACTTGGAAGGGTCTGCAGTGCCTCCAGTGGCCGTATAAAGCCGCGCTCGTCGATGAAATCGCGATCGAGAACGTCAATTGAATAAGGTACTTTCTCGAGCTCAATCGGCAATCTGTTCACCAGCGAGTTCTGGAACTTACTGGTCACTTCAATGACCTCATCGACACGAACACTGTCTTCGCTGTTCTGTGCCAATGCTGGCTGCGCCAGCAAACTAATCGCCGCACCACCCAGCAAAATTGATTTTAACCCTGTCATATATCTGCTCCCTGACTTAGCAGTTATTATTGTGCACAATTCACTTTCTATTGCATACGAAAAATCCGTGCGCAACAGTATATGCGACGCATTCTCAATAAAATAGTGAAATAGTTAACGGTGTGACTAAATTGCCGCGTTAACCAAACGCTGTGCCCCGCTGCGGACGGGGTCCACGCAGACAAGGCCCGTCTCCTGCTCAAAAGAAGCCGCCATTGCGTCAGCAGCGTCGCTGCCAAGGCCTTTTGAATTGAGGCTAATGGCAACAACTTTAGCCGCAGGGTTTGTGAGCTGCGCCGCGCTTTCATAGGCAGCGATACAGGCTGTTAAGCGAGGCACCGGGTAGTCGGGCAGACCAAACATGTGGGTGCGCGTGGCACTGTGGCATAGGATCATGGCATCAGGCTGCGCGCCATGCACTAGCCCCAGCGTGACGCCAGCGAAGGAGGGATGGAACAAAGACCCCTGCCCTTCGATGATCTGCCACACATCAGGATCAGTCGCCGGGGCCAGTTGTTCTGCCGCGCCAGACACAAAATCAGACACGACAGCATCTATGGCAATGCCCTTGCCGGAAATCATGATACCCGTTTGGCCTGTTGTACATACATGAGCTCTAAGGCCCCGCGCACGCATCTCTTTTTCCAAAGCGAAGCTGGTGAACATCTTCCCCACCGCACAATCCGTACCGACCGTCAAAATGCGCTTGCCCGAGCGCCGCTGTCCCGTTGCAACGGCTATTGGTGCAACTGGGTGGCGGACATCATGGAGCTCACGGCCCACCTCTGCGGCATGGATAGCAAGCGCCGGGATATCTGCCAGCCTAGCGTGCAGCCCGCTGATAATGTCCAGGCCATGGTCTAGCGCCTGCTTTAGCAAAGCGATCCAACCTGACGAAATTCGTCCGCCATTAGGCGCAACGCCGATGACCAGCGACTTGGCTCCTTGTGCAGCAGCATCGGCCGGGCTGAGCACTGGCATACCAACGGTTATGTCGGCGCCGGGCATGGCGCATTCGCCGACGACAAGCTCAGGGCGCCAGAAAGCAATGCCTTCAGCTGTTTTTGCGACAGCGCCTGGTCCACCGTCCCCCAAGAAGAGAAGATACGGCGGTTTCAAGTCATGTTTCATAATGGCCTATCCCCACAATTGCGGCTCGGGCGGAAAGACTAGGCCGCTAGAAAATTGCAGGCCGTTTGCGCAGTCCTGCATGAGATAAAGAGGACCATCCAGGTCCGCATACATTGCCTGCTGTGCGAGCAGAAACGCCGGTGCCATCGCGAGCGAGGAGCCAAGCATGTTCCCAATCATTATATCGAGCCCCATTTCCTTTGCACGAGTCGCCATTTCAAGCGCCGCGGTCAGACCCCCGCATTTATCCAGCTTGATGTTGATCATGTCGTAGCGGTCAGACACGGCAGCGATATCAGACAGCGTGCGGCAGCTCTCGTCCGCGCACAGAGGTATGGGGCTGTTCAACCCCTTCAACACCGCATCATCCTTGGGCGCTAGCGGCTGCTCGATCATTGCAAAACCAAGCTGATTTAATACTGGCAGTGCCGCCTCTAACTGGGAGACTGTCCAGCCGCAATTTACATCCGTTACAAGCGTTGCGTCGGGACGCGCGCTGCGCACAGCCCGCGCCGCAGCCAGGTCCTTATCGCCGCCAAGCTTTAGCTTAAGAATGGGAATGTCTTTTAACGCCAACGCCTGGGCGGCCATGTCTTCCGGGCTCGCCAAGATCACCGTTGCAAGGCCATTCAGGGCAGCTGGCGCGTCTAGCCCAAGCATCTCAAAAGCGGTGCGCCCGCTTTCCTTTGCGGCGAGGTCAATGAACGCTGCATCCAGCGCATTGCGTGCGCCGGTCAAAAGGTGCTCCAATGCTGCGCGGTCCGCCTCAAACAGCGTTATTTCGTCTGGCGTTAGCGCCTGCAATTGAGCGCATAAAGCGTCAGCCTCCTGGTGTTCATAAAACAGCGGCGCGCCTTCTCCGCGCCCGGTCTCGATGCCGCGGGTAAGGTGCACAGTTACCACGTCCATTTGCTCCCACCGGTAGCCGTGGATCACAAAGGGCGCCTTCATTGGCCAGCTTGTAACCCGCGCTTCCAGTTGCGGCGCATCAGCTGCCATAAGACACCATGGTAATGAACTTCACCATCTTGGAAACGCCTAAAATATCTGGCGCTTCGGCCCTTATTGTATGCGCGTCCGTGCGCTCAAAGACAGGCAAGTAAGAGAGTAGTTCCGCTGGAATATGCTTCTGAAAAGTCACCTCTAGTGTTAGGGGCCCGTCGAGTGTAAACGGCAGCGGGCGTTGACCTACAAGAGCCAACTCGGCCTCATTACGAATGATGTGACACGCGTGCACCGGCGTTTTTGTGCGCGCGGAAAACCTTCCATGCGCCGTCTTCACTTGGGCAAAACGCGTTCCCGGCAGCTGGCTTGCAATATGGTCCCCATACGCATCATCGCCGCTAGCGAGCGCAATAGGGACGCCAAAATGACCGCCGATGGCCGCGCTGAGCATCGTTTCACTACAAAGAGTGCCGTTCAGCCGGACACTATGAATCAGGAGGCCTGACATGGTGTGGGCGAGCACCCCCGAGCCGTGATGCGCACCTGTGTGGTAACCAATCAAAAAAGCGGCATCAAAATCGCCATGTTCTACCCCTTGCATCATCCCCAAAGGGCGGGGCCAGCTGCGAACAACTTCTACATCACCTGGCAAATCATCTAAAATCAGATTTTGGCCACTGCCATGAGAATCGCTGACAACAAACTCTGTGGCCCCCGCTGCTTTTGCCCCATCGATGGCCGCACTCACTTCAGCCGTCATCCACTGACAAGCGCGGGCCCATTCTTTACCATCTGTCACCGTCTGCATGGGCGTTACAACGCCGGCAACCCCTTCAATGTCTGCTGATATATATATGCGCATGGTACCCCTCTTTAACGCATGTTGCATGAAACAATTGTATTTTCAAATCATCAGATTGTATGCAACACTATCTATTGATTTTGGGGAGACGCACATGGCGGACATAAAATATAGCCGCAGTGGCGACCTTGTAACGTTGACCTTGTCAAATCCGGGCAAGCTAAACGCTATGAGTTATAGCATGTGGGGCACGTTCACGCAGCATTGGAACGCGGTCAACTCAGACGACAGCATACGGTGCATAGTCGTCACCGGCGATGCTCCGCGCGGCTTCTGCCCAGGCAACGATATCAGCGAATTTGATACTTACCGCTCTAGCGCTGCAAAAGCACGGGACTTATCGGCGGTGATGAACGAAGGCCGCTGCGCAATGCTGGCCTGCCCTCATCCAATAATTGCAAAAATCGATGGGGCATGCGTCGGCGGCGGGCTTGAGATTGCTGCCATGTGCGATATGCGTATAGCCAGCGAAAGCAGCCGTTTCGGCGCGCCTTTGAACCGGATTGGCTTGACCATGGCGTATGAGGAAATGATCCCTATATGGCGGCTGACCGATGAAGCGACCTTATTTGAAATGCTGGTCGAAGGCGCCGTGTTTGATGCTGCGGAAGCCAAAGCAAGGGGCCTGGTAAACCGCATCGTAGCGGCGGACCAACTCAAAGATGAAGTCGCAGCATGTTGCCGCAAAATCCTAGACGGCCCGCCACTGGTGAACCGATGGCATAAAGAGTTTTTCAAAAAACTGCGCACCCAGCCCGCGCTGACCCAGACCGATCACGACGTCCACTATGAAGCTTTCGAGACTGAGGATTATAAAATCGGATACCGCTCCTTCTTGGCGAAAACAAAGCCAGAGTTTGTAGGCCGATGAGTGATGCGCTGCGTAAAGGCCCCCTGGCAGATATCAAAGTGCTGGAGCTCGCTCATGTCATGGCAGGACCAGCTTGCGGGCGTTTGCTCGCTGATTTGGGCGCCGACGTCATTAAACTGGAGCGGCCAGAAGGCGAGGATGCGCGGCGGATGGCCCCGCCCTGGCATGGGGATGAGGCGGCTGGCTTTTTAATGATGAACCGCAACAAACGCGGCATTGCAGTTGATTTGAAGACGGATGGCGGAAAAGACATTGCCCGGCGGCTGGTGGGGCAATGCGACGTCCTGATTGAGAATTTCCGCAAAGGAACCTTAGACCGACTTGGCCTTGGCTATGACAGGCTGGCGCAGATAAACCCGAAGTTGATTTACTGCGAAATCTCTGGCTATGGCCGCACAGGCCCTTATGCCGACAAGGGGGGGTTTGATCTGGTCGCGCAAGCCATGAGCGGCTTGATGAGCGTGACCGGCGAAGCGCCTGGGCGCCAGCCGGTGAAAGCAGGCGTGCCTGTTGGAGACATCAGCGCTGGGCTGTTTGCAGCAGTCGGTATTCTTGCCGCCCTAAGAGAGCGCGATAAAACTGGTAAAGGCCAGCGTGTAGACACGTCTCTCTTTGAAGCCACAAGCGCCTTCATGCTATGGCCTGCTGCCATGCAAATAGCCAGCGGCGCGCAGCCAGAGCCCATGGGCAGCGCCCACCCTCTCGATGCACCCTACCAGGCGTTTGAAGCAAGCGATGGATGGTTCATCGTAGGCGCGGCCAACCAAGCCAACTGGCTGCGCCTAATCAAAACCATGAACGCACAATACTTGCAGGAAGACCCGCGCTTCAACAGCAACCCAAAACGCGTTGAAAACCTTGGTTTGCTGATTGAAACTCTAACACCGCTTTTTAAGGAGCACTCAAGAGCCCATTGGATAACCGTTCTTGATGAAGCAGGTGTGCCCACCGGTCCGATAAATAATGTTGCACAGATGCTGAATGACCCGCAGCTGAAAGCTCGCGGCATGATCACGTCAACACAGCACCCGAAGCTTGGCGCGGTGCCAACCCTTGGCCTGCCCCTTCGCTTTTCTGAAAGTGAGACCGCAATTGACCGCCCGGCACCGCAGCTAGGAGAACACAACGCTCTGGTTTTGAAAGAGGCGGGTTTCTCCGCTGAAGAGATACTAGCCCTCGAGAAAAACGGCGCTATTGCCCAAGGCACGGAGACCTAAGCACCAATGTTGCCTATCAGATCCATGACATTGTCCCCGACCATATCCGTATGGGCCCGCATGAGCTTTGCAGCGGCCTCTTCGTCACCAGCCAAAATAGCTTTGAGCACCGCTTCATGTTCCTCATAGGATTTGCCGGTACGCAGAGGGTGGCTGAGCTGTCGGCGGCGATATGCGGTAAGCTGGTCAAACATTTTCAGCGCCATTTCCTCCAAAACCTCATTATGCGTACCGCGAAAAATGAGTTTATGAAATTCATTGCTTTCATCGAAATAGCGTTCAGCAGTCTCAGCACTGGCAAATCGTTTGTAAGCTTTGTGCACTTTTACCAAAGCGTCTTTTTGCTCGGGATGCATGCGCCTTGCCGCGAGACGCGCGCACATGCTTTCCAGCTCCGTCATCGCTTCAAACATCTGGATCAGACGTGTCACAGGAATGCGCGCGACAAACGCACCACGCCGAGGCTTCATATCAATGAAGCCGGCGGAAGCGAGATGGCGCATTGCTTCGCGAACTGGTGTACGCGATACCTTGAAGCGGTCGGCAATTTCCTGCTCATTCAAATGCGACCCGGGCGCGCGTTTTCCGCTAACAATTTCCGCCTCAATCTCGCGAACGATCCGATCGCCGTGAGTAAGCGTGTCTTGAACCATTTTTACCGTCTGCCTTCAGCCAATAATTGGAACCCGCATCTTTATAAGACCGCGCGCTTGATTTGCGCAAAATATTTGTCCCCTCAGCCTGCGCTGATGCGGGCGCAGTAAAGGACAGGAGCAAACCCGATGAAAGCCGCATTGTTTGATCAGCATGGGGGGCCGGAGGCGCTCTATATCGGCGAAAGGCCTACGCCGGATCTGCCAGATGATCATATTTTAGTTCGTGTGAGGGCCGTAGCACTTAATGGCTTTGATCCCATGATGCTCGAAGGCTCAACCGGCCTGAAAACCCCGTTTCCCATGATCCCCTGCGGCGATTTCGCTGGAACAATCGCAGCCCTCGGCAGCAACGTAAATGGCGATTGGGAAGAAGGTATGGCTGTCAGCGGTTACCCGATCCTGCCAGATAAAGGCATGATGGGAGAAGTAACGCCCGGTGCGGCCTGTGAGTTTGTTGCCATGCCGGAAAGCTGCGTCGTGCCGGTTCCAGACGGGGTTTCCCATGAAGAAGCCGCCGCCATGCCGGTCGCGTATGGCACGGCCTACCGCATGATGACAAAGCGAGCAGGGTTAAAGGCGGGGGAAAGGGTTTTGATATTGGGGGCGACGGGCGGTGTCGGCGTGGCAGCCATGCAATTGGCAAAACGCGCAGGCTGCGAAGTCATTGCCTGCGGCACGGGCGCTGAAAAAGCCGCCACCTTGAAACAGCACGGCGCAGATGATGTGATAGATACTGCGCAAGACGATGTTCTCACCGCCATACGAAGCCGCTATGGCAAGCCTGCTTACACCGGTGATGGCGACGGCGGCGTCGATGTTCTGGTCAATTACATCGGCGGCGATACGTGGGTGCCCGGTATCAAATGTGTTCGTAAACATGGCCGTATATTGGTGTGCGGCGCGACGGCAGGCTACGACCCGAAAACAGACCTTCGCTACATTTGGAGCTTTGAGCACAGTGTTATCGGCTCAAACGGATGGTCGGTTGAGGACCAGGCTGACATTCTTAAGCTTGCCGCCAAAGATGAATACCGCCCCATCATTCACTGCGTGCGCCCGCTTGAAGAGATCGGCGCGGCCTATCAAGAGCTGATAGACCGCAAAGTGGTCGGTAAATCAGTGCTTACGCTATGACACAGTGGACGAAAGAAAGCCTCCAAGCTGAGTTGGATGCATGCCCCGCCATCCTGTTTCTCAAGCTCCAGGTCAAGGATTTAGATGTGCAAAAAACCAGCTTAACGCTGACCATGCCGCTACAGGAGGCTGTTGAGCGCGCACCAGGCACCGGGCAGTTTCACGGCGGGCCGGTAGCCTCGCTGATTGATACAGCGGGCGACTATGCTGTGGCACTAGGCGTTGGTGGCGGCGTCCCAACCATGAATTTTCGCGTTGATTATCTGCGGCCCTGCACTGGCGCACTCCTGCGCGCTGTGGCAACAGCGCGCCGCGTGGGGCGCACGGTGTCTGTCGCTGATGTGGATGTTTTCAATCAGGAGGGCAAATTGTGCGCCGTGGGTCGCGGCAGTTATATGTCAGCCATTGGATAAGGCGGTGAATCTAACCAATATCATAGACTGGACTGCTGATCCCGAGCGGGACGCCATTCGGTTCGTATCAGCAGGCACAGGCATCACCACAATAAGCTACGCGCAGATGCAAGGCCAAATGGGCGCAGTAGCTCAGCGCTTTTCCGATGTGGAGACCGTTGGCATTCTGGCCGAAAACCGGCCAGAGCATTTTTTGCTAACCCTAGGCGCACTTGCAGCAGGTACGGTCGCCGTTCCGATCAATCACAAACTTCCTGCGGCGGCAGTTGCGCATATCGTGGAGGATGCCAATGTGTCGCTCACGCTGTATGATGAACATCTCAAAGACAAACTGCCGCGCCATCACATAGCGGAGAAAATCAGAGCTTTGGGCAGTGCCGCGCAAGCTCCAAAGGCTCTATCGCCTGAGCATTTAGCGTTCATCATGTACACGTCCGGTTCCACCGGCCAACCTAAGGGCGTGCCCATTACGCATGCAGGCTATCATTGGGCCATGGAGCAGTTCCGCTTTTTAGAAGACGGCATACGCGGTAAAATGGTGCTGATCGCCGCGCCGCTTTTTCATATGAACGCACAGTTCCATATTCTTGCAACGCTCATGTGCGGCGGGACTGCCGTGCTGATGGAGCGGTTTGAGGCAGACGCATTTTTAAGCGCAATTGATGCCCACAATGTCGCCCGCGTTACAGGCGTACCGACGATGTTTGAACTGGCCGTACGCGCAATCGATCAGGGCCATGCGGTCCAGACGCACCGCGTCACCTCCGTCGCTATGGGCTCAGCGCCCCTTTCGCAAACACTTCTCGATCGGCTGAAAAAACACTTTCCCAATGCAGCCATCAGCAACGGCTATGGCACAACAGAAACGGGCCCTGCTGTGTTTGGTGTGCATCCAGAGGGCAAAGCAGCGCCGCCGCTATCCATCGGCTATCCCATGGATGGAGCGCAGGTCCGGCTGGTGGGTCCTGAAGCGCCCCAGCGCGGCACTTTGCAGGTGAAAAGTCCTATGACCCTCGCCGCCTATCACAAGTTACCTAAGGCTTCGGCGGCTAAGATAAAGGATGGCTGGTACGATACAGGGGATGTCATGCAGGTCGATGAAGATGGCTTCTACCTGTTCGCCGAACGCGCGGACGACATGTTTGTCTGCGGCGGGGAAAACATCTACCCCGCCCAGGTGGAAACCTTGCTAGAGCAGCACCCCGGCGTTGAACAAGCCTGCGTTGTGGATATTCCCGACGCCATAAAGGGGGCCATACCAGTAGCATTCATTGTTGGCAGTGCGGATGCAGCCGCCCTGAAAAACCATACGCTAAAAAATGGCCCCGCCTACGCACACCCTCGCTTCATTGCACATCTCAGCGCGCTGCCACTGTCAGGCGTCAATAAAATTGACCGCGCCGCGCTAAAAGCAGACGCGCGTACGCGCTTTGAAGGGATGCGCCCATGATCAGGCTCCTCATCGCCCTGTTATGCTTGTTACCGCTAAACGCCGTCGCACAGACGCCTCAAACCTTAAGCGCGTTGGAAGCAGAAATTACAGCGATTGTTGAGGAAAGCCCCCTCCCCGGCATGGCCCTGGTCATCGTGGAAGACGGCGAGGTCGTTTTAGAGAAAGGCTTTGGCCTAGCGGTAAGGAACCCTGAAAAACCCATGCGCGCCGAGACCGTCCTCTCTCCAGGCTCGCTGTCTAAAAATCTCACCTCGCTAGCCGTGCTGCGACTCGTCCAGCAAGGAAAGCTGGACCTCGATGCCCCGATCACCGACGTCGCCCCAGGGGTCAAGATTGATAA
Organism: Pseudomonadota bacterium; assembly: GCA_039814715.1. GTDB lineage: Bacteria > Pseudomonadota > Alphaproteobacteria > Sphingomonadales > CAKZYD01 > CAKZYD01. The sequence continues at coordinate 163,802 of JBCCAR010000002.1, forward strand.
CCCATATGGCACACCCATCACGCTTGCCATGCTGCTGGAACACACGGCGGGCATAGAAGGAAGTGCCTATTCAGAATATGCTTTCTCACAAGAGGGTTTCACGCCAGGCGAATATGCCAAGCGCGTGGCTGGCAAGATCGATATGAGCTGGCCGCCAGGCTACTTTTTTTCCTATGCCAATGGTGGCCATACTTTGGCCGCTGTTGCCATCGAGACCGCGTGCGGGTGCAGCTATGACGACTTCATGGCCACCGAAATCTTCGCACCCCTTGAAATGACAAACTCAACGTTTTTGATGTCGGACGTAGACCTAGAAAACCTTGCGCAGAGCTATCACAGCGATGGCAAAACGCAGGCCAATCGCTGGCGCATGGCCATTCGCCCATCTGGCGCGATGCTGTCTACGATCGCTGATCTGGGCAAATTGGTTCAGTTTTATGCGACACGCGGCCAAAGCCAGCCGGGCCTGATTTCGCCAGCCCTGCTGAAGCGCATGGAAGACAGCGAGACGACAGCCACGAGCCGTGCTGGCCTGGTGGATGGTACGTATGGACTTGGCAATTTCGGCAGCATTGCGGGCGGTGGACATGTCTTGCACGGCCATGCAGGCTCAACCGAGGGCTTTCGCACCTGGCTCACTTACGATCCCGATACACAGCGCGGTTACGCTTTTGTTCTGAATGCAGACGTTGGCCTGCGCGGGCGTCTCATTAACCTGCTGGGCCGCTACATCACCCGCGATTACCCCGAAATTCCGATCGCCGCCGCCGTCAGCGACTCCGCTCTGGCAGATCTGAGCGGCTGGTACGAGCCGATCACCCACGATATGGTGCTGCGGCGCTGGATGTGGCGGGTATTTGGGTCTGTGAAGCTCGCGCCGACTGGAACGGGCCTGAAAATTGACCCGGTTGTACCAACCAACGCTCGTGAAACACTGGTCGCAGTTGGCGGCGGCAAGCTACGAACGCAAACGCTTCCTATTCCAACGGCCGCGCGCGTTATCGGGCCGGGCGGTGTGCCGATGCTCGTCAATGGGGAGGCTTTTCAACCCGTGAATACGGTCGTCGCCGTAGGCCGCTTTTATGGCTTTGCTGCTGCATTGGTCCTAGGGACAATCGCGAGTTTACACACGCTCATCTGGTTACCCAGCCGCCTCCTAAAAGGTAGCCCAAACACTGTAGGCGTCAGGCTGCGTGCAGGACTTTTACTAGCAGGTTTGTCGCTTCTGATACTGCTCGCGCTCTTTGTGAAAATAGGAATGCTTGGCAGCCTTGACAGTGCCGCAAGGCTTGGCCGGGTCAGCGTTTGGTCGCTGTTGTTTCTGATGTTTAGCGTCATTGGCCCCGCAGGTGTCCTCATGGCAGCGCTGAACTGGAAAGGCGCGCAGGCCAAAGCCATGCAGGTGTATGCAGCCCTCGCTATTGCAGCTCTAGGCTTTGCCTGGTGCTATCTGGCCTTGCAAGGCTGGGTTCCGCTGATCACCTGGCGCGTGTGAGCGCGCCGCCAGGCCCAATCCGCCGGTTTATTGCCGCCAGCCATATCCCCGTTGGCAAAGAGCGCTGGAAAGCCTTGGGCGCGATCTTCGCCCTGCAGATGGCACATGACCTGCCCAATGCGCTCACAGCGACGATGGTTCCAACGCTGTTTGTGAAAAAGCTCGGTTTGCCAATTGAGTATATTGGCCTTTTTTTCCTGCCTTTTCTCATCACTGCGCTGAAATGGCTTTGGGCTCCGATTGTGGACAATCACTATAGCGCCGCATTTGGCCGCCGACGCAGCTGGCTCGCCCCGCTCACTGTTTGCGTCGCTTTAACATATATTGCGATTGGAACGGTTGAACCCAGCTTGGAAATGCTTGGCATCATTGTGGCGCTGCTCATGCTCAAGCAAGTGTTTTACGCAACACAGGAAGTGGCGGCAGATGCCTACGTTGTTGAAAACCTTCAACCAAGAGAGCGCAATTTCGGCTCCGCCGTGGTCTGGCTTGGCAAGGAGGCAGGGCAAATTGTCGGTTTCGCTGGACTTCTGTTTGTCGCCGACCGCTATGGTTGGCAGGCTGCGTTTTTTACGGCTGCTGCGCTATTCATACCTTTAAACCTGCCTGCCCTTCTCCGCCGGGAGCCGCCAGTGTCTAGCGCAGCTCTTAAGAGCCGGGCGCGGCCATTTAGTTATCTGAAATCCAGCGTAAACCGTAAGGTCCTCGCCATCGTCTTTGCCATGTCGTTTTCCGTGCAAATGCCGGCTGCCATCATAGGGCCGTTTTTGGGCTCAAAAGGGCTAACGCTGTCGGAAATTGGCATTGTTCTGGGCATCGCAGCGAGTTTGGGGGCAATTTTGTCGCTGGGCGTCGCCTCAGTCATGATCGCGCGATTTGGGCCAAAGAAAATGGCCATCGCCATGCTGTTCATTGCGCCGCTAGCAGCGCCGGGTTTTTTCTATATTGCCCTGTCAGACACCGTAAGCGTGCCGGAAGTTGTGCTGATCATTCTGATTGGCACCATTTGCACGGCCCCCATCCGCATGGCGCTTTATGCGGCGCGCATCGGCTGGACTTCTACCCACCAAACGGGGACGGATATAACGACCCAACAATCTGTCTGGTTCCTAGGGTTTGCCGCGGCAGGTGCAACGTCAGGCTTGCTTGCAGGCACGATCGGTTGGGCCGGGTTCTTTAGCGTCAACGTTGTTTTGACCACCGCAGCCTTGTTGTTCTTCATTACAAGCCACGATGACATTTGCGCCCGTGTGAAGGTGCTGAACGTATTGCCAGCTTAGCACGCACACAAAAACCCTTTCCATGCATACAATTTTTAGGCAGGATGTTTCAAAAGCATTACGAACGTACTGCAAGTAAATGGAAGCATAGGAGGGGTAGGGAATGAAACAGGCACTTTTAGGCGGTGTAGCACTCTGGGTCGGGGTTGTAGGAATTGCTGACGCGCAATCAGATGACCCGGTGAACCTCACCGAAGAACTGGTGGTCATTGGCGAAAAGCAGTTCAAGAGCATCCAAGACACCGCCACGTCTGTGGAAATCGTGACCAGCGAGCAAATTCGCAAACTCAACATCGTTGACCTGGAAGATGCTTTGCGGCGAATCGGCAATGCGGGCTTTACCGCAACAGGCGGCGGCGTTGAACAATTTACCCTGCGCGGTGTTCAATCAGGCGGCTTTGCATCAGGCAATACGCCAGTAGCGACGCTGATCGTCGACGGCGCGTTCATTCCAAACCAAGCGGCAGGCTCGACCATTTCAAATGCTTGGGATGTGACACAGATTGAAATTTTGCGCGGCGCGCAATCAACCCTGCAAGGGCGCAACTCTTTAATCGGTGCCATTGTTGTCAACACGCAAGACCCCACGGACGAATTCGATGTGCGCGGCCGGTTGGTTTATTCTGAAGCTGATACGCTGGAGACGTCGTTTGCGTTTGGCGGGCCAATTGTTGAAGACCAATTGTCTTTTCGCGTTGCGGGGCAGTACCTGGCCAGCGACGGCTTTACGAAACGCCCAGATGGCAGTGACGCCGACAACGAAGAGAGCGTTCTCATCCGCGGCAAGTTGCGGATTGAACCGAAAGGCATCGAAAACCTGACTTGGGATTTGGTTGCCACCTATTCTGATGAAGAAGACGGCGGTGTACTGGTGAGTGCCGCCAACCCTGGCGCGCGCGTGCAGCAGACGGATGTGGCGACCTTCACCGAGCGCGAAGTCTTCACTTTCGGCAGTGAAATCACGTACGACATTAATGACAAATGGACGCTGCAGTCGGTTACCAACTACGCCAAGCTTGAAACCGATGAAGTTGATGACTTTGACGGCCAGCCAAATCTGGGCTTACCCATTTCCCCCCAGCGCACTGATGTTCGCGAGAATGTGGATTGGCTCCAAGAGTTTCGCGTGCTGTATGATGGGGAGCGTATTTCAGCCCTGTTCGGCGCGCTTTATGCGGGGCGTAAGAATGATGATCTGACTAATGTGCAGCAGACCCTTCCCATCCCCATGGCTGACTTGGCCGATCTATCGGCCTTTGGCCTCCCCGGGGTTGGGTTAGACCCAGTTTATCAAGGCGTTGTCGCCCAGGCGACTGGCGGTGCAATCACCAATTTTGCTACGCCGGCTGATGCGCCGCGCTTCTTAAATGATCCGCTTTTGCTTGGGCCGCTCCTTCCCTTAAGCACGGATTTCAACTTCAATCCCAGCTTCAATACCTTCGCTGTCTTTGGCGAGGCTTCCTATGCATTTTCTGATGCATTCGAGGTAACGTTCGGCTTTCGCTACGAAAACGAAAAGGCAAAATATGAAGCGTTCCAGGTCAACACTTTGACCGAGACTGCCGATCAACTTGCCTTGTCACCGGATGGGAACCCGGGGCTGGCGACAGCGATCCAAACGTCTCTCACTAACAATTTAACGCCTTTTGTCGGACCGCAAAATGCGGCGGCAATTGCTGCTGGCGGTACCCCGTCCATCGTTCCGTTTTACGGGCAAATTGCGCAGGGCGCGGTGATTGCTGCGACCGGCGGCAACCAAAATGCACTTGTTCCAGTCTCAGTTGATGAAGATTTAAGCTTTAATGTCTTCCTGCCAAAGTTCGTCGCGACCTTCAATGTCAATGACGATCTGTCTTTCTCCGCCAGCGCCCAGCGCGCCTATCGCCCCGGCGGCATCGGCATCAACCCGGTGCGCGGCCAAGCTTTCCTGTTCGATCCTGAATTCAGCTGGAACTATGAACTGGCCATGCGCTCCAGCTGGCTCGACGGCAGCCTGATCTTCAACGCCAACCTCTTTTACATCGATTGGAAGGACCAGCAGATTGAAGTCATCTTGTCTGGCACGCCACAGGATACAGAAACAGACAATGTGGGTGGCAGTGAGCTTTATGGGCTCGAGACAACTCTGCTTTGGCAAGTGGATGAGCATTGGAATATTTTTGGGTCGCTCGGTTTGGTCGAAACCGAAATTACCGAGGTAGATGCCACAAACGCAGCGATTCTCGGCAATGAGTTCCCCTTTGCGCCAAATGTGACTGGGGCACTTGGGGTGACCTACGAGCACGGCAATGGCCTGTCAGCAACGGTAGATATGAACTATCAAGGCTCATCTGAACCCGTGATCCCCAACAACTCTGGCCCAAACCCCTTCCCTGGCAGCACCGGGCTGCGCAATGACAGTTTTGTGCTGTTCAACGCGCGTTTAGCGTATGAGCAGGAGAACTACTCCGTTTTCCTCTATGCCTCCAACCTCTTTAATGAGACCTATTTAGTGAACGCCGATGCGCTCGCGGGCAATGTGATTGTGGGCGAACCGCGCGTGTTCGGCGGCGGTGTCACCTTTGATTTCTAGTGCGCTTATCTAACCCGCAATGGGCGCCAAAGCCCGTCTGGCTTTTGGCGCTCGCCTATGGCGGGAGCTATGCGGTCTTTCTGCTGGCACTGCGCGGCGGCGAGCCCGTTGCAGGAACTGAGCCACTTTGGCCAGCCTTGTTAACAGGTTTTGCTTTGGGCGTGCTTATGCTTTTGCCGCTGCCCATTGCGCTTTTGAAACAACGCGCCAAAGCCTTTGGCCAGACGAAACGCCCCCGCTCCGTCTGGTCAGGTATCTCAGCGGGGTTTATTGCGCTCGCCACGGCAATGGCCTTCTCTTTTGATGGTGTAGGAATTTTAACGGCCCTGCTGTTCATGCGCGGCGGCGTGTTAATTTTAAGTCCGTTGATTGACGGTGTTCTAGGCCGCAGCGTCACAACAGCCTCTTGGGCCGCACTGATACTGTCTTTAGCTGCCGTCTTATTCGCGGTCGCAGGCCTAAGCACACTAACGTTTTCCCCGCTCATGGTTGCAACGCTCGTGGTATATCTGGCGGGCTATGGCGTCAGGCTCACATTGATGACGCGCGGTGCCAAGACACCCTCTGCTGGGCTGCGTGCAGCCTATCTCAGCCAAGAACTGGTTTGGACAGCAACTGTCCTCGCTGCCGCATCTCTCGCACTTTGGCTCACGCAAAATGTGACGCTGTCGGCTTTTCTGCCTTTTGTCCCAGCGGGCTTCGCCTATGCCAGCGCCCTCACCGCAGGGTCCCTCATCTATCTTGATGCGCGCGAAAACACTTTTACAATACCGATTAACCGCGGCGCGAGTTTACTCGCAGGGCTTGGCGTAAGCGCCAGCTTTGCCGCTATCGGAAAGGCAGCGGCGCCAAGCGGCATGGATATCGCAGCCGCCTGCCTCATCTTGCTAGCGTTGTGTGTTCTGGCGCTTAAAGCGCAACGGCCGCACATATTTGAGCAAAAGCTGCATTCATCGTCTTCTCCACCCCAAAAATAGTGCCCGCCATATGGCCGAGACGCACGATCACCAGGTCCTTTGATGGTACAATGAGCGTGCGCTGAAGCCCGCCGCCGCTCGCCCAAAAAGCATCCGCAGGGACGCCAGGAATGATGCCCGTGGCATTGGTGGGGAAAAAGCCGCCATAATAAGGATCATGCGCCCAAGCCTTTTTCGCAGGTGTTTGCACAAACTGCGTGAAGTCTTCATCCAATAGCTGCCGCGCGCCCCATGCCCCTCTATTCAAATAAAGCTGGCCAAGCCGCGCCCAATCGCGCGCCCGCCCATAGTCATGCCCGGAGATAAGGAAAAGCCCGTGGGGGTCCGTCTCCAGCACCATGCCGCGCATGCCGATAGGATCGAAAAGATGCTCTTGCGGCCAGTTCAGAAACGCTTGAACATCCCCTCCCACCATCCGGTCTCGCACCAGCGCGGTGGCCAGTAGCGGATCGCAATTGCGGTATTTACCGAATGTGCCAGGCGCTGCTTCGAGCGGTTTCGACAAGCAGAATGCGCGCGCATCCACGCCGCCAGCATAGACATAAATATGGTCTAGAAAGTCGCCATCCTGCTGCTTGACGCTGTGATCCTCACTACGGCCAAAGCTGCCGGTAAATTTTAGTCCGCTGGCCATATTGAGGATGTTGCGCCCCGTAATGGCTTGCAGGTCCGTTCCGTGCCATTCTTCAAAAAGGTCATCTTCATCAAGGTCAAGCTGGCCCTTGCGGATCGCGATGCCTGCAAACGTCGCCGCGAGAGACTTGCCCATGGACCAGTTTTCAAACTGTGTTTCCGGGCCGAAGGGGTCGCGGTACCGCTCTGCGATGATCTGGCCCTTGTGCGCCACCACCACCGCATTGGTCATTTCCATCGGGTTTTGAAACAAGGCATCCAGAGCCTTTGAGATGGCGTGGCCATCAGCGCTAAGGCCGTCCACCACATCCTCTTGGGCCGCGGTCGGCTCGAAGTCATCGGCCAAGGGCGCGGGCGTTATGGTCGCCGGGGTATATTGCGGCGCTGCATCAGGATGATCGACCACCATACACCCCTGATCACCAAAGCGTTTCGCATGCGCCGTGCGCCCATAAAGCTCTAGCGTGACGACCTCTTTCTCGCGGTCGATGTCTATCGTAATGGGCAGAGAGAGCAACGGCTGAGGATTTCTCGTCTCCAGCACGTCCTTCATCAACGCGTCCGGTGCAGCCATCCAATTGCAGCTAAATGCGAACACATCCTGGGCCTCGCGGCCCGTGATGAAGACGCCGGATGCTATGACCTTTGCCGCCCAAGCGAGTCCGCAAAGCTCTGGCTCATTTTGTGGGATGGCCATTAGTGATCGACGCACACACGCTGGGGATAGACGCCCACTTTTTCCACGATATGGACAACCTCCCACGTTGTGGTATCAAGCACATAAAGCGCGCTGGAGCCGCGGCAGCTTATGTAACAGAGCGGTTTGGTCGCAGCCATGGTGAGGTAGCTTGGCTCTTTTCCCAGTGGAATGGTTTTAACTAAGTCCAAGTCAGGCAGAGAATAAACTGCTGCATAGTCTCCCGTCGTCGCCAGCATCACCAGCTGCTTGCCGTCGGGCGTGATCTCTGCGCCATGGTCGATGGTGAAGGGGTAGCGGTCTTCACATGGCGGGTCCCCCTTCCCGTCCAAAGCCCCTGGCATTTTTACCGTCTTCGTGATCTCCCAGGCGGCTAAATCAAACACGTGGAACCCGTGCAGGCGAGAGAGCTGGATATAGGCTGTCTTACCATCGCTGGTCAGCACAAAAGGGCGCACATTGTCTTCGAACGTGTAGTGGCGTTTCCAGACATTTTTTTCGGTATCGATTTCGTCAAACGACCCCCAAACGATGGAGCCCACATAGCAGCGCGTTCCATCAGGCGAGACGCGCACCTTGTGGCCGCCCATATTGGCGGTCTGGATGGGCGTAACCTCCTGCGTGTCCACATCCACCTTGGTGACGAGCTTGCGATCATAATGCGCGTTGTACACATAGCGCTTGCACGGGCTTGCGGCAAAATGCTCGACAGACCCTGGGAGCGGGACACGCCATTTCTCGTCAAAGGTTTTCGCATCAAACGCTGCAAAGGCGCTGCGCTGCTCGGTCATGGGCTGCTGCCAAAACTCCCAGCGGTTGGTGGCATTGGCATAGAGCGTGGATTTATCCGCTGATAGCACGATAGAGTCAGCAAACAGGTTGTCGCCAAAGGCCATCTCGCCCACTTTTTTATAGCCATCCGTTTCGTCAAAAACGGTTATATTTCCGCCAATCGTGTTCTGTTGGTAAATCAAAGCGCGGCATTCCTTCTGCAATCAAAATTCGCAGGAAGAGTTGTATGCGATATATGAACCGAGGTACACCATTTACCGTCTGATCATACTGTTTTTATAGGGGCCATTGTGTTATCGCTGGACCACATCGTCATCGGCGCGCCCGATCTGGACACAGCTATCCAGGCTTTCTCCAAAACATATGGCTTAGAGGCCGTGCAAGGCGGTGCGCACCCTGATTTAGGGACACATAACGCTCTCATTGGCGCTGGAGATACTTATCTTGAATTGCTCGCGCCGATCCCGGGGGCGCATTGCACCATCCCTGGCTTGGCCGCACTGAAAGAGCCCGCGCTGTACCATTATGCTCTGCGTACGTCGGACCTGGAAGGCATTGAAACCCATGCTGCGGGCCTGGGACTGCGAAGCGAAGGCATTCAAACCGGTCGGCGCAAAACTAAAGATGGGTCATTGCTCACTTGGCGCATTCTGCACCTGCGCGGGCACGCGCTGGGCGCAACTGTCCCGTTTTTCATCGATTGGCAAGACAGCCCAAACCCGGCAACCCAGCTCGCGCCGCAAGTGCAAGAGGTCATGCTTAAGGTGACCGGTTCTGCGCTACTGTCAACGTTGCTGGAAGGTGCGGATGGGGTCGAGCTATGTGAAGGCGCAGCTGCATTAGCGCTCACATGCGCTGCAGAAGCGACAGTTATCAGGCTCGAGGCTCCGCGACCTCTTCCGTTGGGTCTCTAACCGCTAAAATGTAGCACCACCTGCGCCACCAGCGCTGATCCAAAGAAAGTTCCGGCGAACACCAACAGCGAAACGGCGATAACCTGCAGCCCAATCTGCCGAAAGCGGGTGATGTCTTCCGCTTGGAGCCCCAAGGCCGCGAGCGCCAGCACCGGCGTGATCGTCGGCACCATACTCATCTGCGAGACGTGGCCAATGAACCAGCTTGACCCGGGAATGAACGGCATGCCGGCCAGTGTTGCTGCGATGGAGACCCAAAACAGGTCCGGCAGCTTTGTGGGGATGAGCTTGGCCACGATGAAGCCTATCATGACAATAGTGAAAAGGAGCACATGGCCTGGCCAAAGCTTGGCTGGTGTTTCGGGCTGGCTAATGAGGTGGCAGATAAACGTTAGCACCAAGGTGGCTGCCGTGATCTGGGCAATGAGCCATAAGCTTTTTAAGCGCTCAATCACCCGCGCAGTGCTTTCAGCCAGCGATAGTAGCGCTCTGTCAAGGGCAGCGTGATGAACAGGATGAAGAACAGGCCCGTGAGCCCCGTCATCAAATTGCTGCTAGCAGCGAGCGCGCCGATGAGCTCTGCATCATCGGGGTAGATGGCGGCAAGGCTGGAGGAACACGCCCCCGTCATACTGGCGCTGCCTGTGCCGCAGGCCATGGCAATCGCGCGGGGGTCAAAGATATCGAGGCCCGCTGCGAGCGATGGCAGCAGGGAGAACACCAAAGCGCCAAACACTGTGCCGCAAATATAGACACCCATGACGCCTGTTGCTTCCGCGCTGCCACCACCATATTTGCCAAATATGAAGGCAATGCCGCCCTCGCGCGCAATGGAGAAGGTCGCGCCAATGGCTTCACGGCCAAAGCGAAACGCCAGAACGGCCAGCGGCATGGATATGGCCACCGTGCCCAGATTGCCAAGTTCTTGCAGCACAAGCGCAAAGCCCACATCTGCCACCGCGCTAAATTGCGGGCCGATATAGACAGACAATAGCGCAATCAGCGGCATAACGGCAACCTGCAACGCTTTAGCAGCCGCCTGCGTATCCCTTCGTTTGAGCAATCGACCCGCGGGCTTAAACACATGCGGATTAAGGATCAATCCAACTAAGAATGCTGGAACCAGTGGCAAGAGAACCATGGTGAACTGGCTGGTGAGAGGAACCCGTATAACGCCTACAGCCTCGGCTAAGGCGATGGCGATGATTGCAGCGACATGAAGCCGCCAGTGCCCGAGATACTCGATCATAGGAGAGGCTTATAGGCGCCCATCACACCAGACAAGGCGCTGGAAAGCGGTTCGCGCCCAGCATTCGTCTCTAAGAGACCGCGCACGTGGCCCATGCGCACGATCACCAGATCCATGGACGGCACAATCCAGGTATATTGCCCGCCCATGCCCAACATGAAGCACGCATCATCAGGCAGCGGCCATTGATCTTCCTCCGGATACCGATTGAGCCATAGCTGGCCGCCATAGATGGAGCCGCGCCAGCCCGGCGGGCCATCCTCCATCCAATAGCGCCCGCGCCAGCCTTCAGCTGGAGTCATTAAAAACTCCACATAACCTTCCGGCAGCAGCCGCTCACCAGCCCACAAACCATCTTGCAGCAACAACTGGCCGAGCTTGGCCCAGTGCCGCGCTGTGCCATAGTTGAAACCAGACAACAGCAGGTTGCCATAAGGGTCCGGCTCTAAAACAAAGCGATCAATCCCTAATGGGTCAAACAGCGCCTTTTGCGGCCAAGGTAGGTAAGGTTCGCCCATTTGCGCGCAAGCCTGTTTGATCAAAAACCCCAGCGCCAACGTGTCCCCATTTTTGTAAGCCCCAAGCGTGCCCGATGCGTGGGCGGCTGTGCGACTGAGGGCAAGCTGGTAGCTGTCAATGGCCCCTCCGTAGATAAGAGTATGATCAGGATATCCCATGTCTGGCTTGTAGTCCTGCGCCCAAGTGGCCGTAAAATCGAGACCGCTAGACATCTGCAGTAAGTCACGAACGGTGATCTTTGCGCGCGCATCGCGCTGCCAGGCGGCAATCGGCGCAGGCTGGTCTAGAGCAAAATGGCCCATATGGATCAGCCGCCCGATGAGGATGGCGGTGAGCGTTTTGCCCATGGACCAGCTTGGCAGCTGGGTGTGCGCGGTGATGCCTTGCCGGTATCGTTCCGCAATGAGCTTGCCTTTGTGGGCAATAAGGAATGCGGCCGTGAACGTGTCCGGCGGACTTGAAAACGCTGTTTTGGCCGCCGCTAGAAGCTTGTCTGCGTCCCACTCTTCGCTGGGCACTGCTTCCGGCCAAGGACTGTCGGCAAGGTTGGGGGCGATAGGCTCGGGCGTAAAAAATGGCTTAGAAGTGCCGAGCGGTAGCACAATCGCCCCATGGTCGCCGACGATACGCGCCGCGCGCTGCTGGCCATCATCTGTGCGGGCCAGCACAAGCTGATTTGCCTCATCCACGTCAATACGCACGGCTAAGCCATCGTCCGTTTCCGCCTTTACAGAGGTCGAGAGAATGTCGCTGAGCGTGCGCTGGGACACGAACAGCCCCGAGCATACGCCTTTGGCAATATTGGCAAGATCCATAGAGCGTCGTTCTGACTGACTAGGAATACCGAGCGGGTAATCACTGCGCGCTGCGCTGGTTGCGAAGGATTGGCTCATGCCGCGATCTTTTCAAAGCGGAGGTTTTGGAACGACCAACAACCAAGCGCGAGGCCCGCCGCATCAAACACAAGCGTGAACATGCCAGGCGGATCATAATCAAGGGCGCGCGCGCATGGGATTATGGCTAAGTCCGCGCGCAGCCATTGCAGGGCATATGGCTGAGATTTGCCAAGCGGGCCAACAAACCACAGCTGTTTATCAATGATGATGTTGCTCTCTATAGCTTCGCAGCGAAACGTCCCTGTAACCTGCGCCTCTGAAGGCTCTAGCACCTCAAACTGCATGGTGATGTTGTCACGCGGCAAGGCAACAGATATCTGCTCCCCTTGCTCAGCAAGCGAGCCGCCGTCATTGGTGGCTGACACAAGCTGACCATCATCAAAGCACCAACTCTGGCTGGCACAGTGCAGGACGGTCGCACTGCCGGCTTGCTCATAGGTGGCGGCCAGGCCCATCTGTGGATCAAACACCATGGTGTTCACACGGTCATCGGCAATCGGAGTTGAAGGTGCTTGCGCCGGCGCGTTGATCGCAAGATCAAGGATGCTATCCGCTGCGACCGCAGGGTCCTCCATATGATTGTAAAGCAAAACGAGGCCAGTGCCGGTGGCAGGTTGCACGATGGACGCGCTGCGCCAGCCGCGAAGGCCGCCGAAATGCGCCAATTCGAGCTGCCCGCCGCGGACCCGGCGGCGGATGCCAAAGCGGTACGGCGCGCGGGTGCCATCGCTATAGTGGCCAGGGCCCGTCATGCGCGCAAAATGGGTGGCATAAGCGTGATCTGGGTTCAACAATGCCAGCTGCCACCGGCTCATATCATGCGCTGTTGAGACAACGCCTGCATCGCCCTCCCAATGGAGGTTGGTGATTGCGGCGCTGCCATCTTCTTCATATCCGATCAAGCCGCCGGGCAAGGTTTCGCTTGTAGAGGGCGGGACGAAGCTGCTCGCCATACCGAGCGGTATGAAAAGTTTTTCGGTCATGATGTCAGGGAAGGCCTCACCATAAACCGCTTCAAGCACCTGGCCGAGGAGGGCAAAATTGGTGTTGCTATAAGCAAAACGGGTGCCGGGCTCAAAATCTAGGTCTAGCGGCGCTGCGAGAAGCTGATCAGCATGCATGCGCGCAAAGTCGCTTTCTGGCTCAGCGCCCATGGCCATGGCGAGGCACCAATAGTCTTTGATGCCGGATTGGTTGGTCAGGGCATGCTCAAGCGTGACCGTCTCACCGCATATCTTGGCCCAGCGGCAGTGTTTGAGGATGGGGTCACTCAAGCTGAGCAAGCCATCCTCCTCTGCGATGAGGACCATCAGGGCAGTCATCTGCTTGGTGAGCGAACAGATACGAAACGGCGTATCTGGGGTTAGCTTTGTGTCGCCATAGGCCCCGCTAACTATCACCTGGCCGTCCTGCACCAAGGCGTAAGCCGCGCCGCCAAACCCGCCGGGCACCGCCGCCTTCAGCGCGCCCTCTATGCGCTGTGCAAGCTTCACTCGGAAGCGCCGCCGAGGTGCTGGTGGAAGAACAGCGCCATCCGGTTGACAGCGTAGGCATAGCGATTGCCCCCGTCACGGGTGCGGTGGATATGGTTCGTGCCTGGGAACAGCACGAGGTCATAGTGTTTTCCGGCTTTCGCAAGTCCGTCGAGCAGCTTCATCGTGTTTGAAACTGGGACATTCGCATCCGCCGTCCCGGCCATAATAAGGAAATGTCCCTCCATAGCCTGCGCCAAATCAGCTGCGCTTTTGCCAACATAGCCATCGGGATTGTCGGCTTTACGGCCGAGATGCCATTCAATCCAGTGTATGCCGTCGCTCATGTCTACATCTGCTACGCTCAGGCTGGCGGCCTTGTAAAGGTCAGGCGCGTCTTTCATGGCGTGCGCTGCCAGCGTACCGCCCCAGCTATTGCCCGCAATGCCAACCCTTTCCATGTCCATCCATGGCCTTTGCTTTCCCACCTGCCGCAGCACTGCGGCATGGTCAGCAATGATACCTTCCGGCCAAGTCCCATGAGGTTTTAAGTTAAAGGCACGCCCACGCCCAGGTGTCCCTGGGGTATCCATGGTGACCACGACAAAGCCCTGGGCATTTAGATATGGGATGACCTTGAAATAATCATCGCTCGCCCAATTCGTCGAATAGCCGCGCCGCATGACCTGGCTCTGCATGCCGCCATAGATGCGTTCGATAACCGGGTATCGCTTCTGCGGGTCGAAGCCGTGGGGTTTGAAGATGATACCGTGGACGATGTCCTTGCCATCAGCGGACTTTGCGGTAAATTCCTCAGGGTCTTGCCACGCGGCGCGTGCCTCTTGATCAACAGTCGCTTCGGCAAGCTTAGCAATGAGTGCGCCATCCGCCCTTATCACCCGGCTATTTGGCGGCACGCTCAGGCTCTCATGCCGGATTACAAAAGCTCTGGCGTTTGGGCTGGGCAGCGCTGTGTGCTGGCCTGGCCGCTGGGTGAGCCGGCGCTGATTTTTTCCTGCCAAGCTCACACGGTTTAAATGCTGGTCATAAGGCCGCTTCGTATCACTGCCTGCCATGAAAAACAGCGTGTCATCTGTCTGTGCTACAAGGCCTTGAACGGAGAAATCTCCCCGCGTTACCTGGCGTATGCGTTTGCCGTCCATGCGGTGGTGATACCAATGGAAATAGCCATCTTCATCGCTGCGCCAAAGAAAGCCTTGATCGCTACCTAAAAAGTGCAGGCCAACCGGCCCGCTTGGCCACTTTACCCAGCCCTCTTTAACGGTCCGCACCATAATGGTCTGCGCTTCGCGCGTTTCACTATCGACAAAAAGAAGCTCTTGTCGTTTCAGGTCGCGCGAGTAGCGGATGACGGCAAAGCGTTTGTTGTCTGGCAACCAGCGCACAAAAAAGGCAAAAGTGTCTGCGCTGCCCCCGCCTTCGACGTCCATGCGTTTCTGTGTTTTCATATCGAAAACAGCAAAATGCGTGATGGGAAGCGGCTCGCCCGCCCGCGCCCAATAGCGAAAACGCGTGACCGCGCTGGGCGCATTGACATGGTCTATGACGGGAATGCCTGCAAGCGCAGATGTATCGTGAAGGCGCGCTACAAATTTTGATCCATCATCGCTCCAGGCGTCTTCAGAGGCTTCCCAAATATCATAGCCATAAAACCAGCGGCGGGTCGGCGCGCCGTCACGGCTACGCATGATCTCATATCCGGTTTTTACATCTTTAAAAGCAATGTCTGGTCCATCCAAAGTCGCCAGCGCAGCGCCATCCGGGCTAACAGTCTCACGGCGATCATAGCCATACATGGGGAACATGCGCCGCACTACCTTGGGCGGAGCGGCAGACTTGTCAGGGGCGAGCGTGTCGCACAGGTCCGTCAAAGCGTCCCCATAAGTGTCTTTATCGTCTGCATCTGCGCAGGCTCCTGGGAGAGCCGTGATGTTGCCCGACGTTAAAGAGACTGATTTGACAGTGCCATCATCGCCGAACAGCAGCGTGTCATTGCCCGCCCAAAACGGCTGAACCTGGCCGCCGGTGACGGCCGCAGGAACGGCGTCCATAAAGGCTTGCACAGCCTTAACATCCCAAGCTGGAGCTGCGGCAGGATGCTGGGCAAACGCTATGCTTTTGGCCAAGAGGACGCACAGAAAACCAATACCGGCCCGAACACCTCGCTGCACTATAGTCCTCCTCAAGATTGTATATCTAAACTCTTATCTTGCATACAATCTCCTTTCAAGCCACACAGTGTGGCCATGAGTTTTCAATTGCCAGCGACCCTTCCGCCTCTGCACGCGGATATGCCAATCATTGCCAGTAAACTGCCGCAGGGCAAGGTGGCCAAGCTCAAAACAACCATGATCGATCCGCGCGGCATATCTTGGAGCGCAGAAGGGCATTATGAGATCAGCACAAATGGGACACTGAACACCGCTGAGAACGCGAGCCTAGGCGGAACATATACCGGCGTTGATGTAGGCGGGCCATTCTGGTCCTTGCAGCCGCCGCACGGAGCTGCGTATTTAGATGGCCTGCGCAGCGACCCGGGCCTCTCCCTTAGCCCTGCGCCGACAGAGCTTGAACCCCTCACTTACACACTGTCTTTGTGGGTTGATGGCATGCTTCAGGATGAGGCTGAGATACAGCGCGCTCAGGTGGCGCCTGGCGTAACACCGACGCACAGTTTGCCCGGCGCTCTGCGGGGGGTGATGTTCTCTCCCACCGGGGCACCAAAAGGCGCGGTCCTGGTGCTTGGCGGGTCTGAGGGCGGTATAACCCCTGGCCGCGCTGCAGCCTTGGCAGCGGAAGGATATACGGCATTGGCGCTTGGGTATTTCGACTATGAAGACCGCCCGAGAGCAGCAATCAATTTGCCGCTGGAATATTTTAGCGCCGCTATAGACTTCCTAAAAAGCAAGACCGGTCATGACACCGTCATCTGGGGCGGCTCGCGCGGGTCGGAAGCGGCGATGCTCACGGCAATCCACTTCCCAGACCATATCGCCGGCGTCATCGCCTGGGTCCCCAGCCATCTTGTCAACCAGGGCTTTGATATGGCTGCTGGCGAAGATTTTTCAAAATCATCTGCGGCGATGTGGGCCGTTAAGGGCGAGCCCATTGACGGCGCGCCGTCCACGCCGGTAACCGAGAGCATCAAGGCAAGGCGAAAGACTGGATACGCTGCACCGCCCGGATATGCTTACACGCCGGAATTTCAAAAGGGCTGGGGCGATGCTGGGCACAATGGTCGCTTCGCAATCAAAGTTGAAGACCTGAAAGCGCCACTGTGCATTATTTCAGCTGCAGACGATGCACTATGGCCGTCTGCGTTGGGTGGCCGGTATCTGTTCGAACGGCGCAGCGCGGCGGGACTTTTAGACCAGACGCGCCATATCTGCCTGCCACATAGCGGCCATGCCATTGGGATGCCGAATATGCCGCGCCCGTTCTCCCACATCAGTTATTGGTCAGGCGGGTATTCCGGCGTTGAAGGCGGCTTTATTGCCCAGGGCGGGGCGCCAGCAACCAATGCGGCTGCCGCTAGGGATGGATGGGCAGCAGCACTCGATTTTTTAGGTGACGTTTTTTAACTGAATGGGTCTGGATATGAGCGACGCAAGCGGGCCCTTAAAGGGCCTTAAAATCTTAGAAATGGCGGGCATTGGCCCCGGTCCTTTTGTGGGCATGATGCTGGCCGATCACGGCGCTGACGTGACCCGCATTGAGCGCCCTGGCGGCAACCCCAGCATGGGCGCCTTCCCGCCAGGCAAAGACATCCTCATGCGTAGCCGCAAGGCCGTGGCGGTTGACATTCGCACACCGCAAGGCATCGAGCAGATAAAAGAGATGGCAGCCCAGGCCGACGCACTCTTTGAAGGTTTCCGGCCAGGGGTCATGGAAAAGCGCGGCCTTGGGCCAGATGTGTTGCTGCACGTAAATCCCAAGCTGGTTTATGGGCGGATCACAGGCTGGGGGCAAAGCGGGCCGCTGGCACAAACAGCCGGCCATGATATAAACTACATCGCCCTCACCGGCGCGCTGGCCGCCATCGGCGGGCCTGCGACAGGGCCGATCCCGCCGCTTAATCTTGTGGGCGACTTTGGCGGCGGCGCGATGATGCTGGCCTTTGGCATGCTGGCGGCATTGCTGCATGTAAAGAACGGCGGGGACGGCCAGGTCGTAGATGCGGCTATGGTCGACGGCGCCTCTCTGCTCATGAGCATGATGCACAGCTTTCACCATCTGGGGCTATGGCAAGAGGAGCGTAGCAGCAACTTGCTGGATGGCGGCGCACCGTTTTACCGAACCTATGAAACATCTGATGGGCACTTCATGGCTGTGGGGGCCATAGAGCCGCAATTTTATATGGCACTTTTGCAAGGTCTTGAGCTGACAGGCGATCCAGCGCTGTTTGCCCAGATGGACCGTAGTGCTTGGCCGCACATTACCAGCACCATCGCACAGCGCTTTCTGGCCAAAACGAGGGATGAATGGACAGGCACATTTAGCGGGACCGATGCCTGCGTGACGCCCGTGCTGACAATGGAAGAAGCCCCATCCAATCCTCACATGGCGGCCCGGCACGCTTTCTTGGATGTTGGCGCGCAGACACACCCGATGCCAACGCCGCGCTATTACCCGCTAGCAACGACAGGCCCGACGCCAGGGTCTAGACCAATTGATGAGGTGGAATGAACCCGTCATTTCAAGGCCGAAGGCCGCAGCAATCCAGCCTATCTCGGCCACCCGGCCGCTGGATCGCGTCGCTCTGCTCGTGATGACGTTTTGAGCCCCAAGGAGACTTTCCTCCTCCCCCGTCCTGGGGGAGGATTGAGGTGGGGGTCAGCGCCGATAGCCCAACTGACTCAATCGCTTCGGTGGAGAGAGCCCCCTCCCTAACCCTCCCCCAGAACGGGGGAGGGAATGAGAGCGCAAACGGCAGCAATGTCCCAAACCACGCCATTGCCACCCGCTAGAAATCTACGGTTTGATAAAATGCAAAACAGCTTTGTAGCTCGTTCCCGGCTGCTACCTGCCTTGCTTTTTTATCGTCGGCGAAAACTAGAAGCGATTGGCCTGAGGGCTTGGGGTTTATAGGCCAGTAGCAGGGCTGTCGCCAACACCGCTGCCCCGGTGACAAGCATCCACAAGAGGATGCCGAAACTCGCGCCCTGGTGCCAGATGAAGAGCGCGAGGGCGGTGAAAATGGATAACCAACCGACCACCAAAGCAAAGCGCCTATTGGCTGTAACCTCTGGCCCCACCAATGCGCGCCAGTGGCGGCGTTGCGAGACTGAAAGTGCGCTGCACCCAAGCAAGCACAATCCAAATCCAATGACTATGATTCCCATAATCAAACCGTCACTGCGCGGGCTGCATCGCGGGGTCAGTCTCTTCCAGAACCGCACCCTCTAGCCGCGCTTTGGCGCGCAATTGACGGGCGCTCCATAAAGCAAGCCCTGCCGCGCAGAGGAGCAGCATATCTGTGCCCGCAATGCTCCACATATCCTGCGAAATTGTCCTTATCAGGTGATCGCCGGTCGTCATCCAGTTCAGCACGGCCGCAGCAGCAGCGAAGCCTGCAATGGCGAAACACTGGTCAGCCCAAGACGCGCGCCCGCGCGCGCCAGCATGCGCGAAAGAAAGCGCCCAGATCGCAAAAAACACGATTGGCTCCCACTCAAGAGGGGTGAGACCGGGCGGGATAATGCCAAACGCAGCCAAGCGATTGGCCACAAAGAAAGCACCTGTCGCTAAGATCATGCCCGTCACACTGCCCACCGTCATGGCATGGACAAAACGGATGTTAAGGGGCTGCGCGCCTGCCTTTCGCTCGCGCGAGCGCAGCCAAAACAGCGCGCCGGTTGCTGTGAGAACGCAGCCTGCCAGCCCGCCTGCAAAAAACAGCCAGCGCAGCGCCCAGTGCTCGAATTGGACAAAGTGCATACCTTCCAGCCAGCTACGTGCCGCAGTTGCCGCTGTGGCTTTATGATCATGCAGGATAGCGCCTGTGGCGTAGTCAAAATCAACCCTATCCTGCGCCATGTTGACCCGCCGCTTGGGGAACACGCGCTGCACGCGAACGACGGCATTGGCATCGCCGTAATGCTCAATCTCAATCCGATCCGCCTTTGCAGGCGCGCCATAGCGCTGTGACCAGATCGTTTCGGCCTGCTCAACATATGGCATAATAGAGCGATCCATTTTTAATGGTACGCCTGCGCTGGGGCGAATATCAACCTCGTGGGAATCCGCCAGTTCAAGATAAGCCGCTGGCGATTTACCCATCACGCCTTCAACGGCTTGCATGGGCAACGCGGCAAACCAGCCTGCAAAGATATAGAGACCAGACAGCGCGAAAAGAAAGTAGAACGGTAGGCCAATGACCCCCATCAAATTGTGCAAATCGAGCGTTACGCTGCGGGCCTTCCTGTTCGGCCGAAAGGTGAAAAAATCAGAGATAATCTTGCGGTGCGCGATAACGCCAGTCACCGTCAGTGTCAGCATCGCGAGCGCTACTGCGGCGATAAGATAATATCCAAAATTGCCCGGAATATGCAGTTTGAAATGGAATGGAAAGAAGAAGCCAGAACCAGCCAGCGACTGGGGCTCCCCCAACATTTCATTCCCTTGGCCAACAAATCGGCCATAGGCATAGCGTTTACCGTCTACCGGTTGCTTTAGGCTGCCATAAAAATAGAGATAAGGCTCACGCGGCGTGGGCGGCATGATAAACAAGCTCTCAACAGCGACGCCATTTTGCGCGGCAAGGAAGCGAGCGATATCGGCATCAAGATCGCGCTCAATCAAGGGGCCAGCAATGCGGCTTTCCGGCTGCATCCAACGGTCAATTTCCTTATCGAAAACCGACAACGACCCCATCCAAAACACTGCAAAAAACAAAATTGTTGGAAGTATGCCAGCCCAGCTATGCAGCCAGGTCATCGAAGCGCGAAAATTCTGTTTTGGGAATGCGCTCATGCCGCAGTGGCCGGTGTCAGCACGATCGCCGCGCCGGAAAATAGGATGGCGAGCGCAGCGATGATGGTGGCAGGCCTATGGTGCAACGGCGCCGCAAACGCCCACATAATGATGCCCACATAGAACACAAACCCCAGCATGACCGACCAGGTCATAGCCTCCCCATGCGGCAAACCAAAGTTGAGGAGCAAACGGGCATTCACGATGTCCAGGCCCGCTACAATAAAATATGCACCCGCGAGTATCGTAACGATCCGTATGGCCTGAAGGATAAAAGTTCTGACATTTTCGAGCGCTACTGTGCTGCGACTATCAACGGCTCGAGATGTGTTGCGTAACGCTGCCATTTGCCTTTTGATCCTGTGTAGAGCGGTTGACGCACTTGCCAACGACTGGGCGTTTGAACAGCCCGCCCATCCTCATGGAAAGACAGAACCGATGGATCCCAGTCCAATTTAAGAAACTCTAGCACCTTTTGCGCCTGGCTCTCAATATCATTAATTGTCTCTTCGTACGAAACTTCAAAAATACTCAGATCGCAAACGTCATTCCAATGCGCCATCAGGCGGCGATAGCCGCGCCAATAGGTACCAATATCATCTAAATCGGTGGCCCAGCGTTGCTGCGTATTGAAATTCTGGCAGTAGATAGACAGCCCATTATCTCGAATATCACGCGTGCAATGAAGGATGCGCGCATTGGGCAACGCCATAGCAATCATGCCCAAATGCCAGAAATTCAACGGCTGTTTATCCACAACGCGCGCAACATTTGCAGGTGCTAGCGCATGAGCCTGCTCCAAATAGTCCCGGCCGATAGCCTCAACTTGGTTTTGGTTCAGGCGATCTACGCAGGCGGGCCAGCTGGTACCTGGGTCGTTGAGCCGGTCGGGTGTTCCCGTGGTCAGATCTGTTAAAACATTGAGTTCGCCAGCCCCGAAACACGCCGGATGGGCGTTTAAAATCTGTTCCGTTAACGTGGTGCCCGACCGCGGGAGGCCAACGATGAACACGGGTCGTTTCGAAGGATCGCCCCACCCGCGCCGCTTGGCAAAAAAGGGATTTGAACAGGTCTCGATCAGCTCATCAATGCGCGCATTAAAGGCTGTTTCGTCAAAGGCTCCTACAAGGTCTTTGCGGGCGTCATTAGCCGCGCGAAACGCGGTAAAAGCGGCATCATAATCCTTATCCAGCTCTAAGGCTTTGCCAAGGCCATAGCCAAGCAATGCCCTATCTGCCGCGGTTGCCGTTTCCAAGAGCGCGCGTGCCTTCGTCTTTTCCGGCGCAACATCGACATGCCGCGCAAGGCCAAGCAAGTTCGATAAAGCAGCTGGATTACCGGGGTCAATGTCCAAAACTTTGCGATAAGAGCGCGCAGCAGCCTGCGCGTCGCCCATATCCTCAAGCAATCCCCCTAGGCCGAAATGCGCCGATAAGGACATAGGCGCTTGCGCAATGGCACGGTCAAAGGCTTGCCTTGCGTCATCCACATTTCCTAAACCGACATGGGCGCTTGCAAGCCGCGCCCAGACTACGCCATTGCCAGGCTCTGCCTGCGCGCCGCGTTTTAAGCACTCTAGTGCGTCGGTGAACTGCTGGTTGGCTTCCAGCACCTTTGCAAGCCCGGCCCAAGCAGCCCCTGCGCCCGGATTCAGCTTAAGCGATATCCGATAGGCGTCCAGCGCCGCGTCAAGGTCACGGTCTTTGAATGCAGCGTCGCCGGCCTCAAACCATGCGCGCGCGTTTTTGCCTTGAAATTGTTTTTCCGGCGTCATTGTTAGTTTGGTCTTTCATTTTGAAGCTTCATCCTGCTCCGGGCGCCACATAGATTCAATATGACAGGAGGACTTTTACTTGATTTCTGGCCAATTTAATGAGTGATATTCTATGAATTTTTTCAACAGTGTCGGTCAAAGCTCAAAGCGCTTTTTAACATGTCACGCCCGCCTGTCGCCTGCATCAACTCTCATTTGAGCCGCGTATCTCGGCAGACTGATTGGTATCAGCCTTCTTGCTGATAGCGTGACTAAAAAACGCAATCTAAGCGTAAACGCAAAACGTGCTCACGCTCATTCTTTCAGAAACATTAGCGACCCAATAGCAGCGCTCTAATATGTTCTGTTAGCGCCGCGTTCCCAGATCATCGCGAAATAGAGCTTTAGCTACAGCACACTCATTGCCTCTTTTTAAACGACTACGTCCAGAAAAATGTGGGACTAATCAAAGTGCTGACGAATGCTACCCATCGCTAAAAAATTTATGAAAAATTTTTCACTATTCACTTGAAATCAGCGCTTATTGGTCATAGCGTGCCGCAATACTTATTGAGTTGCATTTGCATTTGCATTTGAAAATCACGGTGGAGAAAGTGGCTTCCATGAACAAATTCGATCGTATTGCATTTTTAAAATACTCGTTGTTGAACGTCACTTCAGCGGCTGCTTTCCTTACCCACGCGTCAATTGGATGGGCACAGTTAGCCGCTGATGATATAGATGAGGAAATATTCGTAGCCGGACGCTTTCAGCAGTCTTTGATCAACCGCATTCCGATAACGCAGCGTGAGCTACCGTATTCCCTTGCCGTGATCGACCGAGAATTCCTCGACGAGCGGGGAAGTATTAGAGCAATCGATGCGCTGCAAAACCTTCCCAATTTAACAATATCTCGGGACTTCAATAACACCGGCACCGTGGAGTTTCTAACCCGAGGCTATTTTGCGACTGTGCTTGTCAACAACCGCGTTCAGAACGCGGGGCTTGGTGCTGGTTTTCGCGATGACTCTTTTGTGGAGCGCTATGAAGTTCTCAAAGGCCCCGCTTCGATAAGCCTTGGTCCTGTTCTGCCTGGCGGTATCATCAATTCCGTTACCAAGTCACCGGAGGCTAATACGTTTTTCGCCTACGAACTCGTCTTCGATCAATTCGGTACGGTGATGGGAGAAGTCGATGTCAATGCTGGATCGGTCTTCAATAGCAACAAAATACGGGCCAGGTTGAGCGCCGCATATCGCAATGTCAATTTTGATGCTGATCGCGTCAGCCGGGAAGCGTTTGCAATACGTCCGGTCGTCGAGATCGATTTTTCAGACAAGACATCATCTCAATTCAGCGTTTCATACCGAACGCTTGATACTGTGCCTAATGTAGGATTTCCCGTTCTTCAAGATGCATCGGTGCCAGACAGCATAACGACGGATCGTTTTCTGAGTTATCCTAATGCTGAAACGGATAACTCTGACGTGTTCGTAGAAGGCCAAGTCGTCCATGAATTTCTAGATAAACTAAAATTGACCCTTCGCGGCAGCTACCAAAATACAGATTCTGACTATGTAAACACCGCGAGCTTGGGGAACTATGTTTACGACGATGGTTTGCCTGGTGTCGCCCCTGGTAATACCATTGCATATGCCTACGCTTGGAGAGGTGCTTACCAGAGCGAAAATACGTTTGTGGATGCGCAGCTATCAGGTAGCTTCGGCCTTGCTGGCCAACGTCAGGATTATGTTATCGGCGCTAGCTACGTTGCCAACGATATTCTGCGACCATTTGGTTTTGACGGCACTTTTGGTCCATTTGATCTGTCCACAAATGACCTTGAAAACCGTGTGGCCCCGCCTCTTGGGACACAGACAGACCCTTTTGTCGATGATGAAAGCACGCTGTATTCTGTGTACTCGGAGGTCGCCTTAAGGCCCACCGGCTGGCTCACCGTACTCACTGGCGTTCGATTGGATGATCTTGTTGTCAAATCGGGGGGAACAAGAGCAACCACGACCGACGAACAAGACGTTACCTTTCGTATTGGCGCAACGGCTGCGGTAACGGAAGACTTTAGCATTTACGCGAGCTTCGCAGAGTCTTTCATTCCGCAAAGCGGAACGATCCGAGGCGGAAACGCAATTGGCCCTGAAAGCGCCGCAAGCTATGAAATTGGGTTTAAGGGCTCTTTGTTTTCCGACCGTATTTCATTTAACGGTGCACTCTTCAACACGATACGATCGAACGTTGCGACAAACGACCCTTCCAACAACATTGACGAATTTTTCGTATTGCCGATCGGCAAACAACGCAATCGAGGCGTTGAAATCAGTTCAGATATTCGGTTGTTTAAGTCCCTTAATGTCAATCTGAATTACGGGTTCTTAGATGCGGATATAGTCTCGGGCGAGGATTTGGGGAACCTAGTGGCTTCCAACGCACCAAGACACACTTTCAGTACTTTCGCTACTTATGAAGTTGGCGCCGGTGCTCTTCAGGGTTTGAAATTTGGTGGCGGACTGAGATTTAATGGTAAGAGGGCCGTTCTTGGGCGAAGCGACATATTTTATGATAGCGTATTTTTAGCAGATTTATTTGCAGCCTATCGCGTGAACGACGGGCTCACAATCCAAGTCAATGCCTCAAATTTAACCAATAAGAGTTATCTGGAATCGACTGGAGATGGTGGCGGCCTTGGGTTCGGCAATCAACTTGGCCAACCAAGGACAGTCATTCTGACAGTGCGAGGACGTTTTTAAGAGATCTCGTTGAGAAAATTAGCCGAAAGACCGTAGTCTTGGGCCAGGAAAATAAAATCGTTGTAGATTGCCTCACTGATCACAACGCCGTTGCTCTTTTGGTCCATCCTTGCGCGCCATGCGCCATGCGGTTTTGTAGGTGACGCCAAGCTGGCGCTCTAGCTCTTTGCCGCTTACACCATGCTTTGATGTGGTGAACAGAAAGATTGCATAGAACCAAAGCTGCAAGGGCGTGCGGCTTTTCTCAAAGATACTGCCAACCATCGGACGAATGTGATGGCCGCACCATTGGCAAGAAAAAGCTAACTCGGATTGCAGGCGATACCACTTTGCAGCGCGCTGGCACTTGGGACATTCATGACCTTGGCCAAAGCGGACATCAAACAGGTCTACGAGGCATGTTTCGTCATCTGGCAACCGCTCGCAGAACTGACGGACGTTTATTTATTTCATGCTTTATAAACACGAAATACATTACCGTATGTCAAGGGTATACACCCCAAAAGTAATCCTGGTATCTAGTCTAGACGCTGCGAAGAACGCTATTAAGTTTGCTCCAAGTTATCCATCTTTTCTCTATCATTTAGGGCGAGTTCATTTATGAGTTTTTTTATGAGTATTTGAAAGCGCGGCTCGAGCACATTCATTCATCCATGGTGATGAAGACGGTAAAGCCTTGGCGTGGCTATATGCGCTGATGAGCGCTCAACATTCCACTACATTGACCGCTAACCCACCCTGACTGGTTTCCTTGTATTTGTTGGACATATCAAGCCCAGTTTGGCGCATGGTCTCGATGACTTGATCGAGAGACACTTTTGCATGGCCTGAGCCGTGGAGCGCCAGGCGCGCAGCGTTGGCCGCTTTGACGGCGCCAATGGCATTGCGCTCAATACAGGGCACCTGCACCA
>JBCCAR010000047.1:0-19471 GCA_039814715.1 Pseudomonadota bacterium
GATCGTCAATAAAGCTTGCATCGTCTGAGACTTTCGCCTCGTCCACGCCGAGTTGCTCGACAACAATCTTTTTGACCTTGGCTTCAACGTCGCTCATGCAAATGTCCTTTTGTTATTCAACATGTGTGATTTGCGGTGGATGGCCCGATAAATCAAGAGACGCCTAGCCCATTGATCAGCCTTCGATCAAGTTTAAACGCCATTTGGGCCACGCCTAAAGATAAGAGGCAGGGACCTATAGCATCGCCATAGCGCCATTTACGTGCAAGGTCTGGCCGCTCACATAAGCTGCTTCATCACTTGCTAGAAAGGCGACGCAGGCCGCCACATCACCCGCCGTCCCAAGCCGCCCAGCAGGAATTTGACTGCTGAGCCTTTCTTTTTGTTCATCGGACAAAACGTGCGTCATGGCTGTCTCGATAAAGCCAGGGGCAACGCAATTGACCGTAATGTTGCGGCTAGCAACCTCAGCAGCCATCGCTTTGGTCCAGCCGGTCATGCCAGCCTTAGAAGCCACATAATTGGCTTGGCCAGGGTTGCCGACAGAGCCAACAACCGAAGAGATATTGATAATCCGGCCTTGGCGCTGCTTCATCATGGGCCGAAGACAGGCCTGCGCTAGGCGGAAGCTAGCGGTCATATTGATTGCAATCACATCGTCCCAGTCTTGCGGTTTCATGCGCATGGCTAGGCCATCACGCGTCAGCCCTGCATTGTTGACGAGGATATCAAGCCCGCCCATGGCGCCTAAAGCCGCGGGGATTAAGTGCGCAACGCCGTCTGCCTCAGACAAATTAGCGGGCAGAATATGCGTCTCACCAGGCAAACTAGAGGCAACCTCGCGCAGTTTTGCTTCACGCGTGCCCGATAGGCCAACAACGGCGCCGGCTTGTGACAGGCAAAGCGCAATAGCCGCGCCGATATCCCCACTTGCGCCTGTTACCAGCGCTTTTTTTCCAGTCAAATCAAACATGGCCTACCCCTGCGCCTCACCAAACGCCTCTATATCACTTGGCGTCCCAATCGCCGACGCTTCGAGCGGGCGGTGAATGCGGCGCGCGAGGCCGGAGAGCACTTTGCCAGTGCCGAGCTCCACCTGCTTGGTAACGCCCGCTTCAACCATCCAGCCAACACTTTCGCGCCAGCGCACAGCGCCGCACACTTGTTCAACCAATAACGATTTGAGCTTTGCGGGGTCCTCTTCGGGGCGCGCCGTAACGTTTGCTACAATCGGCCGGAAAGGCGCGCTAAACGTCACATCCTCAAGCGCAGTCGCCATCTCGTCGGCCGCCGGCTTCATGAGCGCGCAATGGAAGGGCGCACTGACCGGGAGCAGCATCGCGCGTTTCGCGCCTTTCGCTTTGGCAATCTCAATGGCGCGCTCGACAGCGGCTGTATGGCCGGAGACGACAACTTGCCCGCTGGCATTATCGTTGGCTGGCTGGCAAACATCGCCTTGCGCGGCGTCTAGCGCCACGGCTTTTGCATCTTCAAATTCCAGTCCAAGCAGCGCTGCCATAGCCCCCACGCCCACCGGCACGGCGCGCTGCATGGCTTCGCCGCGGATTTTCAAGAGCCGCGCTGTATCGCCAAGCGAGAGCGTGCCCGCAGCACAAAGGGCAGAATATTCACCTAACGAATGCCCGGCCAGATAGTCCGCGCGCGCTATATCCACGCCTTGATCTGCAAGCACGCGCACCACTGCCATGGACACCGCCATAAGCGCAGGCTGTGTATTGGCCGTCAGCGTGAGCTCTTCCATCGGCCCATCAAACATAAGGGCAGAGAGAGACTTGCCGACAGCGTCGTCCACTTCGTCAAACACTGCCTTTGCGGCAGGATAAGCGTCTGCGAGCGCCTTGCCCATGCCAACCGCTTGGCTGCCCTGGCCAGGAAAAACAAAAGCCGTGGTCATAACAATGCGCTCCGCTGCTGATGGCCTGCCGATCGTTGATGAGTGCCTAAGGCGGACGGACTCGTTTGACAAGGGGCGCACACGTGTCCGCTCCCGCCCCAATTTGAAACAATTGCGGTCAGCAGTCGCAATCACGGCCGACAATTTGGGCGGAAAAAATACCTAAAATACTGTTTTATATAATTTTTTTTGGGTGGCACGCTCTTTGCTGCTTTGGGACCAAGACGAAAACTTAAAAGGACTGCCCCAATGTTTAAATCAGTTTTAAAAGTCGGCGCTTTGATGAGCGTTGCTCTACTTTCAACCCAAGCCAGCGCCGAAGTTATTGGCTTTGGCGCCAATTCTGGGTCCGGCATTAATGATTGTTCCGGCAACCCAGAATACTCCTGCGAAATCCTAGCGCCTACGGACATCCCCAATCCTGTGTCGGCCGACCCCAACAGCGATAAGCTGTCGGTTTGGAAAGAATCTGGTCCGATCACGTTGGCATCGAACTTGCGCGTCAACGCAACGCCAAGCGGCGCGAACCGGATCGCAGCTGGCAGGGTCATCTCCAGCTATATGATCCAGTTCGATAGCCCTCCTCCAGGCGCTGGCCAACTGGAAGCGTCAATTGAGTTTGGCGACGAAGTCATTGGCTTGATCACCTCCACACGCCGTCTGCGTTTGACCGATGATCTTCTGGGCGCACCTGGCATAACCTACGACACATTCCGCTCACGCGGTTTGGAAAACAATGATGTGGTTGATTTCGGCGCAAACGAATTTTCCGTGGACGTCTTCTTCCGCACGACATCGCCGGGGGACTGGGTACGCGTTATTACAGCAGTTCCCGAGCCAACAAGTCTGGTTCTTTTGGGCACCGGCTTGCTGGGCTTTGGCCTAAGCCGTCGCCGTAAGGCTGCCTAATCGCATAAACAACAAAAGCTTGGATGGCCGGCCTCCCGCATTGGGGGGCCGGCTTTTTTTGTGTCCTGCCAAGCTTAGAGAATGATCGCGCGTAAACTGTAGGCGACAATGGAAACAGTGCCGACACCGCCGATCCAAAGAAGCACAAACCATAGCAGCTTGGCGCTAAGTGTTGGTTCGCGCTTATCCATCAGTGATACGCTTGATCGGGATCGACTTTGCCGCGGAATACCCAATAGGCGTAGCCTGTGTAAAACAAGATGATGGGCAGCATCACCACGGCGCCGACGAACATGAAAATTTGCGACTTAAAGGGTGTTGCCGCATCAAAAATCGTGACCTGTGTGGGAATGATGTAGGGATACATCGAGATGCCTAGACCAACAAAACACAGTCCAAACAGCGCGAGCGACAACAAGAACGGCGGGACTTCGCGCTTGTGCTGCACGAGGGAGCGGAACAAAAAGAACGCAACTGCAGCAACAGCCAGCGGCACCGGCGCGGCGAGTAAAATGCCCGGATAGGTTAGCCAGCGCGCATAATAAGCGGTTTCTAAAAACGGCGTTGCAGCGCTGACCGCGGCGATGAAAACCAAGGTTGAGATGAAAAACCCCCAGGCCATCTTTTGGACCTTCTGCTGGAGCGCGCCATCTGTTTTGATGTTGAGCCAAGTGGCGCCGAGCAGGCAGTAGCCAGACATAACAGCAATGCCGGTCAAAATGGAGAAGGGCGAGAGCCAATCCCACCAGCCGCCGCCATAGCTGCGGCCATCAACGTCAATCCCTTGCAGCAGTGCGCCCAGCGCGACGCCTTGCGCTAGGGACGCAGTGGCCGAGCCTGAAATAAACGCCCAGTCCCAAACTGCGCGCCACCGCTCGGTGCGCCAGCGGTATTCAAACGCTACCCCGCGCAACACGAGACCAAGCAGCATCGCAATGATCGGCACGTAAATGGCTGGCATGATGATCGCGTAGGCCATGGGAAAGGCGGCAAACAAGCCGCCCCCGCCCAGCACCAGCCAGGTTTCATTACCATCCCAAACCGGCGCGACGGACGTCATCATGATGTCGCGATCGTCCTTGTTTTTAAACGCCGCAAAGAGCATGCCGATGCCAAGATCGAAGCCATCAAGAATGACGTAGATGTAAACGGCAAGGACCAGGAGGCCCGCCCAGGCAATGGCAAGGGGTTCGCTGATTTCCATCACACAAGGCCCTCTGCTGCAGCCTGCTGAACAGGGGTGAGGCCAGATGTTCTGATGGGGCCACTGCCAACCCGAACGGCGTCTTTTTCCTGCTCAGGCGGAGGCGCGCTCATCAAACGCAGAATATAGAAGACGCCTGCCCCAAACACGAGGAAATAGACAAGAACGAAAGCAATCAGGGACGTGCCGACTGCGGGGGCGTCCAGCGGAGACACACTGTCAGCTGTGCGCAAGAAGCCATAGACGGTGTAGGGCTGGCGGCCAACTTCAGTGACAATCCAGCCGGCGATAACAGCAACGATGCCTGATGGCGATAAAACTAGAGCTGCCCGGTGTAGCCAGCTGTCTTGAAACAGGGTCCCCCGGCGGCGAGCCCAAAGCGACCAAAAGCCGGTACCAATCATCATCAAGCCGATGCCAACCATAATCCTGAACGCCCAAAACACCATGAACACTGGTGGCTGCTCAGCATCGTCAATAGTATCGAGCCCTGCAACGGCGGCGTTGGGGTCCATCTTCAGCACAACCGAACCAAGCTTTGGGATGCCGATGGCATAGTCGAGCTCTTGGGTTTCATCATTGGGGATGCCAAAAATGTAATAAGGCGCGCCATCCTCGTAGCTTTCGTAATGGCCTTCCATCGCCATGACCTTCGCAGGCTGATGCTCCATGGTGTTTTCGCCGTGCGCGTGGCCAAAGACAAGCTGCAGAGGGGCAACGACCACCGCCATCCACATGGCCATGGAGAACATAACTTTAACGCCAGCATTATCGCCGCGACCTTTCAGCAAGTGCCACGCGCCAACACCGCCAACGATAAACGCCGTTGTGAGGTAAGAGGCCGTCAGGGTGTGCGTGAGGCGGTAAGGGAAGCTTGGGTTGAAGATAATGGCGAGCCAGCTTTCTGGCAGGAACTGACCATTCTCGGCGATGATATGACCCTGCGGCGTATGCATCCAGCTATTGACGGACAAGATCCAAAACGCTGACACCGCGGTGCCGATGGCCACCATTGCGGTTGCAAACATGTGCAGTTTATCGCCCACCCGCGAGCGGCCAAACAGCATGATGCCCAGAAAGCCAGCTTCGAGGAAAAAGGCGGTGAGCACTTCATAGGCCATCAGTGGCCCGATGACGGGTCCTGCGATGTCTGAGAACGTCGCCCAATTGGTGCCGAACTGGTAGGCCATAACAATGCCGGAGACGACGCCCATGGCAAAGCCGATCGCGAAGATTTTCAGCCAGTATTCAAACAGCCGCAGGTAGACCGCGTCCTTCTTCCACAGATACAGCCCATTGAGCACGGCAAGGTAGCTCGCTAGTCCAATGGAAAAGGCGGGGAAAACAAAATGAAAAGCGATGGTGAAGGCAAACTGGATGCGCGCTAAAAGGACAGCATCTACGCCTAAGAACATGTCCATACCATGTGACTTTCTGTTGAGGACACAGAACGATAAACCTGCACACGCTACGTAGTATGCTATAAAAATGGATCAAAGGCAGCGTTGTCGCAGTTGCCGCGGGTATACTACTGATTGGCCAGCTCGACCCTGCGCGCGCCGCAAAGCTTGCATTTATGGGCAACATCCGTATAACCGCGCGGTCTGGTCATGCTTTTGCGGGCTAGAAAGCAGTTTAGCTGGCCGCGATTGGCGTGGTCGGCGCTTACATATCGGAGCACGCCATGCCCTTTTATGAGCATGTCGTCCTTGCGCGTCAGGACATTCCTACAGCGCAAGTGGACGCCATCAATGAAGAGGTCACCAAGACAGTCGAGGAACTCGGCGGTAAAGTGACCAAGACGGAATATTGGGGCGTCAAGTCCCTCACCTACAAAATCAAAAAGAACCGCAAAGCGCATTTCACGCTGCTCAACATCGATGGTCCGCCAACGGTGGTGGCCGAAATGGAACGCCGGGCGCGCCTGCATGACGACATCATCCGCTACATCACGGTCAAAGTGGATGCGCTGGAAGACGAGCCCAGCGCCATGCTGCGCGCGAAAGACCGTGACAAGCGCCGCCCGCGCCGTCCGTAATATAAACGTTCTTTAGGAGACACACACGATGCGTAAGCCCTTTTGGCGGCGCCGTAAATCTTGCCCCTTTTCAGGCAAAGATGCGCCCAAAATTGACTTTAAAGATGTAAAACTGCTGCAAGGCTTTATTTCCGAGCGCGGCAAAATCGTTCCCAGCCGGATCACTGCGGTTTCTGCAAAGAAACAACGTGCTTTGGCCACAGCGATTAAGCGCGCCCGGCATATCGGCCTGCTGCCGTTCATCGTCCGCTAGCCATTGTCTGTGACGCAAAGCTTCTGACCCATGCCAATCAACCAAAAATATGTCATGCGCGCCTTGCTAGCAGGGCTTGCATCCGCCTGCGCCTTCATGGCGTTGTTTAGCGGCAATATTTTGGGTTTTGCGCTTGGTGTTTTGTCGCCGCTTCCGCTGTTCTTTACGGCGTTAACGGCTGGTTTGACGGGAACAGCGCTAGCAACCTTGCTCGCGTTTGGACTGCTTGCCTTGCAGGCGGAAGCCATCTTGTCTGTTGGCGTGTTTTTGCTCGGCCTCGCCGGTGCGCCGCTTTATCTGGCTTGGCAGATGGACCGTGCTGGGCAAATGCCGCGCCGGTTGTCCGGTCAAGCGATCGGAGCACACTTGGCAGTCCTGGCATTAGCGGGGGGCGCTTTAATCGGCTTATCTCTGCTGCAGCTGGACAAAGCGCTGGTGGAAGTTGGCGGCCTATCCGGCTATGCGCGCCTGTCCGTGGATGCCTTTGTGAACGCCATGGCAGCGGGCGGCAATGTGCGCAACGCGGACTTGATGACCATGAAGGTTCAAGCCAATGCGCTCGGGGCGGCGATCTATGCTGTCGCAGGGGCTATTTGGCTTATCTTTATGGCGGTGAATGCTGGCATCGCTGCGCGGATCGCCAAAAGCGCGCCGAGCTTTGACTTTGCCAACATACGCATGCTGCAAATGCCGCGCTGGGTCATCTTCCCAGTGATCGCCTTTAGCGTTCTGAGCCTGAGCTCTGGCACACCGGGTGTTGCGATGGCTGTTTTGGCCGTCACATTGCTGATGGCCTGCGCGCTGCAAGGCTTGTCGGTTATTCACTTTGTCAGCCAAAAGCTGCGCTACCGCGGCGCCTTTTTATTCGGCGTGTACGCGCTTTGCTTTTTCTTTAACCCAGCTGGTTTGCTGCTGGCCCTGATGGGCCTAATCGACAGCCGGCTTGACCTTCGCCAACGGTTGGCGAGTGGTCCATAAATCGGAGCCAATTCCATGGATATCATTCTCTTAGAACGAGTCGAAAATCTGGGCCAGATGGGCGAGATCGTCTCAGTCAAGCCTGGCTACGCACGCAACTTCCTTTTGCCGCAAGGCAAAGCCCTGCGCGCCAATGACCAAAACAAAGCCTATTTCGACTCAAAACGCAAAGACATCGAAGCCGATAACTTAGCCAAGAAAGCTGAAGCGGAAAGCGTTGCCAAGACGCTTGAAGGCAAGCGCGTTGTCCTGCTGCGCCAAGCTGGCGATTCTGGCCAGCTATACGGCTCTGTTTCCGCCCGCGATGTGGCCGATTCGCTGAGCGAAGAAGGCGTGAAAGTTGGCCGAAACCAAGTCAGCCTAACGGCGCCTATCAAGGCCCTTGGCCTGCACCAAGTGCGCATCATTCTGCACCCGGAAGTGGACTTAATGGTCGAGGCGAATGTCGCCCGCACCGCGGACGAAGCTGATTTGCAAGCCCAAGGTATCGACGTAACCGCAGAAGTCTTTGAAGATGAAGAGCTGGCGGAAGAGGCCCGCGAAGAGCTAGGCCTTGCCGAAGAGGGCGAAGAGGCTGGGGACGCGCAGGAAGAGACGGAAGAAAGCGCAGAAGCCTAGAAGCTGACCTTCCCTTAAAAAAAAGACGCTGCGCTGTATCAAGCGCAGCGCGACAGACCGCAAAACCCTTAGGCTAGCTGGCAGGAGGGTTTTCTTTTGTCCCCTCTTTTGGCTTTGCAGCGGCGCTCGCCTGCGGTGGGTGCTTGCTAACAAGCTTCTTGCTCAATTCAACAAGTTCGGCGTTTTTCGCCTCCAAAGCGCCGATTCTCGACGTGATGGCATGCACCATCGGCCGGAAAATGAACAAGACCTCACCAAGGAGTATGACAAGACCAATGATGAAAAAAACGAGCTCTAGGTGCCGGAAAGTTCTAATTCTGCCTTTTGCTTCGCCTTCATAGAGCTTCACTGCTGAGTCTAAATCAGCGAGCAGGCCACGGCGGGCAAAGGCGACGTTGTCTTCTGCGCGGATTGCCGCTTTGATGACGTCCAGGCCGCGCTCTTTGTACATGTCATGAAAGGACTTGGCCGCGAGCAGATATTTGCCAACGCGCTCATCGAGCGCCGCCTCACCAAAGTACATCTCCTGCAAAGCAGGGCTGAGGCGATAGCTGCGGCCGTTCTTCAAGTCGCCGGTCGTCAGCGCAGCATTATTGGCATACATGCGGGTGATAGCGGCTTCGAGCTTATCGGCAAATTGGTCCGCTTCTGCCTCGTTTTGCGCACGGCGGACTTCTTTCGCCATAAGCGCAATACGCTGCGATAACATGCGTTGCATACCGCTGATGTTAATAAGATAGGCATCGTTTTCAGCCATCTGCGTTTGCCGCGTAAAGGCGAGAAACGTGGACAGTAAAATACAAAAGATGAGGCCAAGAGCGACGCAATATCGCCGTGTGAACGCCTTTTTGAACGAATGAGCTATGTTGCCAGGCATTTTTACAGCCTTTCCAGATGCGGCGCTTCTGTCGTGCCGGGTTATAGAAAGGCTTAGCGCCACCCATTTAAGAAATCGTGTAGGCATTTTCGGCAAAGCACGCGCTAGTGGATTGGCTCAGACAAAACAGTGCTGAGAAAATTGTGGAAGGGCCTGTGCAATACTGTGTTGGCATTTGACGCGCCTCTCCCTGCGGCCCTAACGTAGGCTCATGACAATCCAGCCAGACATTCTAGAAGCGCGCCGCCCGCCCCATAGCATTGAAGCCGAACAAGCCTTGCTTGGCGCGATGCTGATGAATAACGAGGTGGTGGACAGGCTCCATTTTGTCAGTCCACACCATTTCTTTGAAAATGTGCATGAACGCATTTTTGAGCATATTCTGGCCATGCGCGAGAAGCTGCAGTCCGCCAGCCCCATTACCTTAAAACCCTTTTTTGAAAGCGATCCAGCGCTTGCGGAAGTGGGCGGTGCGTCTTATCTGGGCAAACTCGCCACATCAGCCGTCAACATCTTCAATATCGAAGAGCTCGGCAAGCTGGTCACCGATATGTATGACCGCCGCCAACTGATTGCTATTGGCGAAGATATGGTCAACACCGCTTTTGAAGCGGATATCGATATCAGTGCTACGGACCAGATTGAAACGTCAGAGCA
Source organism: Pseudomonadota bacterium (assembly GCA_039814715.1). Classification (GTDB taxonomy): domain Bacteria; phylum Pseudomonadota; class Alphaproteobacteria; order Sphingomonadales; family CAKZYD01; genus CAKZYD01. The sequence continues at coordinate 9,450 of JBCCAR010000047.1, forward strand.
GCAGCTCTTTGATCTGTCGTCAAAGCGCGATGTGGAGGGCGGGTTTAAGCCGTTCTCGACGTCGATGACGGAAGCCATCGATCTTATTGAGAAGGCGCGCAAAAGCGGCGGCAAAGTCTCCGGAAAGACGACTGGGCTGCGCATGCTTAACCATAAAATCGGCGGCTTTCATGATTCCGATTTAATCGTGCTTGCTGGCCGCCCCGGCATGGGTAAAACCGCGCTGGCCACCTCTATGGCGTTTTATTGCGCGCAGGCCCTGCGCAACGATCTCGATGCCGGCGTTGACGCAAAAGACAGCCGCGGCGCAGTGGTTGGCTTTTTCAGCCTCGAAATGTCAGCCGATCAGCTGGCCACGCGGATTTTATCTCAGCAGACCGCCATCAGTTCAGAAGAGCTGCGCAAGGGCAATATCAACAATGAGGAGTTTCAGCGCGTCGCCGCCGCTTCAACCCAGCTGCAAGAGCTACCGTTCTTTATTGATGATACAGCAGGCCTCTCCATTGCGGCCCTTAGAGCCCGCGCCAGGCGGCTTCACCGAAGGCATAACCTCGGCGCGATCGTCGTGGATTATCTCCAGCTGCTATCGGCGGTAAACGCCAAAGGCCGCCAGCCGGAAAATAGAGTGCAGGAAATCTCTGAGATCACACGCGGGCTGAAGAATATTGCCAAATCGCTGCGTGTTCCTGTGATCGCCCTATCGCAGCTATCGCGCGCCGTGGAACAGCGCGAAGACAAGAAGCCCCAGCTCTCTGACCTGCGCGAATCTGGTACCATTGAGCAAGATGCCGACATCGTGCTCTTCGTCTACCGCGAAGCTTATTACCACATGCGCCAAAAGCCTGATGAAGCCGAAGAGAGTTTTCTGGACTGGCAAAAGAAAGCCATCGAGATCGAGGAGATGGCGGAAATTGATGTCGCCAAGCACCGGCACGGCGCAACAGGCTCTGTTAAAGTCCGCTTCAATGCCTCAAGTGCAGCGTTTGAGAATTTACCGGACGCAGACCCCGCTTACTTGCCGGACCAAATGTAGGCAGGCAAAACGCTACTTGACCTAGCTCTCACTTCGCGCAATGTGCCTCCTCAATGATTGAATTTCTCGCCATCATCGGCCAATCGGCCATCGGGTTTTTCGCAGCCATCGGTCGGCTCGTGAAATTCCTAATGCTGGCGCTAAGCCATGTGGTCCGGCCGCCGCTGTATGTCGCGCGCATTGGCGAACAGCTGCTGGCCATTGGGTATTTTTCTCTGCCGGTTGTAGGGCTGACCGCTCTATTCACCGGGGCAGCGCTGGCCCAGCAGATTTATGTCGGCTCCGTACGCTTTAACGCAGAAAGCGCGGTGGCAGGCGTTGTGGTGATCGCCATTGTGCGCGAATTGGGGCCAGTCCTGGCAGGGCTCATGGTGGCCGGGCGCGTGTCCTCCGCCATGGCAGCAGAACTGGGCACGATGCGGGTGACCGAGCAGATTGATGCTCTGACCACTTTGTCCGTCAATCCAATAAAGTACCTCATTGTCCCGCGGCTGATTGCGGCTGTGATCGTACTGCCGCTGCTGGTGTTAGTGGCAAACATCATTGGCGTTTATGGCGGCTTTCTAGTGGGCACGCAGATGCTTGGGTTTAATGTCGGGAGCTACCTGAAAATCACGGTGGATTTCCTAGAACAATCAGATGTGATTTCGTCCCTGGTAAAAGCGGGCGCGTTCGGCTTCATCCTGGCGCTCATGGGCTGCTATCATGGCTTTTATTCCTCTGGCGGGGCGCAGGGCGTAGGCAAGGCCACTACGAACGCTGTCGTGTCAGCCTTCATCATCATCTTGCTCGCCAATTTGATCATCACGCTGGTGGTGTTCGGCGCATGAGTGAGGCGCTTAAAATTAAGCTGCGCGGCGTGCGCAAGGCGTTCGGCCCAAAAGTGGTTTTGGATAGCATCGACCTTGATGTGGAAAAGGCCAAATCGCTGGTGATCATTGGTGGCTCGGGGACCGGAAAATCCGTCTTGCTGAAATGCATTTTAGGTATTTTGACCCCCGATGCAGGCACGATTGAAATCGATGGCCGCAATACAGTTGGCCTGAAAGGCACTGACCAAGCCAAACATCTGGCGCATATGGGCATGCTGTTTCAAGGCGGCGCGCTGTTTGATTCGCTGCCTGTCTGGCGCAACGTCGCCTTTGGCCTGATGGAAGGCAAAGGCATGGCCAAGGCGCAAGCAAAAGAGGAAGCCATTGAGAACCTGCGCCGGGTCGGGCTTTCGCCAGATGTCGGCGAGCTATCGCCTTCAGAACTCTCCGGCGGCATGCAAAAGCGCGTGAGCCTGGCCCGCGCCATTGCCACCAAACCGAACATCATCTTCTTTGACGAGCCCACCACGGGCCTAGACCCTATCATGGCGGACGTCATTAATGATTTGATTGTTGATCGGGTCAAAGCACTTGGCGCAACGGCTGTGACCATCACCCATGACATGAGCTCAGCACGCAAAATCGCCGACCATGTCGCAATGCTCTATAAGGGCAACATCATGTGGCACGGCCCGGTCGAAGACATTGACACCTCGGGCAATGACTATGTGGAGCAATTCATCCACGGCCGCGCGGACGGCCCGATCCAGATGGAACTTCGCCGCGGATAAGGGGCCTTGATATCCGCCGCTACAGGCCCTATGTTCACTTAATGTTCTAACGGAGGGGTGAGCCGTGGCAAAAGCTGCCATTCGCTATGTCTGCCAAAACTGCGGCGAGGTCTATGCCAAGTGGCAGGGCCAGTGCACGGCCTGCAACGAATGGAATTCCATTAGCCAAGAATCAGCGCCCACAGGCGGCCATAAAAGCGCGGTGGGCGCACGCACCAAGCGCACCAACGTGATCGCGCTCTCGAGCCTGGCCGACAAAACCCCCGCGCCGCCGCGCTTTACCACCGGCATTGCTGAGCTGGACCGCACCTTGGGCGGCGGGCTTGTGCCGGGGTCAGCGACACTCATTGGCGGTGATCCTGGTATTGGTAAATCAACTTTACTGCTCGAAGCGGCAGCCAAAATTGCCCAAACCGGTAAGCGCGTGGTCTATATTTCTGGGGAAGAAGCCGTCGACCAAGTGCGCCTGCGCGGCCGGCGGATGGGCCTTGAAAACGCGCCCATATCCCTAGGCTCTGCCACAAACCTTAACAATATTCTCGCCACCATCGATGATGGGCCAGCGCCCGATGCGGTGATTATTGATTCGATCCAGACCATGTATGCTGACGAGCTGGACGCCGCGCCAGGAACGGTCAGTCAAGTGCGCGCCAGCGCCCAAGCACTCATCCGCTATGCCAAGGCCCGCGATACCGCCATTTTCCTCGTTGGCCATGTCACCAAAGATGGGCAAATCGCCGGGCCGCGCGTCTTGGAGCATATGGTCGACACTGTGCTCTATTTTGAAGGGGAGCGCGGCCACCAGTTCCGCATCCTGCGCGGGGTGAAAAACCGGTTCGGCCCAACCGACGAGATCGGCGTGTTCGAAATGACGGGCTCGGGCCTGAGCGAAGTCTCCAATCCTTCTGCGCTATTTCTCTCTGACCGGCAGGAGGACGTGGCAGGCACCTGCGTGTTTGCAGGCTTGGAAGGCACCCGGCCTTTGCTGGTAGAAATTCAGGCCCTGGTATCACCAACACCTGCCGCCAATCCGCGGCGCACAGTGGTCGGCTGGGATTCAGGCCGCCTGGCTATGGTGCTCGCCGTTTTAGATGCGCGCGCCGGCATGCAATTTGCCAGCCATGATGTGTATCTTAACATTGCCGGCGGCATGAAAATCTCTGAACCAGCCGCGGATGTGGCTGTGGCCGCCGCGCTGCTGTCGTCTTTGAGTGAAACGCCTATTAAACGCGCGAGCATTGCCTTTGGTGAGATTGCGCTTTCAGGAGAAGTGCGCGCCGTGCCCCAGCCAGGCCTGCGCCTCAAAGAAGCAGCCAAGCTTGGCTTTGAAGAAGCCATAGTGCCGGAGGCAAAACGTCAAGACAACGCGGTCATCACGCGCCATAGCGTAAGCCATGTGACAGGATTGCTGGACGCCTTGAAGCTGACATTCTAATGTGTCCTTATCGCCGGAAGAATGCGGCACATGAGGTATAAAATTAATGGATTTTAGCGGACTGGACATCACGGTTGGGGTCATCCTGATTTTGTCAGCCATCATCGCCTTTGTGCGCGGGTTTGTAACAGAAGTGCTATCGCTAGCCGCGTGGGGCGGGGCTGTGATTGCGACCATGTTCGGCTACCGGCCGCTGGCTGGCTGGGTAAATGGCTGGATTGGCATTGACTGGCTGGCCAAAGCCGTCGCCATTGCGTTCCTCTTCTTCTTTTCAATGATGTTCCTGCGGCTGATCACTGGGAAAATCGGCGGCATGGTCCGCTCCTCCAGCCTTGGCATTGCGGACCGCTCTTTAGGCGCGGCATTTGGCGTGCTGCGCGGCTTTGTCATGATCTGCTTTGCGTTTTTGATATACACGCTTTTAATGCAGCCCAAAGAGCCGCCCACATGGATCGCTGAAGCGAAAACCGGCACCTCGATCATGGATGGCTCCAACATGATCGCTAAAGTGATCTATGGCGGCGATGGCGGCGAAAGCCCGTCGGAGATCCTCGACCGGCTCAAAAAACGCGCGCAAGACATGGCCATTGAAAATGCGCTTAAAAACACTGGCTATGGACAAGAAGACCGGCAAAGTCTTGATAGCCTGACAAAAGCTGCTAATTCAGGCAACTAAAGTTTTTTCATACGCAAGGCCCATCGCCCATGGTCTCTCCTCTCCCGCGCGCACATCCCTTTGATGATGATAAATTGCGAGAGGAATGCGGCGTTTTCGGTATTTTCGGCACGCCAGATGCGGCGCGCCATACAGTTTTGGGGCTGCACGCGCTGCAGCACCGCGGCCAAGAGGCGGCCGGCATCGTCACGCGGACGCAAGACCGCTTTCATTCGCACCGCGAGCTGGGCCAAGTGGGCGATATTTTCTCAAGCGAAGACCTGATGCGCCGCCTTGGCGGGGAAAGCGCCATTGGCCATGTGCGCTATTCAACGACCGGCGAAACGCTGCTGCGCAACGTGCAGCCCTTATTTGCTGAAATCGATGATGGCGGCTTTGCCGTTGCGCACAACGGCAATCTGACCAATGCATGGAATTTGCGGCGCCAACTCATCAGCGATGGCGCGATTTTCCAGTCCACCTCTGACACAGAAGTCATCATGCATCTGGTGGCGAATTCGAGCTACGGGCCAGTGCTCGACCGCCTGATCGATTCGCTGCGCAAGGTTGAGGGTGCCTATTCCCTCGTTGCGTTATCTGCCGAAGGCCTCATTGGTGTGCGCGATCCTTACGGCGTGCGCCCGCTTGTGCTCGGCCGTTTGGCCGATGGGTCTTACATGTTCGCATCAGAAACCTGCGCGCTCGATATCATCGGCGCCACATTCATTCGCCAAGTCGAACCAGGCGAGATTGTCACGATCGGCGCTGAAGGCCTGCGCAGCTATAAACCCTTCCCGCAGATTGCGCCGCGGCCCTGTATTTTTGAGCATGTCTATTTCTCCCGGCCCGACAGCTATCTCGACGGCTTTTCTGTCTATGATGTACGCAAGAAAATCGGCATGGAACTCGCGCGTGAAAACCATGTGGACGCCGATATGGTGATCCCCGTGCCAGATAGCGGCACTCCGGCCGCCATTGGCTTTGCGCAGGAAGCAGGCATTCCTTTTGAACTCGGCATTATCCGCAACCATTATGTGGGCCGCACGTTTATTGAGCCGACCGATCAAATTCGCAATTTGGGCGTCAAACTCAAGCACAATGCCAACCGCTGGGCGCTGAAAGATAAGCGCGTCATCTTGGTCGACGATTCCATCGTCCGCGGCACGACCTCCATTAAAATTGTAGAGATGGTGCGCGCGGCTGGGGCAAGCGAAGTCCATATGCGTATCGCCAGCCCGCCAACGCGCTTCTCGTGTTATTACGGCGTTGACACACCCGAGCGTTCCAAGCTTCTCGCCGCAACCATGGACGTTGAAGAGATGACGTCTTATATCGGCGCTGATTCGCTCGCCTATCTCACCATGGACGGCCTTTACCGCGCTCTAGGCGAAGAGGGCCGCCAATCCATGCAGCCGCAATTTTGCGATGCCTGTTTCTCGGGCGAATACCCCACCAAGCTGACCGACAAAAAAGAGCTCGAATCACCCAAGCAGCTCAGCTTGCTAGCTGAGCGTTAAACGCAGTGCTCGATTTATCCGGTACGACTGCGCTTATCACAGGCGCCAGCCGCGGCATTGGCGCGGCCTGCGCGAAAGCTTTGGCCGCAAGAGGCGCCCATGTTGTCTTGCTCGCCAAGACCGCTGGCGCGCTCGAAGATGTGGACGATGAAATCCAAGCTGCTGGCGGCCACCCCGCCACACTTGTGCCGCTTGATTTACAGGATATGGAAGGCATTGACCGCTTGGGCGCCGCCTTGCACGAGCGTTATGGAAAGCTTGACATTCTTGTCGCCGCTGCTGGCGTATTGGGAGACTTAACGCCGCTGACGCACATGGCGCCCAAGCAGTGGGACGGCGAGATTGCGGTCAATCTGTCCGCCAATTGGCGCTTGCTGCGCTCCTTTGATCCGCTTCTGCGGGCTGCCCCAGCTGGACGGGCCGTATTTTTCTCATCCGGCGCAGCACGTAACCCTAAGCCCTACTGGGGCGCCTACGCCGTCGCCAAAGCTGGTCTTGAAACGCTGGTAGAGATATATGCAGCGGAAGTCCAGAACGTGTCTGCCATCAAAGCCAACCTGATTAATCCAGGACCCATGCGCACAGACATGCGCGCTGGCGCTATGCCTGGCGAAGATCCGATGAGCTTGCCGCATCCTGATCAGATTACCCCGCTACTAGAAAAGTTGGTTGATCCAGAGCTGGATGAGACCGGCAAGTTGTTTACGTTTAGAGCACGTTTCACTTAATCAGAGCCATTTGATGACGCCCTGGAAGGCGCGGGGAAGGCGTAGGTTGCAGTGCGATGCGGCGCATCGGACAAGGCGTACAACGCACCCCGCGTCTTCCAGGGCGTCACCCGCAGGGCCAGCTTAGGTTTCCCGCTGGCTGCGTCGCAAGCATCTTATGATGCGATCGCATCATGGCGATGCATGCTCCTGACAAGCGAAAAACCTAAATCTGGTCAAATGGCTCTGAGTAAGTGAAACGTGCTCTAAAGACCACATCGCCTGACGAGGGCGCTGTGTGTTAATCCTCTCCCGCTGGGCGGCGGCGCAGCTGTTTCGTCTGGCCGCGCTGGTTTTTATTCTGCAGACGCCGCAGCTTTGAGCCTAGCGTCGGCCGTGTCGCCCGCCGCTTTTTCGGAGCTTGCCGGCATGCTTCAAGCAGCGCTTGGAGGCGTTCGCGGGCCGCGCGGCGATTGGCGCTTTGGCTGCGCTCTGTGCGCGCATCAATGTGTAAAGTCCCATCCTGCATCAAAAGGTGACTGGCTTGACGGGCCAAGCGACCACGATCTGCCTGCGTGAGCCGCGGGTCTTGGGCAGCATTGTATACCAGCTGCACAGCGGTGCTCACCTTATTAACGTTTTGACCACCCGGTCCGGATGCGCGGATGAAACGTTCATCAATCAAATGAGGCAGAGGGCGCATGGGCTTTTCAGGTTGCAATATCGTAGAAACTCACGCTGCTGATAGTGGCCGTATTTGCTCGGTACGTCTACGCTTCAAATAGCTCAGCGTTGAGGCCGCATGAGCGCGCCCCAAGAGGTTACTGATGCACAAAAAAGGGATCGGTATGCGAAACTTTTGCGTGAACGGCACCTTTACACACAGGGCCCCTTTTTAGACTCAATTTTAATGAAATCGTTCCCACCTTTTTACGGCTCAGAAAGGCGGCGGCGGTAAATCCCTTGGTGAGGCGGAGAGAAACTCTGCGATCACAACCGAAGCCTGACACAAGGGAAAGAAATCCGATGCCACGTGCCCTCATTCTCGGCCTAGCCGCTAGCTTAGTATCACTGCCAGCACTTGCAGGCAACTGCGGCCCAGCGCCAACAGCCCCAACGCACTTTGACCCTGTTAGCGCGCAGAAGTCTGACATTCTGCGCCTGAAATCAGAATTTGAAGCGTATAAAACAGCCAATACGCAATTCATCGAATGCATGCGTAAAGGTGTTACCAGTCCAGGGGCCAAGCGCGAAATCGATCAAACGATTGCCGCTGAACAGTCCTTCGCCAAAGCGTTTAACAGTAACGCAAAAACCTGGGTCAAAGCGCAAGCGCAGCGCGGCCGCTAATACCGGTATACCGGTCTGACAAGCATAGTCGCTGGCCTCCCAGGGGGTCAGCGGCTTTGTCTTTTTTTGCGTCTCTTGCCACTGTTAAACCGTCAAAGGCTGGCATTGGCCGATACAATGTGCCACATTATGGGCACAATTTTCGCCACAACAGCACATGTGAAAAAACGAGGGACGTTTTAATATGCGCAACCTGAAATTTGCTGCCGTTGGCCTTTGCGCCGCAGCTTTTACTGCTCAAGCCCATGCAGCGGAGATGCATAGCTGCGGGGATATCCCGGCCCTACCCGCAATGTTCGACGTTGCAAGCGCAACTGTTGACGACATTAAGCTGACCGCTGGGGAATACAAAGCCTATCAGGAAGAAAATACCACATATATCGATTGCCTGAAGAACACTGCTAAGTCAGATGACATCCAGAGCATGAAAAAGAAGAAGCGCAAAAAAGCCATGGCGCGTCTCGATGACGCTCTCGATGAAACGGTTGCCAATGAGAACCGCTTCGCCGACGCGTTTAACGATAACTTTATGTCGTGGAAAGAACAGCGCGAGAAAGCCACGCAGTAGATCACAGCCAGAAAGCTGTGTTAAAAACAAAGCCGCTGGCGAAACCGCCGCGGCTTTTTTTGTGCTTTGAAGGGAACGGCAATGAAATGGCGAGGCGGACGGCGCAGCAGTAATATTGACGATCGACGCGGGCAATCATCCCAGCGTTCGGGCATGCGTCTCCCCATGCCGCGCAGCGGCGGCGGCAAGATGAGCGGCCTCACGCTCATCATCATCATTGTCGGTGCGCTTCTCTTTGGCGTGGACCCCATGACCTTGCTTGGCGGACTAACAGGCGGGGGCGGCAGCGTCTTGCCAGGGGCGCCAAGCACAACCCAGCCACTCACGCAAGCAGATAAGGAGAAAGGGGAGTTTGTTGCCGTCGTTTTGGGCGATACAGAAGACACGTGGACACGCATTTTCAGGCAAGAATTTAGCCAAGACTATCCGGAACCAAAGCTGGTTTTATTCCGAGGCGCCGTGAACACAGCCTGCGGCTCAGCAAGCTCTGCCGTTGGCCCTTTTTATTGCCCGGGCGACAGACAAGTGTACATCGATCTTAGCTTCTTCGATGAGCTAAGCCGGCGCTTTGGCGCACCTGGTGATTTCGCACAGGCCTATGTCATCGCCCATGAAGTCGGCCACCATGTCCAAACCGTGCTCGGCATCTCAAAACAAGTCCGCGCCGCCCAAGCCAAAGGCAGCAAGACCCAAAGCAACGCGCTTCAAGTCCGCATGGAGCTGCAAGCAGACTGCTTCTCCGGCCTTTGGGCAAATAACATCAAAGGCTCACAAAACGTGTCGCTAGAAGCGGGCGATATAGACGAGGCCCTGCGCGCGGCCAACGCCATTGGCGATGATACCCTTCAGCGCAAATCAAGTGGCCGATTGGTGCCCGATAGCTTTACGCACGGCACCAGCGACCAGAGAAAACGCTGGTTCCGCATCGGCTATGAAGGCGGCAATTTCCAAGCCTGCGATACTTTCGGTACTGACCGACTTTAAGGCGCATCAGAATGGCTAGTTTTGGGACCTTGCGGACATTCGCTCAGAAAAACTCCGTCATCTCTGTGCTTGTCACAGAGACCCATTTCAGAGCGCCAGCCATATGACTTTATGTCGAAAACTCAGGAGTGGGTTCCTGTGACGAGCACAGGAATGACGTGAAGGGGGCA
>JBCCAR010000062.1:0-7483 GCA_039814715.1 Pseudomonadota bacterium
GTCAGCGCCTCAACACCACACCCCGAAAGTGTTTGCGCTATCAGACACCCGCAGAGGTATTCGAGCAGAAGATATTGGAAATACCGAGAAGACGCTTATAGGCTCACAGAACGATTTGCACTTCGCGTTGAGTCCTCAGACCGAACTGCGACAGCACCTTGCCGACTTTATCAACGCCTACAATTTTGGCCGTCGGTTAAAGACGCTCAAAGGGCTCACACCATACGAGTTCATCTGCAAGCACGCGAATGACGTGAAGGGGGCAAAGTCCGCTTCGCGCGATTTTACCAATTTCCAGGCTGGCCAAGTCTTCAGCCAGGCTAGCGATGCTTTCGTACAAACGATCCCTTACAAATCAAGCCAAGGCACCGCGAATTTGATCGATGACGCTTGCATCTTCAATGGTGGGCAAATCGCCTGGGTCTCTGCCTTCACACAAGGCTTGCAGTGCCCGCCTGAGGATCTTTCCTGAGCGCGTTTTTGGCAATGAAGGCACTAGCACAATCCGGCTTGGCCGCGCGATGGCACCTAGTTGTTTATCGACAAGCGTTTTGATCTGCGCTTCCAGGCCGTGCGTTGCCGCGTTTGCATCTGCTGGGACGGCAAAGGCGACCGGCGTTTGGCCTTTGACTTTGTCTTCAACGCCGACCACTGCGGCTTCTGCAATTGCATCATGTCCGCAAATCGCGCTTTCAATTTCGCGCGTTCCCAAACGGTGACCTGCCACGTTAATCACATCGTCCGAGCGGCCAAGCAATGTGATGTAGCCATCCTCATCCTGCACGGCAAAATCGAAGGTCTGATAATATAGCCCGTCATCAAATTCCGCGAAGTACGTGCTCTTAAAGCGGTCATCATCGCGCCATAGCGTCGTCATCGTACCGGGTGGGAGCGGCCACTTAACGGTCAGAAGGCCTTTTTCATTGGCGCCAACCAAGCGCCCGGTCTCTTCATGGATCAGCGCCACGTCATAGCCATAAACGGGGAAGCTGGGCGAGCCCCATTTCAGCTCATGGTCTTCAACGCCAGGCAATGCAGAGATGATGGGCCAGCCGGTTTCTGTCTGCCAGAAGTGATCATAAACGGGCCGCCCAAGCGCCTGTGTTGACCAGCGCGCTGTGGGCTCATCTAGGGGTTCGCCTGCAAGCCACATGCGCCGTAAAGAGGAGATATCGTTGCGGTCGATAAAGTCATGGTCTTTCGTTGCCAGCAGCCGCATGGCTGTGGGGGCGGAAAACATGACCGATGGTTTATATTTTTCAACCAAGGACCACCAAATTCCCGGATCGGGGTGAACGGGCGTGCCTTCATAAAAGATAGAGGCCATTCCAGCCAAAAGCGGACCATAAACGATGTAGCTGTGCCCAACGACCCAGCCAATATCTGATGTTGCAAAAAAGGTCTCGCCTGGCCGGCCGTCATAGATATAGCGGATGGACGCCGCGAGCGCGACGGCATAGCCGCCCGTATCGCGCTGCACCCCTTTGGGCTTGCCCGTCGTGCCAGACGTGTAAAGCACGTAAGACGGTTCGTTTGATTCCATCCATTCCACATCTGCAGCGGCGTCTTCAAGAGCGTCGCGGGCGCTATGAAAATCAATCGCGCCATCAATGCTGTCATCGCTTGCCAGGCCTCGATCAACCATCACCACATGGTCCGGCGTGTGCCTGGAAACGCCCAGCGCACCTTTTAACAGGGTTTGATAGTTGATGACTTTTCCGCCGCGCATGCCGGCATCGGCCGCGATCAAAACGCTCGGCTCTAAATCCTCAATGCGGTCGGCCAGTGCGCGGCTGGCAAAGCCGCCGAAGACCACAGAATGAATGGCTCCAATGCGCGTGCAAGCCAACATGGCAAAGGCCGCTTCAGGGATCATGGGCAGGTAAATGAGGACGGTGTCGCCTTTGCCTACGTCAAGGGATTTGAGCAGGGCGGCTGTGCGCTCCACCTCGTCTTGCAATTGGCTAAAGCTATAGGTGGTGTCAGCGCCAGTCTCCGATGACACATAGATCAGAGCTGGGGCGTCCGGCGTCTTTCGCGCGTGGCGATCGACCGCGTTATAGCTCAAATTAGTCGTGCCGCCCGTATACCAGCGCGAAAAGGGGGGATGAGAGCCATCAAAAATTTGCTTTGGGGGGTCCTGCCAATCAATCAGCTTAGCCTGCTCAGCCCAAAAGCCTTCTGGATCGTCCAAAGATGATTTTACAAACGCCTTGGCTTTTTCCACGCGCACAGCCTCCCCATTATATTTAGAGTTACTTGCCATCACATCAGGCTGATCGCCAATGGTCAATTGCGACGTTGGTCGTAGTCCCCTTTTATCCAACAGATAGGCCTTAAAGCGCAGGACAGGGCGGGCGGCAACGGCCTGCGATGGGATCGCTTGCGGAGAAGGGCAGCACGCTACGCTGAGCGGTTTTCAATCTGAAAACTGGAAGAGCCCAAAGGCGACAGCCGCCTCCGTCGTCCTTGAGCCGGGGCCCATGGTTGTCTTTGGCGTCGCTGGATCCCGGGCTCGCGGGCCGGGATGGAGGTTTCGGGCAGGTGTGCGCTCATCGCGAACCAAACAACCGCAGCTCTGAACTTGATTTAGAGCCTCGATCTGTTTGAAACGCCGCAGAGATGCTGAATGAAGCTCAGCACGACGGTTAGGCCTTTTGGCGCAGTCAGCGCGCCTCACATGCGCGCCTAGAAAAACGCCTGCAAGCCGGTCTGCGCACGCCCAAGGATGAGCGCGTGAATGTCGTGCGTACCTTCATATGTATTGACGGCTTCTAGGTTCATGACGTGGCGGATGACGCCATATTCGTCGGAGATACCGTTCCCGCCGTGCATGTCGCGGGCGACGCGGGCGATGTCGAGGGCTTTGCCGCAGTTATTACGCTTGATCAGAGAGATGGCTTCTGGGGCCAACTTCTTCTCGTCCATCAAACGCCCAGCATGCAGCGCAGCTGACAGCCCAAGGGTGATCTCGGTTTGCATATCAGCCAGCTTTTTCTGGAATAGCTGGGTTTGTGCGAGCGGCTTGTTGAACTGGTGGCGGTCTAGGCCATATTGGCGCGCGGCATGCCAGCAATATTCCGCGGCGCCCATGGCGCCCCAAGCGATGCCGTAGCGCGCATTGTTCAGGCAGCCAAATGGCCCGCCAAGGCCGCGCGCGCCTGGCAGGATGCGGTCAGCTGGGATTTCCACATTTTCCAGCACGATCTCGCCCGTGAGACCTGCGCGCAGAGAAAACTTACCTTCAATCTTCGGCGCGGACACGCCTTTATCGCCTTTTTCAACCACAAAGCCGCGGATGACGTCTTTACCGTCTTCTTCATGCTTGGCCCAGACGACGAACACGTCGGCGATGGGCGAGTTGGTGATCCACATCTTTGCGCCATTCAGCACATAGCCGCCATCGACGTCTTTGGCGCGGGTTTTCATGCCAGCTGGATCAGAGCCTGCATCAGGCTCGGTAAGACCGAAGGCACCGACATATTCACCGGTTGCAAGCTTGGGCAGATACGTCTGCTTTTGCGCTTCCGTGCCATAGGCGTAGATCGGCCACATCACGAGGGAGGATTGAACGGATAGCGCAGAGCGATACGCGCTATCCACCCGCTCAACTTCGCGCGCAATCAGGCCGTAGGCCACATAAGATGTCCCTGCGCAGCCGTAGCCATCGATGGTGGATCCCAGCAGGCCAAGCTCGCCTGCTTCCGTCATAATTTCAGGATAGAAGATCTCATGGCGGTTGCCTTCCAGCACCCGCGGCAGCAGTTTTTCTTGGCAATAGCTGTGCGCAGTATCTTTGACCAGGCGCTCCTCTTCCGTGAGCTGCTCGTCCAGCTGCAGTGGGTCTTCCCAGTTAAAGCTGGCCCATTTGGGCGGCGTGACGGTTTCAGCAGCGACGATTTTTTCCATTGCGGTCATAGCGGTGATCCTCTTCAAATCCTAAGGGGGGAGTGTCTTACGCGTCCAGTGGGACGACGGCGGTTGTTTCCATTTCTATCTTAGCGACAGGTTCAACCAAACCCGCGACGATGACGCAGGCCATGGCAGGGTAATTATAGCCCATGATCTCTTTCCAAATGCGGCCCATCTCGCGCAGCGATGCGTTATAGTCGTCCCGGTCGGTGATGTACCAGGTCATCCGCACCACATGCTCTGGGCCAGCGCCGGCTTCACCCAGCACAGCGATGGTATTTTTCAAGCATTGCTCATATTGGGAAACGAAATCGTCGCCCACAAATTCGCAGTTTTCGTCCCAGCCGATGAGGCCCGCCACATAGACCTGGCGGCCCACTGCTTCCATGCCATTGACATAGCCCTTGGGGCGTTGCCAGCCTTCAGGCAGCAAAACCTTATGGACAGTGGGGCGCTGTTTATCTTGCTTCATGACGCCTTGCGTTCCTCCTGCGTTAATCCGGCCAGCAAAGCTTGCCGCAGATCGTCGGGCCAGGGCTGAGGGGTGTGCTCCTCAGCCTGCGTACACACCAAAACGGAGTGAAAGGTGACATAACTCTCCCCCTCCACCGTCACATCCGTGGTGAGCTTTAAAGACGTGCGACCGACATGGGTCACATAAATATTAAAATCTGCCGGATCGCCGAGCCTTAAGGGCTTTTTGAATTGCACATGCAAATCCACCGTTGGCGAGCCCATAGAGAGCGTGCCATGCATGCGGCTAAACGGGTAGTCCATGGCCCCGAAAAAATCTTCGATAGCCTGGTTGAGCAGCTCAAGCGCGCGCGGATAGAAGATGATGCGCGCGGGATCGCAGTGACCAAACCGAATTTCCTGGCGGACCGTGAATGCAGGCGCAGCGCTCATTGCGCCGCTTCTTTAATGGCGGCTTGCGAGCTTGCATATTGATCAAGCAGTTGACGGGCGATCACAACGCGCTGCACTTCGCTGGCGCCTTCATAGATGCGCAGCGCGCGGATTTCCCGGTATAGGCTTTCCACCATCTGGCCGTGGACAACGCCGAGCCCGCCATGCATTTGGAGGGACTTGTCGATCACCTCCTGCGCGGTCTCGGTTGCATGAAGTTTGGCCATCGCCGCCTCGCGGGAATTGCGGCGGCCCATGACATCGCGCGTCCAGCCTGAGCGGTAAATCAGCAGAGCGGATGTATCAACTTTGAGGGCCATCTCCGCCAAATCAGCTTGTACTACTGGCTGCTGCACCAGCTCTTTGCCAAACAATTTTCGTGTTGTCGTGCGCTCAAGGGCATCTTCCAGCGCTCGGCGGGCAAAGCCGAGACCGGCTGCGCCAACGGTGGTGCGGAAGATGTCCAGCGTGCCCATGGCCGCTTTAAAGCCGGTGCCTGCATCGGAAATCAGCTTGTCTTTGGGCACCTTCATGTTGGTGAATGTGAGCGTGGCAAGTGGATGGGGCGCCATCACATGGATACGCTCAGCAATCTCAAGGCCGGGCGTATCCGCATCAACAATCATCGCTGAAATACCGCGCGCGCCAGGCGCTTCGCCGGTGCGCACAAATAAGGTGTAAAAGTCAGCAATGCCGCCATTGGAGATGTAGGTCTTCGCGCCATTCACGACATAATGATCGCCGCGATCTTCAGCGGCGGTCTCCATGTTGGCGACATCAGAACCAGACGCCAGTTCCGTTAAAGCAAAGGCTGCACAAAACGTACCATTGGCGACGCGGGGCAGATAGTCTTGTTTTTGTGTTTCAGAGCCAGCAACCGTAACCGTGCCAGAGCCTAAGCCCTGCATTGCAAACACAAAATCAGCAAGGCCTGAGTAACGCCCCAGCGTTTCGCGGATGAGGCAGAGCGAGCGCACATCCAGCTCTTCCATCACGCCGCCATAGGCTTTTGGCACCGCATAGCGCAGCCAGCCGCCTTTTGCGAGCAAACTAAGAAGCTTGCGGCATTGGCCATCGACATCGTCTTCTGAATGGCCAAGCGGCGCCAATTCGCGCTGGCACCAATCATCGAGTTTCAGGGCGAGATCGCGGTGACTGTCATCAAAGAACGGCCAATCGAGGAAAGTTGTATCGATCATGGTCTAATCCCCCTCAAATACCGGTTTTTCTTTGGCAACAAACGCATGATAGGCGCGCGCGAAATCTTTGGTTTGCATGCAAATCGCTTGGGCCTGCGCTTCGGCTTCAATCGCCTGCTCAATGGTCATGGCCCATTCCATATTCAGCTGGTTTTTGGTCATGGCGTTGGCAAAGTTCGGCCCAGCCACCAACCGCGCGGCCCATTGCTGAGCCTCTGCGCTGAGCGCATCTGCCTCCACAACCTTATTAAAATAACCCCAGCGCTCGCCTTCTTCTGCGCCCATAGAGCGGCCATAAAATAGCAGCTCGGCCGCACGCCCTTGGCCGATGATGCGCGGCAGCATGGCGCAGGCGCCCATATCGCATCCAGCCAAACCAACCCGGTTAAACAAGAACGCGACTTTAGCCGACGGCGCAGCCAAGCGGATGTCCGACGCCATCGACATGATGGCCCCCGCCCCCGCGCAAATGCCCTCGACTGCGGCAATAATCGGCTGCGGCGCTGCGCGCATCGCTTTCACCAAATCGCCGGTCATGCGCGTGAAGTTCAGCAGCTCTGGCATATCCATTTCAACCAAAGGGCCAATAATTTCGTGCACATCGCCGCCGGAACAAAAATTTCCGCCCGCGCCTGTGATGATAATAGCTTTCACGTCCGGGACATAGACCAAGCCCCGAAACATATCACGCAGCTCAGCATAGGATTCAAATGTCAGCGGGTTTTTGCGCTCCGGCCGATTTAAAGTGACCGTCGCAATACCGTTCTCAAATTCCCATTTAAAGTGCGTGGGAGAAAAGGTTTCAGGCGACATAGAGGACTCAAAAGCTGTGTTTTTGCAGGCTTTTAAATATCTGCTTCCCAAATTTATTTCAAGCTTAAAATAAATTTACCATTGCGCCAGACGGCCCACTTTCCTAGAGTGAACAAATGTCGAACAACCATCATAAAATACACTATGTAGAGCTGCCGATGGTGGATATCGCAGCCACGAAAGCTTTCTATAGCGCCGTGTTTGGATGGACATTTCAAGACTGGGGCCCAACTTATATCAGCTTTCATGGCGCGGGCTTAGACGGCGGCTTTACAACAGATGGGGCAACACCAACAGCGACCCACGGCGCGCTGGTTATTTTCTATTCAGATGATTTATCGGCCAGCTTACAATCTATTAAAACGGCAGGCGGCACCATCACACAAGACATCTTCAGCTTCCCCGGCGGCAGCCGCTTCCACTTCCTAGACCCCAGCGGCAACCAACTCGCTGTGTGGACCTATGACAATGAATGAGCCGCCTTAGCTGTATCGCGGGTAATCATGGGGACTTTGCGGACATTCGCTCAGAAAAACTCCGTCATCTCTGTGCTTGTCACAGAGACCCATTTCAGAGCGCCAGCCATATGACTTTATGTCGAAAACTCAGGAGTGGGTTCCTGTGACGAGCACAGGAATGACGTGAAGGGGGCA
>JBCCAR010000048.1:0-16790 GCA_039814715.1 Pseudomonadota bacterium
AATTGCTCAAAATATACAAGCATTCCAACGCTGTACCGCTTTGTAAAGCCGTCCACAGCTTTGCTCTTATGCTGATACATACGCTTAACCAGATCACTCGTGACGCCAATATAAAGTGTGCCGCGCGGCTGGCTTGCAAGGTTATAAACAAAACCCATGCGGTTAACCCAGAGTAACCATGGGTCCCCCGGTCAAGCCGGAGGACGACGAAAGTGGCCCAATGTTCGCAACGTCCCAAACTTTGCCGTTCCGACAACACGTCCGCAAATCAATTTGTCCCGATATCCAATAGATCGATATTTAACGGACAGGTTTTGCCGCGTCCGCCATTGGTTCGTTCTTATGCGCAGCGCGGGCGCGCTTTGATTGAACAGGCATTGGGGGAAAATCCAGGCAATGCTGGCTGGTTTGAGTTAGTCCCTCTCATCAATGCGGCGGTTGCGCGGCTCAAAAGCGGCATGGCTTTCGTCAGCAAGTCTTTGGAGCAGTGTGCTTCATAATCTGCCAATCTCTATAAGTCTTCTTGGCGCAGCTTATACCCAGCTAAAAGCCAAATCGTCAGCACGCCCATAACAGCTGGAATATATGACACGCCGAGCAACAGGGCCTGGCGGATATCTTCTGATTGTTTCGCTTCTTTTGATAAGTCCTCAGAATATCCCGCCAATTGCAGCGCAAATCCAACGATCAAAGGGCCGAGAGAGAAGGTGAATTTTTCGACGAAACTGTAAAAGGATGTGAACACCCCTTCCCTGCGCGTGCCCGTCAGCTTTGCATCATAATTGATGATGTCCGTCAGCATGGACATCGCCATGATCACATTGCCGGTCCCCGACGCGCCAAGCAACGCTGCGCGCGCCAGCATGAACACAAATGGCTCTTCCGGCCCGGTCACGACCCAACTAGTCACCGCAACCACATTGCATAGAGCGGAGACAATATAGGTGTTTTGTTTCCCAATCTTCTTCGACAAAGCCAGAAAAAGCGGCGCTGTCACCAAACCCGCAAGACCTGCAACCAGCCCATAGGCGGCAAGGTCGTCAAAGTCGCGCTGGATGACGTTGAGCAAGAAATATTTAAAGGCTGCGATTGTGGCAGCGACCCCGAAGAGTTGGCAAAATTTCAGCAGAATTAACCTGGCAAAATGCGGGTTGGTAAAGACATGGCGCACTTCCGATAGGACTGCCGGTTTCTCTTGCGGCGCATGGGTAAAGCGGGCTTTGCTTGTCCCCGCCCATGCACCCATGAGGGTTAGAAAAATCAGGACGCCGCCGATAAGCCCAACCCAGAAATACGAGCTCGGATCGGTGCGTCCAAGACGCTCGAGCAAGAAGGGTACCCCTGACCCAGCCAGAAATCCGCCGATTGAGACGGCCACAACCCGGAAACTATGGATCGACGAGCGTTCATGATAATCGCCCGTCATTTCCGCAGGCATAGACATATAGGGGATGTTGAAGACCGTATACCCAAAGGCAAACACCATCAGCGCAACTAAGACATAGCCTGCTATAAGGTACGTGTTGCCCAAGTTTGGCGTCGTAAAAATCATGAAAAAAGCAAAGGCGGAGACAAACGCACCAGCAAACAAAAACGGTCGGCGCCGGCTGGTGCTGGACTTCACTCTATCGCTCCACGTGCCAACGAGTGGATCGGTGATGGCATCAAATAGCTTGGGCACAAACACGACAATCCCGGCTAAGGCGGGCGGGATGTTCAAAATCGAAATGGTATAAAACAAGGATAAACCGGCGACTGTATTCATCATGAACGCAATGCCCAGGGCGCCGACGCTCCAATATACTTTTATGGGGCGCGGGATTATCTCTGTGCGAGGCGAGTCGCCTATTCCATCCACTGTCGCCGCATCGGTCATACAAATTCTGCCTTTGTTTCAGGACGCGACCACAGAGCATTTCCGCCTGAAAAGCCATCGCCGACTTCATTTTCTGCCGCCCAGCGAGCAAACCGCATCGATGATGCGGCGAGAGTATTTTTTCCCTAATGTGGCGCAAGAAGGAACACAGTCGCCAAAAAAGCGGCCTGAACGTAGCAACTTAGAAAAATCATCATCCCCCCTTGGGTTACTCTTTGTAGAATAAAGAGTGGAGATTGATGATGCGCCTTTTTACTGAGCACCCTGCAAGCGTGAATGAAACCTATACGGAACATATGGGCTCCGCGTTTTCGTTTGGCTCTGCTATGGTCGCAGCTGGGTTCGCTTGTTTACTGCACGGCATATTCCCCTTTCTGTTCCATTCGACCGGCCGCAATACCGTTGCGAAGTTGCATGACCGGATGATCACCAGCCGCATCAAGATGCCAGACGGCTCTCGCGCCACGCTCCATCCCGCTGAATAGCCTCGTCCAAGCCCCAGGAAGACGACCAAGTTGAAAACATGCACCGCCTGGACAACGCCCCGATTGTTTCCAACCTGGAAATTCAGAACGCAAGGATGACCGACTATACCATTAGCAAAGGGTGACTTAAGTCTCTTGCCATCAACCGCGCAAACAAACGCGCGCGACATGAGCAAAAAGGACTAAGACTATGACCAACATTCTTCGCATTGACAGCGCGATGCGCACAAATGGCTCCCACACCCGGGCGATTGCAGATAATTTAATCGACGCGCTGCAGCAGCGAAACGGCGCCAGCGTGGTGACCCGCCGCGACCTTGCACAAAGCCCCGTTCCCTTTGTGGATGAGGCTTGGATTGGCGCTAATTTCACCGATCCTGATGCGCGCACTGATGACCAGCGCGCGGTTCTGGCCGGCTCAGATACTCTGGTGGAAGAAATTGAAGCGGCCGATATCTTAGTGATCGGCGCGCCCATCTATAATTTCGGTATCCCAGCCGCACTGAAAGCATGGATCGATATGATTGCCCGCGCCCGGCGGACTTTCCGCTATACTGCCGATGGGCCTGAGGGTCTGCTGAAGGGCAAAAAGACGTTTGTCGTGACCGTCTCCGGCGGCACTAAGGCTGGCAGTGAGTGGGATTTTGCGACGCCTTATCTGCGGCATGTGCTTGGCTTTGTTGGCCTGGACGATGTCACTTTCATCACTGCAGATGGCTCAGCAGGTCAAGACGGCATTCGCGCGGACGCGCAGCGCCAAATCGACGCTGCAATCGCTATGCCTGAAGTAGCAGCCTAGCCCTTCAATAAAGCGGCCGTGTTCGCGCTCTATGGGCCTAAGAAGGTCTCTGCCATGGGCGCGAGCTCGGTCGCTTCAATCCAGATGGCCATGATAAAGCCGACGAACAGTCCAAGTGGACCTGCAAGTTTCTCTGACATACGTCCCTCCTCTTCTCTCCTAGGCAACAGGATAGAAACGAAAGATCAATATTCTTTGAAGGGACACCTCAAGTATTAGTCTCGCCGCGCCTGCCGCGCTGCAGCAATTGCTTGGGCGAGCACCCGCGTATCGCCAATATGATTGGCGAGTAGCAAGATGAGTTTGGCATTGAACCGCATGCTTTCGTCATCGCTTAGGCCGCTATGGGCATCGATAATCATTTGGTAGACATCATCAGGCTTTTGAAAACTGGACGTGGTGGTGAGCTGGGTCATTGATCTGTCCCTGATGCGCGTTTGTGGGCCGCTTGAACGCTTGCGCTATCCACTTGCTTCCACCGGGCGGCGACATATTGATCAGGTCGCAGGAGGACAGCGCTGCCAGGGCTCAAGCCATAGCGCTGGCACGCGAGATCATGGCCCTTCAACTCCACATGCTTGAGCGCGCCATTGGGCAGCCCAGCAGGCAGATCATTGCCCAGCAACACGAATTCATCGCCGAGGGAATCCATCAACCAACCATCACCAAGCGGCGCATCGAGCGGCGGGCTGCCCGGCGCCACGCCCTGACCTAACCAGTCATCACGGTCGGCGGTATTAAGCGGGCCTTCCGGATACGATACAGGTGTACTCAGCCGCCCTGAATTGACAAAGGGCCGGGCAAATTCATTCTTCTCCGCCAGTTCCAAGACCGCATCGCGAAAGGCTTGGCTGGTTTTAGTTTTGGGCGTCATGAAGTCCGTTGAGCGCGTGGAATTGAGGATGTTTTCATCGGCTGTGATGACAGCTTCGGTATTATAGGTCTCTAAGAAGCTTTGAGGCGCCGCGCCGCGCAGCACAGCATCCAGCTTCCAAGCCAAGTTATCAGTGTCTGCAAAGCCGCCATTACAGCCGCGCGCGCCAAAGGGGGAGACCAGATGGGCCGCGTCGCCAGCAAAGATCACCCGGCCATGGACAAAGCGCGCCATACGGCGACATTGGAAGGTGTAAACACTGTACCACTCTTCCTCAAAATCGATGTCACTGCCGAACATGCCGCGCACCAGTGGTTCGACATTTTCTGGCTTAATGCAGGCGTCGCGGTCCACATCCCAACCCAGTTGGAAATCACAGCGCCACACATCATCGGGCTGCTTGTGGAGGAGTGCCGATTGGCCATTAAAAAACGGCGGGTCAAACCAAAACCAACGCTCGGATGGCCGCTCTTCCTTAAATTTTACGTCCGCAATGAGGAAGTTATCTTCAAACACCCGGCCTTCAAAATCGAGCCCCATCATATCGCGGATGGCGGATTTAACGCCGTCGCAGGCGGCCAGCCAGTCTGCATTCAGAGTGTACGGTCCCTCTTTGGTTTGAACGGAGAGGCGCACGCCATCGCTGCGCTGTTCTAAACGAGTAACTTCATGGCCCCAGCGGATGTCCACGTTGGCGTAGCTCTCTAACGCTTCGAGCAGGAACTCTTCCATGTAATACTGCTGCAAATTGATGAAGCCCGGGTTTTTCTGGTCTTTGACCGGAAGCATATCGAATTGATAAATCGGGTCTTCCTTCTCGCCCCAAAATACCTTGCCGGTATCCCAAATGACCCCTTTGTCGATTGCTTTTTGGCCTGCGCCAAGCCGATCGAGAATATCCAGGCTGCGCTTTGAAAAGCAGATGGCTTTGGAGCAATTAGCAACGAAATCCATTTTGTTGAGCACGACGACCTGCTGGCCCTTACGGCCCAGATCAAGCGCTAATGCGAGACCTACAGGCCCCCCGCCTACGATACAAATGGGCGTATCATCATCTTTAGCTGTTGGCAGAGGCGTCGTACCCACCTCTCGCCAAATAGGGATACCGGCTATATTTGCCATCAGGCTTGCTCCCCGTGCTTGCCTGCGCTCCAGCCTTTGGCGCCAAGCAGATGAGTGGCGCGCTCGTTGGCCAGCGGTTCAAGGGCTGTCGCCATGGTGTCATTCCAGCGATTCAGATAGCCAAACAGCGCGATCGAGGCCGTGATTTCCACGATCTCGCCCTCGTCAAAATGCTTAGCAAGCGCATCAAAATGAGCCTGCGTTGCGGCGTTGGGCACTTGCGCAGCATGATAGGCAAGGTCGAGAGCAGCGCGCTCCGCGTCAGTGAAATGCGGCGATGTTTCATAGGCCATAATGTCGGCGATTTTTTCATCGCTCGCGTTATAGAGATGCGACAAATTCGCCATATGCGATTGGCAATAGAGGCATCCCGCTGCGTAGCTGGAGATGAGTGAAATCAGCATCTTGAGCTCTTGCGCCACCGTGCCTTCATAGAGCACCGCCTGATTGAGCTGCATAAAGGCTTTCACAATTTCAGGCCGGCGCGCCATGGTGCGGATGGAATTGGGCGTGAAGCCGCGTGTGGCCTCATAATGGGCGAAGCGATCGCGGATGAAATCATCTTCAATTTCATCATTCTCGAGTGGTCTGAGGTGGGGCATGAAACTTAATCCTGCAGCTGGTCCCAAACCTCACGGTCGCGCTCCATGGTCCAAATGCGCGGCCAATCGATGCCGTCCATTTCATCCCACAAGCGCTGCACATTAAACGGCAGGCAATGCTCAAAAATTGGCCAATGGCCGAACTTTGGCGCAAGGGCTTTGTGCGTGGCTTCAAAGGCATCCTTTAAGGTGCCGCCATTTTTATGCGCCGCCCCTACATTGTCGATCATGCCTGTCAGAAAAGCGCGCGTTTGTTCAATGGCGGCGTCGCAAGCATCAACGCCGCGAGGCACAGCGCCGCGGCCACCCACCAGCTTTTCTGCGCGGAACGCTTTGACCGTGTCGAGCGTGTCTGATGACCAGTCCATATGGAATGCGTCGCCTGTATACAGCGCAGCTTCTGCTTCAACCAGGTCGCCTGCAAACAGCGTTTTGGATTTTTCATGCCAGACCGCGATGTCGCCCGCCGTATGACCACGCCCGCAGAATTTGAGCTGCAAGCTCCCGCGCTCGCCCCCAAGCGGGATCGACATTTCATTTTTGAACGTCAGATCAGGCATGGTCAGCCCAGGAATAGCGTCAGGCTCTTTAAACAAACGCGGCATACGGCCAAATTCGGAATCCCAATCTTGCTTGCCGCGCTCTTCAATCAAAAAACGAGTCATGTCCGACATGATGATGCTGCCTGCGCCAAAAGCGCTCGCGCCAAGCACGCGCACCGCGTGGTAGTGCGTGAGCACCAGGTATTTGATTGGTTTGTCCGTATGCTCGCGCAGCTTGGTCAGCCAGTCATTGGCCGCAGCAGGCGTTGCCCGCGCTTCGATGCAGACGAGGAAGTCTTCGCCTTCAATGGCCCCCACATTCGGATCACCTTCCGCGGTCAGCGCGTAAACGCCGTCAGCTAAGATTTCGAGCGTTTCGGTTTTTTCATCGAGGTCGGCGGAGGAGGCAAAAGGTTTGGCCATCGCATTTTTCCCATGGAGTGACTATGGTTACAAAAAATAACAGTAACACCTAAACGGCGCGCGTGCGTCCACAGGTCTATGGACAGGATTTGAAAGAGCGGTGTGAGCGAGACGATTGCAGCATTTGACCCGGCGCTCAGCTTTGAAGCGATGGAGGCCGCGGCGCAGCCTGGCTTTGATGATTGGCTCTTAAGCGCGGCTCAGCGTTTTGCCGCTGTCGAAGAAGTCTATGCCTACCGCTATACAGACACAGGCGGGCCGCGCGCACTGGTCTCCACCGGTGAGGATGCAGCCAGCCGCCGCGCTGCGCTTTATGCCAGCCGCTTTCACCCTTATGATCCCATGCTCGCCAGCCCCTTAAGGCGGAGCGATGCAGCCTTCTTTCGAGTTGAGGCGGCGCAAATTGATAACAGTGAATACCGCCAAGTCTGTTTTGAAGCGCCGCGCTTTGTCGATAAACTTTCGTTCCGTTGGCGCAGGCGGCAGGACAATGGGCAGGCAGAGGCTTATTATGTCAGCTTCTATCGGCGGCGCGCAGGCGCGCGCGATAAGTTACAGGCCTTAGCAACGTTAGCAGAGGTTGGCCTCATCAGCTTAGCGCGCAAGCAGCAGAGCGCGCGCCCCGCGCAGCCCTTGGTGTGTCGTTTAGAAAGCCAGCTACGCCAAGCCTACCCAGCCTTAACGCCGCGCGAGGTCACCGTGTGCGCGCGCACCTTAGCAGGACAGTCTTCTGGCGAAATTTCTAACGATTTGAGCATCGCAAGAGCCAGCGTGTTGACCTATCGCCAGCGCGCTTATGGCAAATATATGCTCACAAGCGCAGCCGGCTTTTTAGAGCGGATTGTGGGTTAAAACGACGCCTTATTTTGAAGGGGCAAAGATGAAACAGGCAGTGAAGATCGCTGTTTTGGGATCAATCAATCTAGATTTCGTCATTCAGACAGAGCGGTTGCCAGTGGCCGGTGAAACCGTCAGCGGCGGGACTTTTTTTACAACGCCAGGCGGCAAAGGCGGCAACCAAGCCCTCGCCGCGCGCCAGCTCGGCGCGAACGTTGAGATGCATGCCTGTGTTGGAGAGGATAGCCACGCCGATGCCGCCATTGCAAATCTATCCGCGCATGGCGTCGCTCTCGGTGCCCTGCAGCGCTTAGGTAACGCCAATACAGGCGCTGCCTTTATCAATGTGGATGCAAAGGGGGAGAACCAAATCGCTGTCGCCTCGGGCGCAAACGCACTGTTTGATGAGGCGCTCGCGCCTTGCATTGAGGCGGACTGGATCATAAGCCAGCTGGAGATCTCGCCGGAAACCATTTTAAAGACAACACGCCAGAGTAACGCGAAACTGTGCATCAACGCGGCGCCCGTGCGTCCTGTACCGCAGGCCCTATTTGAGCGCGCGGATCTCATTGTAGTCAACGAGATTGAGTTTGAAAGCTATGAACGTCAGCTCGCCGGACTAAGCTGCCTGGTGGCGCTAACACTTGGCGGGGCCGGCGCAAAACTTCTGCGCGGCGGCACGATCATTTCACAAGCGGCTGCGCCACAAGTCGATGTGGCAGACACAACCGGGGCTGGCGACTGTTTCGTGGCAGCGCTTACCGTGTTTTTGGCCGAAGGCATGGCGCCGGAAGCCGCGCTCTCAGCGGCCTGCCATTGCGGCGCGCTGGCCACCACACAGCTTGGCGCCCAGGGTGCAACGCCAAGCCGCGCCGACGTCGCCGCTGCCTTTTCAGGCTTAGCGCTCTAGCGATACCTTAAGCACCGTCGCTTGGCGCATTCTCATGGACAAGACGAAGCACATCAGGGCGGCTATAATGCCCCCCCTGACTGCCATCGACCCACATTTTGGTGTCATGCCGCGCTGTCATGTCGACCTGCGCCATGACCAGCTGTTCTTCCAGGCCTGAAACGGGCCCAGCCAAAATCGGGCCAAAAGGGTGAATAATTGCGCTCCACCCGCCGCCTGTTTTCAGGAACTCTTGCGGGCCAATCTCTGCCGCCATAAAATCGAGCATCTGCTGCGTCACGGGGCTTGCTGCGCTAATGACAAAACACTGTGCGGTCAGCGCATGGTTTTGCATCATGGCCTGGATTTGCAAGTTCGCCACCTGGTCAAAGCCCGCCATGGTATCAAGCGCGGGCCAAAGGGCTGCGTGTATCTCCATGTTTTGTTCCGCCAGCGCTTGGCGCGCGAGGTTCATGGTATGCTCCCAGCAGGCCAGCGCGCCCACCCGGCCCGCGCTGGTGGGCACGACGCCCAGACGCTCGCCGCCGCCTTCTCCCCAGACGGTGCGTTCTGCAAAGGTAGGTTTGAGCTTGCGGTGAATAAACGGCGCGCTGCCATCGCTATTGAAAATGAGGGAGCTGTTAAAGCAAGTACGGCTTTGTTTGCCTCGTTCAGAGGCGCCCATCACAACGACAATGCCAGCGTCTTTAGCTGCCTCCCTTAGCGCTCGTACCTCAGGGCCATCTTCTTCAATGGAGGCATCTTGATAACGCCGCGTCATCTCCCCTTGCAGCAAAGGCGCGTAGCAGTTGATCCAATAGGGAAAGCCGGGCAGATAGACTTCTGGAAACACGACAATGTCCGCGCCGTCTGCGCCTGCTTTCTTGATCCACTTGATCGCCTTATCCGTGCTGGCGGCCGTATCCATAAACACAGGGGCAACATGGGCCGCGGCGAGAGTGACAGTCGTCATAGCGCGTTCTCCTAATCAACCATGTGTGAGAGCATAGACAGGCAGAACAGTGCGCGCTAGGTGATTGATATTGAAAAAAGGAGCAGGGATATGGGAACGAGCGTCAGTGTCGTCTATTATAGCGGCTTTCAGGGGGCAACTGAGCAGCTCGCCAAAGCCACTGCGCGCGGGGCCGAAACTATTGACGGCACCACAGCCCACCTCATCCATACCGATACTGTCGACGATCATTGGGACACATTGCACGCTTCCGACGCCATTATCTTCGGCAGCCCGACTTATGTTGGATCCGTTGCAGCGAAATTTAAGGAATTCATCGAAAAGCTTGCAGGTGAAATCTGGCTCAACCGGCTGTGGCTGAACAAAGTCTCTGGCGGGTTTACCGTTTCAGCAGGCCGCAGCGGGGACAAGATGAATTGCTTGCAAGATCTGTCCGTCGCAGCTGCCCAAATGGGAATGATATGGGTGCCCGTGCGCATCACCGGGGGCAATTATTCCAGCCAGGGGTCAGAAGAAGACTTAAACCGCATGGCCGGCTATCTAGGCGTTATGGCCCAGGCCAATATCGATGAACCCGCCGACATCACCCCGCCGCCGAGCGACATTGCAACGGCGGAAATGCACGGCGCCCACATCGCTAGCGTCGCCAAACAAATGGCGATGGGCCGCGGTAACTATACGGCCGATTGGGAAGACAACATCGCGGGCTTGCGCGGCGGTGTGACTGGACGCTTGCCCAAGGGGCTCAAGGACCTTGGGTGATTTTGTTTGCCAGCGCGCGCAGTCTTGGGGGGTTACGCAAGTGCTCAAGCGTTCAAAATCGGCACTCTCACAGCTGCGCTACTCGCGCGAATAGTCATCCGGAATTTGTGGGTTCTCGCCAGCTTTACCCCACAGCACGATTTCATTGCCCCACGGATCTTCAAAGGCATAGTTATAGCCGTTAAATTCCTGCCAATAATGATTACGCCAGAGGACCGTCGCGCCATGGGCTTCAGCGGCCTCTAAAATGCGCTCTGGCGTGTCATCGTCGCCCACGAGGATCCAAACGCGGCTTTTGCGGCCTTCCGGTGCTAATTTGCGCGGGCCTGCGCCTTCAGGCGTTGGATAAGGACGGGCGTTGTTGGCATTAAAAATGCCGATATGCAGATTGCCGATCTCACTATCGCTGCCATCGGGGTTTTTAAATTGCCCGCCTGGCACCAACCGGTGGTAAACGCCTTCCGGCCGGCCTTCATTGGTCCAGCCGAACACATCGGCATAGAACTTGCCGCACGCGCTTGGATCATCAGACGCGAGGTCTACGAAGATGAGGGTATTGGGGTCTGTCATTGGGGTTCTCCTTATCAGTAACAAATATCCGCCGTCCCGGACTTGATCCGAGACCCATTGGCGCTCGCGGCTAGACTGGGCCCCGGGTCAAGCCCGGGGGTACGACATTGGTGAAGTTTGTATCAGTCACCAAAAGTTTACGCACCCGGCGTGCCATACCCGCCGCCGCCAGGCGTATGCATCATCACTTCATCGCTTGCCGCCATCGCCTTTTTCGCTGCTGGCAAGGTGCTTTCTCCATTGATCAAAAATGCACCCGCAGCGCCTGGCTCGCCGCCGGCCAGGCCTTGTGCAGGCAAGCTAAGGCGGCTGGGGATAGCGTTGAGGAGCCAATCATGGCCGGAGCGCAATCTAAAACCAATGCGCTGGCCATCGCCGCCATTGGCGCCGTTTTTGCCTTTGCCGCCGGTGCCGCGCATGAGTTCCTTGCAGGTAAATTCGATTGGCATCGCTGCCTCCAGCACTTCGACCGCCACAGCAGAGACCCCTGTAGGATAGCATGTGGCCGAGAGGCCCGGTTTTGTTGCACGCGCGCCCATGCCGCCAGAATAATTGAACATAGAGCTGGTGAAAGGCTTGCCCGTTTTGTCCTTGCCTTGGATTTGGATGGTCCACACTGCGCCGGAGCCTTCTGCGACGGAGCGCTCGGGCAGAATGTCCGCCAGCGCGTTGAGAATTGGGAAGGGTACATACATGCCCACCACATGGCGCGCGTTGCAGGGCACGGGGTATTTGGCATTGATGATGCACTCTTCTGGCGCATTCACAATGATTGGGCTCAGCGAGCCATAGTTGTTCGGCAAATCAGGGTTCAACAAGGAGCGGATGGCAAAGCTGGCATAGGCATGGGTATAGGCCATCACGACATTGATGCCGGACTTGCTGGGCCCGGACGAGCCCGCAAAATCAATAATGATGTCGCCTGCTTGGGCATCGACCGTCACCGCGGTTTTCAGCGTAATGATCTCGCCGCCTGGCACATCAAACGTTGTCTCGCCATGATAGGTGCCGCCTGGGAGCGTGCGCACAGCCGCCTGCGTGGCAGAGCGTGAGCGCGTGATAATTTCTTCCGCCACGTCTGCGATGTCATCCATTCCATAGCGGTCGCACAGCATGTTGAGGCGCTCGCTGGCGATTTTGCCGCTCGACACTTGCGCGCTCAGATCCCCAAAAATTGCATCGGGTGTACGCGTGTTGCGGCCAATAATGGCGTGCAACGTCTTGTTGGGCTCGCCTTTTTCAAAGAGCTTGAGGACAGGGATCCACAGGCCTTCTTCATGAATGTCGCGTGCGCCTGCGCCCACGCCGTAGCCGCCAATATCGGTATGGTGGATGGTTGAACCGCAGAAGGCGATGAGTTTGTTTTTGCGAAAAATCGGCGTGAGAATTGTAATGTCAAAGAAGTGCCCCGCCGACATCCAGGGATCGTTGGTGATGAGCACGTCACCGGGCTCAAGGTCTTCTTTGGGGATATACTCCAGTAGGTTTTTGGCTGCCGCGCCAAGAGAGTTGATATGCCCGGGTGTGCCAGTGATCGCTTGGGCCACCATGCGAGCATCTGCGTCAAACAAAGCTGTTGCAAGGTCACCCGCCTCGCGCACAATCGGCGAGAAAGCAACGCGTTGCAGCGCGCGGGCCTGCTCAGACACGATGCTGATGAGATTGCTCCAGCGTAGTTCGAGATCAACGCCGTCCATAGGGGTTATCCTTCCTTGCCAAAACGGCATGCGATGAGGCAGCCATCTTCTGCTGCCACGATGCTCCAGCCCGGCAAAATAAAGATCGTGGTTTCCCGCTCCTCAATCAGGACCGGTCCCGTAATCTCCTGTCCGAGACACAGGCTTGCCCGGTCATAGACGGGAACATCGAGCGCGCCTTCTTTCAGGTGAACTGTTCGGCTACCTTTGGGTTTGCCTGGCGTGCTGGCCAGCGCGGTCTTGGCTTGGCGGCCCTGATCGCCAGCAGAGACGCTGACGCGCCAGTTCACCAGCTCAATGGCCATGTCTGCCAGCTTAACGCCATACAGCGCATCATAAGCGGCCTCAAATCGCTCGGCGATGTCGTTCGCGTTAAAGCCTGCACGTGGGTCGCCAGGCAAAAGAACTGTGACTTCTGATTGCTGGCCTTGATAGCGCATGTCGGCTGAGAAGCTGGCAATGATGTCCCCCGGCGCAATGCCAGCTTCCGCCAGTGCCTCAATGCCCTCATCCATCATTGAGGTGATTAAGGTCTCAATCGCGTCTACCGACACATCGCTGAGAACGCATAAATTACTGCGCGCCAAATCAAGCCGTGTGGGCGTAACCAGCGTGCCGTAGGCACTTAAAACGCTGGCCATGGGCGGGTAGAGAATTTTGCTGCTTTCCAGTTGCTGCGCCACATAGCATGCATGAACCGGCCCAGCACCGCCAAAGGCCAGCACGGGCAGGCCGCGATAATTCACGCCGCGGTCTGTTGCATGCGCGCGCGCTGCTGCAGCCATGGATTCTCCCACCACGCCAAAGATACCGCTTGCGGTTTCTTCTATGCTCAGGCCCAGCTTGTCGCCAAGCCTGCCAATGGCTGCGCGCGAGGCGGCCAAATCGAGCGCCATGTCGCCGCCAAGGAAATTCTCAGCATCTAAAATGCCCAGCACCAGATCAGCGTCCGTGACGCAGGCATTCTCCCCGCCGCGGCCATAGCAGGCCGGACCAGGCTGCGATCCAGCGCTATCGGGGCCCACTTTCAGCAGGCCAAGGCTGTCCACCCGGGCAATGGAGCCGCCGCCTGCGCCAATCTCAATCATATCGATGGAGGGTACAGTAATAGGCATGCCGCTTCCGGGCTTGAAGCGGTAGCGCCGGTCTACTTCAAACTCGCCGGTCACCAACGGTTCGCCATCTTGGATCAGGCAGGCTTTCGCAGTGGTCCCGCCCATGTCAAAGCTCATCAGCCCATCAAACCCATAGGCCTTTGCATAATGGCTGGCGACCAAGGCGCCTGCGGCAGGGCCGGATTCAATCATCCGCACTGGATAGCGTCCTGCCACATTGGCGCCCACCACGCCGCCGTTGGAGAGCATGATCAGTGGCTCCTGCGCGCGGCCTTTTTCCGCCAATTTGGTCACCAGGCTTCGCAGATAAGGCAGCGCTGTCGGCGCCGCATAGGCATTCAGGGATGTCGTGCTCGCGCGCAGATATTCGCGCATCTGCGGCGCCACATCACTTGAAAGGGAGATGATGAGATCAGGCATTTCCTCTATGAGAAGATCGCGCAGGCGCTGCTCATTGGCTGGGTTGGCGTAGCTGTTGAGCAAACAGATGGCGACGGACGCGATGTCTTTCGCCTTCAGCTGCGCTGCGAGGGTTTTAATGTCTGCTGGACTGATCTCTTTGCCAACGCTGCGATCCGCGTAAGTACGCTCGTCTATGCCCCACGTACTGTCCTTCGTGATCAGCGGCTCGGGCAATTCAATCTGCGGGTCGAACATATCATAGCGGTGTTCATCGCGGATATAGAGGACGTCTTTAAAGCCTTCGGTCACAATCAGGCCCGTTGGCTTGCCTTTGCGCTCAATGAGCATGTTGGTAATAACGGTCGTCGCATGGGCAAAGATATCATCGATATCGCTATAGGTCAGGCCCGCTTGCTCAAGGGCTTGATCAGCCGCACGAAAGAGCCCCTCGAGCAAGTCATGATGGGTGGTGAGCGTTTTATCTGTCCAGCGCATGCCGTCACTGCGCAACAGCACGACATCTGTGAAGGTGCCGCCGATATCAATCGCCAAGGCGTGCGTCATTTTAGTCAAAACAGTCCCCCAAAAGGTATCTTTAGTCTGGTTTTTTTGGCGTGAAATCCACTGCTTGCGCTTCTACCAGGTGCAAATAATCTTCTCGGATCGGCGAGAAGATATCGAGGTTCATGCAGATGTCTTCGCCAATGGGCTCGCCGCAATGGACGGCGTTTGCAGGAATGTGAATGACTTCCCCCGCGCCTACTTCATAAATTTCATCTTCAATCGTGAACTTAATGCGGCCCTGCACGATATAGGCGATCTGCTCAAAGGGATGGGAATGCGGGTTCACCTCCATGCCAGGTGTTAGCCAGTTCATCACCAGCAGAACCTGCTCGCCGCGAAAGCCTGCGCGCTCGACGCCGCGGCGCACCACTTCCTTGGGCAGTCCATCCCAAGAGGCTTTGCGCGGTTTATCTGGTTGTTTTGTCTCGGCCATGCGTCTCCCCTGAACACTCCGCGCGCTATCCTACTGTGCATGTCTTCCCACTTGGACGCTTATACGAGGCCGACCAAAAACTTGCTTGTTTGTGTTTTCGTTAATGGCGCACAAAAACAGTCAGCCCTGCTTGCTTGTCACTTTAACGGGGCTCTAAAAAATGGCATGCTCACGCATAGTGACTGCAATAAAAGCCAATTGGGAAATATGGTATGTCGGATGGACATGAAGAAGGCTTGCGCAAGCAAGGCAGCGCGCGCTGCGGCGCCATGAGCTACAGCGACATGCTCGACAATGATACGCGCGACGTTCCCGATTTTCTGCGCGATGAAAGCTATGAGTACCGCGGGTCTGCGCCGATTGCCGCCGAGCGCTATACATCCGATGCGTTTTTCACAAAAGAAAAAGACAAGCTGTGGCCAAAAATTTGGCAATTCGCCGCGCGCGACGAAGAAGTGCAGCTCGGCAACTATCAAGAAATCCGCATCCGCCAGTTCCACCAGACGCTCGACAAGTATCTGGGCGCCCAAAACGGATAAAGGCTGCACATAACGCTCAGTGGCTCAGGGACCGGACTGATACGCTTCCGGCTAAATAATAAGGGAGACAGACTGATGCCGCGCAAGATGCCCATATGGGAGCCATCTCCTGAAACGGCGGCTGCTATGCCGAACGTTGATGCCAATGCTTGGAACGGTCTTGGCGATCCAGAGGTCAAACCGCCCAAGCCGTTCTTCTGGCATGATGCCTCCATGCACCCTTGGGCGGGTATGCAATATCACAGCCTGGGCATTATGTTTGGCGACCCTCAGGAGGGTCCGCAGATTGCTGAAGCCTTTCAAGTGGGCGAGCAGCCAGGCACCTTTCGCCAGCGTGGGCCAGCGCCCAATGAGGTGGCGCCTGACGTCGTGAAAAAGACCCCAGAAGCGTGGAGCGAGACGATCCGCGCGTTCGCACTTGGTAACGACGCTGACGACGTTGGCATCGCGGTCCTGCAGCCTGAATGGGTTTTTGAGGGCTACGAGATACCCTATAAATACATCATCTGCGTTGCTGTGGCGCATGATTACGAAGAAATCAAAGAAGCGCCATCTGAGCCGGGCAACCCGCGCGCCATCATTGAGGTCGGCGTCCAATATACCCGCGGCGCGGCAGCGGCAAATAAGGTTCGCAATTTCATCCGCAGCCAAGGCTATGATGCTGAGAGTTATGAAGGCCCGATGGCCGGCGCTTTGCTCATGATACCCGCCGCCATCGCTGGCGGCCTTGGCGAGCTGGGCAAGCACCATTCCATCATTCATCCACAATTTGGTTCCTCGTTCAGACTGGCAGCGGTTGGCACAAATATGCCGCTCGTGCCCAATGAGCCCGTCGTGTTCGGAGGCGATGACTTTTGCCAGTCTTGCCAACTCTGCACCGACAATTGCCCGCCAGCAGCCATATCAGACGACAAGCAAATTGTCCGCGGCGTAGAAAAATGGTACGTGGATTTTGAAAAATGCATGCCTTATTTCGCCGAAGCGCGCGCCTGCACGCTTTGCCTGGCGGTATGCCCCTGGAGCCGCCCAGGTGTCGCCGATGGCCTTGTCAAAAAGATGGCGCGGCGGCGAGAGCGCTAGATGTTTGCATGGGCTTTGTTTACATCCTTGCAAGCCAACCGCGCGGCACACTTTGATTGGGCACCAGTGATCTGGTTAAGCGTATGTATCAGCATAAGAGCAAATCTGTGGACGGCTTTACAAAGCGGTACAGCGTTGGAATGCTTGTATATTTTGAGCAATTTAACGACATCAGCGCAGCCATTGCGCGGGAGAAACGACTTAAG
>JBCCAR010000050.1:0-13218 GCA_039814715.1 Pseudomonadota bacterium
CCGCGCGGCTGGCTTGCAAGG
Organism: Pseudomonadota bacterium; assembly: GCA_039814715.1. Classification (GTDB taxonomy): domain Bacteria; phylum Pseudomonadota; class Alphaproteobacteria; order Sphingomonadales; family CAKZYD01; genus CAKZYD01. The sequence goes on from JBCCAR010000050.1 coordinate 22, forward strand.
ATATAAACAAAACCCATGCGGTTAACCCAGAGTAACCATGGGTCCCCCGGTCAAGCCGGAGGACGACGAAGGTGGCCCAATGTTCGCAACGTCCCAAAACCCAGCCCTTAATTGGGATAAAGCCCGGCGCTAGGAAAGCTGCTTAATCAGTCCTTGAAAGGCCGCGGTTGCGCTGGCGAGTGTAGCTGCCGAAGCTGCGGACCCATTTGGTGTGGAAGTCTAATTCTTCCAAGGCGCGGGCGACGGCGGGGTCTTTTGGGTGGCCGTCAATGTCAGCGAAGAATTGCGTTGCGTTGAAGCTGCCATCGGTTTGATAGCTTTCCAGCTTGGTCATGTTCACGCCGTTGGTAGCAAAGCCGCCCAGCGCTTTATAGAGCGCGGCTGGAACATTGCGGACTTCAAACATCAGCGTGGTCATGATTGGGCCATCTGCCGGGTCTGGCTCCACGCCATCACGCGCTAAGATGACAAAGCGTGTCGTGTTATGGCCCGCATCTTCGATGTTCTCGGCCAAGATGTCCAAATCATAAATTTTCGCAGCCAATTTTGATGCAATGGCGGCCTGGGTCTTATCGCTCAGCTGGGCCACGACACGCGCAGCGTCGGCGGTATCGCTATGAGCGGCGGGCCGCATGCTTTTCCGGTTCAAAAATTTGCGGCACTGGCCCAGCGCTTGCGGGTGGCTTAGCACCTCGCTAACGTCCGCAATGTCACCGCCAGGCACGCCGAGCAAGCAGTGCCGCACACGGACAAAATGCTCGCCGACGATGAGGAGTTTGCTTTCTGGCAAAATGAAGTGAATGTCTGCAACGCGGCCGGCTTGACTGTTTTCAATGGGGATCATCGCGCGGTCAGCCTCGCCGCTTTCAACCTTTGCAAAGGCATCTTCAAACGTAATGCAAGGCACCGCTTGCCAGTCCGGAAAGGCTTCCACACAGGCGATGTTGGAATAGGCGCCCGGCGCCCCTTGAAAAGCAATTTTTTGGCTGGCTGTCATAGGCTTCGCTCTAGCGGCTTTTTTATCGAAAAAGCAAGACTTTGGTCCTATCCATAGACTCTTTCAACGGGCCTAAGTGGGCCTGTGACACCCTGCGGCCATATCTGACTTGCGAAAGCCCAACGTCATGGATAGGGTGCGCGCAAAATTTGACGAGCCTACGGGCCGAACGAGAAGCTGGATAGCGCAATGGATTCGTTTGAGTGGAATAAAATTTTTATGGCTGGGCTCGCCAGCGCGCTTTTGGTCATGTTCATTATGTGGGGCACTGAGGTGTTGTTTCATATCGAAAAATCCGAGGCGGTGGCCTACGTAATCGATGTGCCTGACGCGCCGTCCGCAGCGAAAGATGTTGAGGTCGTAAAAGGCCCCTCCCTGGCTGAGTTGCTTGCCTCTGCGACGGTCGCAAAGGGCGAGAAGGTGTTTAAGAAATGCACCCAATGCCATTCTATCGCTGAAGGCGGCAAAAACGGGACGGGCCCTAATCTGTGGAATACCGTGGGCGAAGACGTGGCTGACGCCGGCGGGTTCCCGTATTCTGGCGCAATGGCGGGCGTGGATGGAAATTGGACGTTTGAAAAACTGGACGCATTCTTGAAAAAGCCATCAGGTTGGTTGCGAGGGACGAAAATGTCGTTTGCGGGCTTGAAGAAGGACAAAGACCGCGCCGCGGTGATCAAATACCTGTGGGTTAATGGCGATCAGTCTGACGCTTTGCCGCAAGCGGCGGCAAGTCGCTAGATCTAAGCCTTTTAGCAAACTGGATTGGATAAGCCGGGTCGCTTGATCCGGCTTTTTTCGTTTGATTACAGGATGCGTTTAAACCCAGTGAGTGGGGCGTCGTGCTCTCTGGCGACCCAGCTGATGACGTCTTCTAGGGGGTCGATGGTGGTGCACATATGCGTGGCGTTCGCATGCAAGAGCGCGCCTGCGCCTATGTAAAAGCCCACATGGCCAGGGAAAAATACCAAATCACCTTCTTGAGGGCTGTCCTTGTCGCCCAGCGCTTGGCCCAGCTTGGACCACTGATCGCCGCTATCGCGCGGGCATGGCCTGCCGCAGGCCCAAAGCGCCATTTGCACCAGGCCAGAACAATCCATGCCTAGATACGTGCGCCCCGCCCAGGCATAGGGCGTTCCTAAAAAGGTTTTGGCAACCGCTAAGGGATCGCTCGCCTTCGGGCTGTTCGTGACATGGCTGGCGATTAGAAAGCCACCTCCAGCCAACGGCATGAAGGCGGGATGCTCTTTAACGCAGGGTCCTCCTAGCGTAACAACGCTGTTAAGCGGCAATGCGCCGGTTGGTGCATGTTTGATGTCAGGGGATGCGTATAGCGGCGCATAGGGCACGCAGACATGGTGCGCAGCGTTCTGGTCAAGACTGCCTAGACAGGCGGCATCAATCCAGCCCGTATACCCGTCCCGCTGGGCTGTAACATGGCGCCAATCCCCGCGCTCGCCCTCGATATCAACGCGCTCGCCGTACAGCAGTTGACTGGTAACGCGGCTGTCGTTGCTGGGTGTTTCATAGAGCCATGCGGCGGGTGTAATCACCCGCAGTGTCGTCATGATGCGGCGCTGGAGTTAGCCAGCGGCTTGCATGGACATTGCCAGTGCGTCTTCTTCGCCCGCTTTTTCTGAGGCTTGGGAAATGAAGTCGGCAAATTCACTTAAGAAAACCGCTCCTTTCACGGTGCGCTGGACGAACAGATTGCGCCGGTCGGACATGTCGCGCTTGCGCTTGACATAGCCGATTTCCTCTAGTGTGTTAAGCGCGCGGGTGATCACCGGCTTGGCAACGTTGAGCTGGCTTGCAAGGCCTCGCACGGTGTGCGGCCCAGGTTCTAGATACACAACAAGAAGAAGGGCCAACTGGCGATTGGTGAAGTCAGGCTTGTCAGACCGCACGGATTGAACAAGCGCTGCTTTCCATACCTTCAAATAGTCCGTCGTGTGGTCTCCGGCAAAAAGGGTGTCGAGGCCTTCCATAATCTGCGTGTCCTTCGGCTGTGGCAGAAAAATCGTTACGGCCACGACCATCCGCTCAAGGAGTTAATAAGCCGTTAAACTGAAACGCAGGCGTTACAACGTGTGGATATTGCTGTGGCATAGAAAGGCGGTCTTCCTATTCAAGGCGCTAGCTTGCGCTCATTACACAACGTGCGCTTGGTGAGGGTGCCATGTTCAAACCAATGCCAGGTGCGTGCGCGGCTGACGCCATCTTGCCCAAGCACAATCATTTCAAAGAATTCGCCGCCTTCTACGTCTTTGCGAATTAAGTGAAGCAAAATAATGCCGACCTCACTTTGCCAGGCCTTGCCATGAAAGGTCTCCACATCCCACCACAGCATCCCATCTTTCAATACGCCTGGCAGGGTTGCTTTGTATTCGCGCCCATCGGCCCAGGTAAAGGTGTTGTGTTGGATATAGACGTGGGGTCCGTCATCTGGGAATTCGCATACGATATGAGTATCGTGCCGGTCTAGTACGGCGCCAGCCAAATCCACATGCTGATATTCACCCACCCAGGTGCCCTCATGCGCGAGCATGGTCGGTAGTTGCTCCGCCACTAAGTGCCTGTTCCCCATTGGTCACATCCTCTTTTTTTGCGTATACAGCAGCTATGGCGGCGCGGCGGCAAAGTCTCAAGGCAATTGCCGGTTTGGTATCTCTTGGGGCGCTGATGTTAAAGGCGTGCCGCAAAGGAGGCGATATGACCCAAAGCGATAAGGCAGCGATAGAAACAACACGGGCCCGCGTGTTTGAAGCTTATTGCGCTGGTGACCTTGAAACGATGATGGCCTATTTCCATCCAGAGGTAGTCCAAATCCCCGCATTTGACAAAATCCTTGATGGTAAGGAAGCCGTGCGCGCCAACTACGCGGCGGCACTGTCGCTTTTTGATATCCGTATTGCCGACGCGCTCGAGGACATGGCCATCAGCGATGATATGGCCAGCACGCATGGCACCTACGAAGTCGTCCTCAGCCCAAAGGCCGGCGGCCCTGAAATGCGCCGCACGGGTCGCTATATGGTGATTATGAAGCGCTGGGCGGAAAGCCCAACGGGATGGTCCACGTTCCGTGAGCTTGTTCAGCCAGAAGCATGACCGGCGATATTTGATTTTTCTCACAGACCAAAGCGCGCGGCAGGCGCTATGGTGCAGTCCGGTCGTGGCGGCGAGTTCATCACACTTTAAGGCTTATGCTCTACCTCTTGTGATGTCTCAGGCCCAAAAAAAGCATGGCACTATATGGTCTTAACAGAAAAGATCGCACCCTGGCCAAAGCGCGGCCCTGACATCGAATTCGGTGCAGCCGCCGCGCCGCAACTGGCAATTGTGGTGCACACGGAAGAAGAGTTTGACTGGGGTGCGCCCTTTGATCGCAGCGCCGATACTGTATCCCATGTGACCGAGCTGGCCGCTTTTCAAACCGCTGCACATGCGCAGGGCTTTGCGCCGCATTATAGCTGCGGCTATCCCATCGCGCGCGACCCGGACGCGGCTGCTTTTTTTAAGCCATTGTTTGCCGCTGGCGAAGCTAGTCTTGGCACGCACTTGCACCCCTGGGTGTGCCCCCCTTTTGAAGAAGACGTAATCAATAAAAACAGCTTTCCCGGCAATCTTCCCCCCGCGCTGGAAGAGGCGAAACTAAACGCCTTGACGCAGCAGCTTGAAGAGACGTTTTCCATCCGCCCTACGGCGTATTTGGCTGGACGCTATGGCTATGGCCCAGGCACCAGCGCGGCGCTATCAAAGCTGGGCTACAAGGTTGATTTTTCTGTCGCGCCGGGCTGGGATTATCGGCGCTATGATGGCCCCAATTGGCGCGACCATTCCGCCATGGCGTTTTTTAACGCTGATCATCCAAAGCTACTGCATGTGCCTCATTCGGGCGGGCATGTGGGCTTTTTGTGCAAAGCTGGTTTGCGCCAGTTAAAGTTGAGTGAAGACGGGGCCGCCAACGCGCTGAAATTACCCTCCATCGCTGCGCGTCTCGGCGCTGTACGCCAAGCGCGCATTACGATTGAGGGGACAGCGCTCGCCGACATGAAAGCGCTTGCCAGGGCGCTGTTTGATGGCGGTGTGCGGCTCTTTACGCTGTCGTTCCATTCCCCATCCGCAGGGATAGGCTGGACGCCTTATGCCAAAACAGGAGCCGACCGAGACGCGCTTTTAGAGAAAATGTGCGCTTTTTTGGCGTTCTTTGTCGCCGAGCTTGGCGGTGCGCCAGGTTCGCCCGATAGCTTTTACGCTGCTGCATCTGCCGCGCAAACGCAGCGCGCCGAGCGCGCAGCGTAGGGACCGGGGATGAGCAAAAAAGTCCTCATTATTGGCGATGACAACCGCTCGTTTCTAGCGTCCGTGCGTTCGCTTGGTCGTTTAGGCCTTGAAGTACACGCAGCCCCTGAAAACTGGGCCTCGCCGGTACTGTCGTCGCAGTATATCAAGCGCCGCATTTCCCTGCCGCAGCATGATTTGTCGCCCGATGATTGGATCGATGCGCTCGAGCGCGTGCATAAACGTGAGGGCTACAGCTTCATTTTGCCGTGTAATGAAAAGGGCATCTTGCCGCTGGTGCGAGCGCGCAGCCGCTTCAGCGATACGGTTCTCGGCATTGTGGGTGATCATGCCTTTGACGTGTTTTTTGATAAGGTCAAAACCCGCGCCTGCGCCGAAGAGGTCGGCGTTCCTGTCGCTGCGGGCCGTACATTTGATCCGCAAGAAGGCGCCGGCGATTTGATTGCCGAATTTGGTCTGCCATTGGCCATCAAGCCGAGCCGCTCCTTTGTGGACGGCAACTTGTTTTCGCGCCGCTCTGTGCGTCTCGCCCATAGCCCCGGTGACTTGTTTGATGCTTTGAAGCAGATGGACAGCTGGGACACGTATTTTGTAGAAGCTGTTTTCCCTGGCAGCGGGGCCGGCATCTCTGTGCTGGCGCATGAAGGGGAAATTCTGCAAGCCTTTCAACACCAGCGCGTGCACGAACCAGAGACCGGAGGCGGCAGCTCTTACCGCAAAAGCGCGCCGCTCCATCCTGTAATGATGGATGATGTGGAGAAAATGGCCCGCGCAACCAATCTCACGGGTTTGGCCATGTTTGAGTTCCGCCATAACCGTGACACCGGCGCGCATATTCTGCTTGAAGTCAACGCCCGCTTGTGGGGCTCAGTACCCCTTGCCATTGCCTCAGGAATTGATTTTCCAGCGCTTTATTACAAGTTGCTCGTTGAGGGTGACCGCGGTCAGCGGCTTGACTATAAAGTCCCTGTTTATGGCCGCAATCTCACGAACGACCTCAATTCCCTAACGGAACGGGCAGTGACCACATTGAGCAGCCCGACGCTGTCGCGCGCCCGCGATTTGGTGACCAGTGTTGCCGGGTATTGGCGCTATGCAACGCGGCTGGATACGCTCGACAGCTACGACCGCGAGGATGAACGCCCCCACCGCAAAGACTTCCAAAACTTCAAAAGTGATTTAAACACGCGGATTTTGTCTAAAATTCCTCCGTTGGTGCGGTCAGCAAGTCGTCAAGAAGTTGATAAGCTTGAAGCGTGCCTTGAGCGCGTTGGCCCAGGTATGACGGTCGCAGTTTTGTGCCGCGGCAATATCTGCCGGAGCCCCTTTGCCACCTATCTGCTGCAAGACAAAGCCGCGCATCGCCAGCTCGATATGACGGTCGTCCAAGGCGGGACACTGCCCCATAGTGGACGCCCATCGCCGCAGAATGCCTGCATCGCCGCTGGCCGCTTAGGCATTGATTTAAGGGCCCATCGCTCCTGCCATGTCAGTGCGCTATCCTTGCAGGATGTGGATTTAATTTTGCATTTTGATCCCATCATAGAACAAGAACTCAGCCGCGTTATGCGCGATGTTCCAAGTGCTGTGTTTAACCTTGGCCACTTGGCCCCGCGGACATCCGCGGCAGCCATCATTCGTGATCCCGTTGGCAAGGATGTGGATTTCTTTATGTCCATTTACCAGCAAATCGATATCGCGCTGGACCGTTTTTTGGACAAAGCGCAGACGGCTTGGGCGCGTAAGGCCAGCGCTGCTTAACGCCCTTTAGGCCAGCACGGTTTTGCGCAGCGTCATGATGATGACTTCGCCAAGCAAGATATCAATCACGATGATAGCGAAGATCGCGCCAAAGCTTGCTTTGAGCGTTAAATGCAGGATGTATCCAAGATAAATACTGCGCAGGGTGATTGAGAGATAGAGCAGTAAAAACTGGGTGCCCGGGCCTGCCAAGCCGGCAGCGCTGGCGGCAAAAACCGGCAAATAGAACGCAAAGGCCAGCGGGCGGCACCAGTTATAGACCGTCAGCGCGCTATAATAATTTTCCCCAAGGCCCAAGAAGCGCGAGATCGGCACCATAAGCACGGTGAAAACTATCCAATCCAGCAAGGCAACAAGCAAAGCAATGTCATAGGGTTCAGGCGCGCGCCCACCGCGCAGGATGAATGTATTTTGCAGGTAAAGTGCCAGCAAAAAGAGCGGCGCTAGGAATAAAACGGCGGTAAAGCTTTGCCAAAACCCATTGGGCGATAGATCGTAGCGTTTGAGCGCGTCAGCATCAAACTGTGCAAGCTCGATACTGCCGATCAGCGCGCCAAGAGTTGAGCCTTGTTTCACAGAGCCTCGGCGCGGAAATAGTCTTCTAGAATACGCGCATAGACACGGCTAAGCGCCAACACGTCCTCCACGCGTACACGTTCATCAACCTTATGCATTGTCTGGCCCACCAGGCCAAATTCGACGACTGGACACAGCCGCGTGATAAAGCGGGCATCAGACGTGCCGCCCGTGGTGGACAATATGGGCGCTGTGCCTGTTTCGGCTTCAATCGCGCCCACCACCAAATCGGTAAACGGCCCGCGTTTAGTGAGGAACGGTTCGCCAGAAACGCGGATATTTAGCTCATGCGTGCCAGCATATTCGCGCGCTAACTCTTCCAGCCAGGCGGTCAGCGATGCACCGGAATGGTTTGGATTAAAGCGAATATTGATGCGCGCGGTGGCAACGGCGGGGATCACGTTTTCCGTTTTATTGCCTGTGTCAATCGTCGTGATTTCCAAGTTTGACGGGTCAAAATCCTCATAGCCATCATCCACCGGTTTGGCGGTCACAGCATTTAAAAACGCCAACAGTCTTGGAAACGGGCTGTCAGCCAAGTGTTGGTAGGCGACATGGCCCTGCGCGCCAAACACACGGATGGTGGCATTGATGCTGCCGCGGCGGCCGTTTTTGACCATCTCGCCAAAGGTGCGCGGGCAGGTGGGTTCGCCGACTAAGCAATGGTCGATGGTTTCGCCTTGGTCTTCAAGCCAATCGAGCACTTTGGTGGTACCGTTAATCGCCGGGCCTTCTTCGTCGCCCGTGATCAGCAGACTGATGGAGCCATCGGCCTTGCCGCTGGAGATGACTTGTTCCGCGCCGTCCACAAAAGCTGCAATTGCACTTTTCATGTCAGAGGCACCGCGGCCAAGTAGCCAGCCTTGATCAACAATAGGGTCAAACGGATCGCGCTCCCACTGGTCTATGGCGCCAGGGGGTACAACATCCGTATGGCCAGCAAAGCAAAAATTGCGGCCCGCTTTGCCCCAACGGGCGTAGAGATTTTCAACCCGCTCGGCCCCGTCGCCGAAGGGCAAGCGCTGGCAGACAAAGCCAAGTGACGTTAGCTTATCTTCAAGCACGCCAAGCGCGCCGGCATCGGCAGGCGTGACCGACGGGCAGCGCATGAGGTCTTGCGCAAGGCTTAAGGCTGTCTCAGGCACCGCGCAGCAGCTCATTGACGGAGACTTTAGAGCGGGTCTGCTCATCTACCCGTTTGACGATGACGGCGCAGTAAAGGCCTGGTCCCGGCGAACCGTCGGCCAGTGGTTTACCAGGCAGGGTGCCAGGCACCACGACAGAATAAGATGGGACCCGGCCCATGAATATCTCGCCGGTACTGCGGTCCATAATCTTAGTGCTGGCGCCAATATAAACGCCCATGGAGAGTACAGCGCCTTCTTCGACAATCACGCCTTCCGCCACTTCAGAGCGCGCGCCAATAAAGCAATTGTCTTCAATGATCACCGGATTGGCTTGCAGCGGCTCTAGCACGCCGCCAATGCCTGCCCCGCCAGAGAGGTGAACATTTTTGCCAATTTGCGCGCACGAGCCAACGGTGGCCCAGGTGTCCACCATAGTCCCTTCATCCACATAGGCGCCAAGGTTCACAAAGCTGGGCATCAGCACAACATTGGGCGCAATATATGCTGAGTGGCGCACGACGGCGGATGGCACAGCGCGGAAGCCAGCGGCTTTAAACTCAGCTTCTCCCCAAGCCTCAAACTTGGAAGACACTTTATCATACCAGGTAGCTGTGCCAGGACCGCCAGCAATCGGCGCCATGGGGTTCAGCCGGAAGGATAATAGCACCGCTTTTTTCAGCCATTCATGGACAACCCACTCACCGCCTTCTTTCGCTGCAACACGCAATTCGCCGGCATCCAGCTTGCCAAGCGCCATGTCGACCGCATCGCGGGCTGGTCCAACGCTGCTGGTGTTGATGTCATCGCGGCCTTCCCATGCAGCTTCAACGGCGTCGCGCAGGGCAGAAATATCGGTCATTGGAGTGTATCTTCCGTTTTAAAGGTTGTCTTTTGCAGCCATGATTTCAGGCAAGTCGCGGTTTCTTTTATATGTGGGCCATGTCCTTCTGCTGCCCAGGGGCTGCCGGTATCGATCCACACGGTGTGCATACCCATTGCGGCCGCTGGTTCCAAGTTTTTTGCCATATCATCAATCATCGTCGCTGATTGCGGTGCAATGCCGAACACATTGACGCAGCGTTCCATGGCGCTAAGCGCAGGCTTGGCTTCAAACTGAGCGGCAGCGATATCAAAGATGCCGTCAAAAATGTGCGCCAAACCCAAATGATCGAGCACACGCTGCGCATGACCATAAGAGCCATTGGTGTAGATATATCGCTGGCCTGGAAGAGCGGTTAGGGCGTCTTTTAAATGCGGGTCTTGCGGAATGGGCGACACATCGATGTCGTGGACGAATTCTAAAAACGGGTGTGGGTCGATGTCGTGCTGATCAATGAGGCCGCTGAGGGTGGTGCCATATGCTAAAAAATAGTCTTTCTGAATGCGCCGCGCTTCAACCCGGTCGACCTTAAACATGTCTGCAATATAGCGGCCCATGCGGACATCGATTTGGTCAAACAAATGCGTGTCTGCGCGGTAAAGCGTGTTGTCGAGATCAATGATCCAGCTGGGCGTGGTCAAAGGGCGGGCCTTACATCTTTAAAACATCATTTGTCACCATATGGGTGAAGACGCAGCCTTGGGCAAGGCGGCATTAAAACGCCTTTAACGCCTGGTGGTCACTATGGCGCAAACAGTTAAGGAAACGAGCGTTTAGGCGATGACACAGCATATACTTCAGCCGCTTAGCGTGGAAGCCTTGCCCGCGCTACCGCCTGCTTTGGAGAGCGCGCGCGCTGCGTTGTTGCCGCCTAGCCGGGAGGCGCGTGTGATCGTTGGTGCTTCTGGCGAGCTTGCAGCATTTAATGCGGCAGGTGAAACACTAGCGCCTGAGCTTCTTGCTTTAGAAAGTGCCCTTTCTGAAGATTTCCGCGAGTGGCTTGAAGAAGAAGATGCAGGTGAATTTGGGTTGCGGATCGGCCGCGGCGAGGCGGCGCAGAGCTATATGGCCCAGAAGGTCTCGATCGCGCACATCGGCGCTGGGGCCTATTGGTTGTTGATACTGCGCCAACCAAAGCTCTCGGGCAGCCTCATTCAAGCACTGTCGCAAAGCCGCGCGCTGTATAAAGATATCGTACAAACCGTGCCTGGTCTGGTGTGGGAAACACGCGCTTGCGGCACGTTTAATTTTGTGTCGGGCAAGCAGCTCGGCGCGCTTGTGCATGGCGATATGGTCGGCAAAGCCCCGGCAGATTGCCTGTCTATGCCCGACGCGATGGCAGCGGAAACATTTTGCGCGCAAGTCCCTGTGCGCAGTGTTGATGTCTGGGTCTCGCCCCCTGGCGGCGCGCGCTTATGTTTATCTGTGAGTGCGCGGCCAGTTTTTGATGGTCAGGGCGTATGGCAGGGCGCGCGCGGTGTCGCCTTAGATGTGACAGCTGAACGCTTAGACGGCGAAGCCTTGGATGATGCCTCTGCGCTCCTACAAAAAAGCGCGATCACTGATAGCTTAACGGGCCTGCTTAACCGGCGCGGATTTGAAGAGCGCATGAGCAAAGTCTGCCGCCAGCTGCGCGCTGCCGATAAGGGCGGATACTTGGCGCTCATCGATCTCGATAAATTCAAAGCGCTGAACGATACTCAGGGCCACCATGTGGGCGATGCGGCGCTCATTGCCGTTGGCCAACTCCTCACGCAGCATAGCCGCAAAAACGATTTGGCCGCGCGCCTAGGCGGCGATGAATTTGCACTCTGGATGGATGCCTGTAGCCGCGCTGGCGCGGAGCGTGTGTGCGAGGCTTTGCAAGATGCCATGCCAGGTCTGTGCGCTGATTTAGCCCTGCCAGGGTTTGGACTGTCGCTCTCTATTGGCGTAACAGCCTTTCAGCCTGGCCGTGATGACCTTGAAGGCATGCTGAAGCGCGCAGATGGCGCCATGTACGCCGTGAAGGACGGCGGGCGCGCGCATCACAAATTTGACGATGATGGAGCTTGATCATGGGGCAGACGGCTAAAAAAACGGAGCCTAAAGACCCGCGCTACGTCCGCGACCGCAGCGTGCTTGAGCGCGGCGCTGAACCAGAGATGAAAACAGTTGCCGCCGCGGAGGCAACCCAGCCGGAGATGCTGTATTACCTAGCTGAAAACGGGGACGCGGATGTCCGCGCGCTTGTGGCCGGTAATCGCTCGGCCCCGCTTCAGGCGGATGATATTCTCTCAGCCGATGAAGTCGATGAGGTGCGCGCGGCAGTGGCGGTTAAAATCGCCCGGTTGTTGCCTGACCTTACACAAGAAGCGCAAGGGAAACTCGGCGCCAAAAGCCTGGAAATCCTGGCGCGCCTTGCGCAGGATGAATTGCCGCGGGTGCGTGCCATTGTGGCAGAGGCGGTCAAAGAATCCCGCGCAGTCCCAGCCGATATGGTCCGCGGCCTCGCCAAGGATGTGGAACAGGCTGTCGCCGCGCCCGTCCTGCAATATTCGCCGCTCTTAACGGAAGATGACTTAAGCGAGATTATTGCTGCCGGCGCAGCGAGCGGAGCGCTCAATGCGATTGCCAAGCGCGCTGACCTGCCTGACACCGTGTCCCATGATTTGGCGGCGACACTGGATACACAGGCGGTCGCAGCACTGCTAGAAAACGATAGCGCGCAAATCCGTGAAGACACGCTTGATGCCATCATAGACCAAGCACCGCAGGCGCAAAGCTGGCACCGGCCATTAGCAATGCGCGAGAGCTTATCGCTGCGCGCCATGAAGCGTATCTCAGGCTTTGTCGCGTCCTTTTTGGTGGGCGAGATGGTTGATCGCCATGGCCTTGATGAAAAGGCCGCTGAAGAGGTGCTGGCTATCGCCAGAACCGCTATCCAGGCAGAAAATGTCGATGATGATCTTGATGCCCAGTGGCACGCTGAGGCGCAGGAGTTGCTCGCCGGTGAGCCTTTAACCGATGCAGCCGTGCGCGATTTGGTCAAAGGCAATAAGCGCGGGGTATTGATCCACGCTCTGGCCATTCAGACCGAGATTAGTATGTCAGATATAAAGACCATTCTCTCCAGTAAGGATGCGCGCCTCGTCACCTCCCTGATCTGGAAAGCAGGGCTCAGCATGCGCACAGCCGTCAACGTTCAGCGCGCCGTGGTTCTCATCAACGCTGGCGACATCGTACTTGCTGAAAACGGCTTTGATTACCCCCTGGCGGACAAAGACATGGATTGGCTCCTCGCCTCACATACATCGGATTAAGCCAGTATAACGCCGCTTGCTAGACAACGCGCGGTCACCCCAGTTTTGAACCCGTGTCCATGGTTGGATTTAGCGTAGTTGGCTCCCGGGCCGGAACGAGGCTTTGGGGCAGGTTTGAGCCCGAAGGCGACATCCGCCTCCGTCGTCCTCCGGCTTGACCGGGGGACCCATTCATGATCATGGGGCTGCAATCTGTGGGTATAAATCCTGCCAGTGGGGGTTACGCGCTTCGATCAGACTGACTTTCCAATC